>JAISMW010000016.1 GCA_031276545.1 Tannerellaceae bacterium
AGCAGGAAAACAGCTCCTTATCTTCGGCCAGCATACTGTCCACATTGAAGGGAGGCATGGAGTTTATAAGCGGACTTTCGCTTACCGGTTTTAACTGAGGAAACATGCGAAACGCATCCCTGTTTTCAAAATAGTACTCGTACACTTGTGCAGATACCATGGCGCTGCTAAGGAGCGCACAGAAAATAAAAAATAATCTTTTCATTGTTCATTTGTTTTTAATCGTTCGTAGATATTAAATATAGGTGTGTCCGTCGACAATGTCCTCATGCCGTAGATAAGATCCAGCCGGAGTGTGTCCGGGCCGGCGAAACTGTACCGGTAGGTGTATCCATCCCGGGGTTTTCCGCTGTTCAAGTATAGGGAACCGGCATCTACCCGATAGTTGTCCGTCCGATTGCCTGACGGGAAACGGCTGTGATAGGTGCCGCCGGGCATTGTGCCGTCTGTCAGAAATTCAATCACATGCCCATCGGGGGTAAGTTCGGGAAACGTCTCATTCCCGCGGGCAATCTCCTGCCATTGCCCCAGAAAGGGTTGCTGATATTTCAGCATCTCTTCGTTGTTGTCCTTGCATCCGCCCGCCAGCAGGAGGGCAAAGGCAAGTAATAAATAAATAGTTTTTTGTAGCATACGCATAAAATTTAAAAGATTAATAGAATTGATTAATATGAGGGTCAGCACATAGATACCGGCCGGCAGTTTATAAACATCCACACGAATAAACATGTAATCTTTTTCATGATCGTTTTTATTTTATTCGTTTGAAAATATGAAATTTAGGGGTAAGCATTGAGTATGTTGCGTAACCATGGACATGTTCCACGAAGAACTGATTGTTGTCGGTAAAAATACACCGGTAAATTTGTCCGGGCTGTTCTTTCCTCTCCAGATACAGGCTGTCGGATTCTATCCGGTAATATGACGGCTCGCCGTCAGTCCGACCCAAATAGAAGCCGAACGGGCCGTAATACGTTCTGTCGGGCAGAAACTCAATGACCGTCTCATTGGGAGTAAGTTTGGGATTATAGTCATTCCAGCGGGCAATCTCCTTCCATTTGCCCAGAATACGTTGCGAGGGTTCCGCTATGGTTACCGTGCCGCCGTCTGCTTCGCTGTTATCTCCGCATCCGACCAATAGCAGGAGGGCACACAAAATAAAGAGTAATCGTTTCATTATTCATTTGTTTTTAATCGTTTGTAGATATTAAATGTAGGGGTGGCCATGGACATTGTTATTGCCCCGTCCACATAATCCAGCCGGAGCGTGTCCGTGCCGGTAAAGCTGTACCGGTCGATATGTCCGTAGGGTCTTGTTCCGTTATCATAGTACACACACTCGGCGTCTACCCGGTAGTGTCTGGTAGAGACACCTCCATTGCCCCAAACAGCCTGGTAGGTACCGTCGGGAAGAAATTCAATAATGTGTCCATCATCGGGAGTAAGTTCGGGATAATAGTCATTCCCGCGGGCAATCTCCTGCCATTGCCCCAGAAAGGGTTGCTGATATTTCAGCATCTCTTCGCTGTCGTCCTTGCATCCACCCGCCAGCAGGAGGGCAAAGGCAAGGAGTACATAAATAGTTTTTTGTTGCATACGCATAAAATTTAAAAGATTAATAGAAATGATTAGAAATATAAGGTTCGCTAGGCCTTCTCGCAGGCAGCGGTTGTTTCCTTATGTCGTATGTGCTGCCTGTTTTAATAGAGCGATTGTTTTCAATAGGATTGTAGTGGCTTCCCTACCGGAAGTTCACAAAGGTAGGCATTAATCCTGCCGCCGGTTTTTATTTATGCCACTCTTTTGTATGTTTCACAGCAGGAAAACCGTGGATGAATTGGGGGTTCAGATTGAAAACACGGTTTTTTACGCATGGGTGATGACCGTTCTGCTTCCGGTATAAGGATTCAAACCGGCTGTTTCATCCTTCCTTTATCTACGTTAGCTTCCTATGCTGATTTTTGATGCGGTTGCCCTGGGGTTCTTGCGTCGAACTCAGGTTATTGAATAATTCTTTTTAACTTTGGCGCGCAAAAATAGCAGTAAAATACATGAAACGATGAAGATATCTTACAACTGGTTAAAAACATATATTGATTTCGACCTCCAGCCGGAAGAGGTGCCGCCGGCGCTGACGTCCATCGGACTGGAAACGGACGGCGTGGAGGAAGTGCAAACGGTGAAGGGCGGACTGGAAGGCCTCGTGGTGGGCGAAGTGCTGACCTGCGAGCCGCATCCGGATTCGGACCATCTGCATGTGACCACCGTACGCACCGGCGACGGGGAACCGCTGCAAATTGTATGCGGAGCGCCCAACGTGGCGGCCGGACAAAAGGTGGTGGTGGCGCCGAACGGCACGAAGCTGTATCGGGACGATACGTGCTTTACCATCAAAAAATCGAAAATACGCGGGGTGGAATCGAACGGGATGATTTGCGCCGAAGATGAAATCGGCATCGGAACCAGTCACGAAGGTATCATCGTATTGCCCGCCGATGTGCCCGCAGGAATGTCGGCGAAGGAATATTATGATGTAAGGAGCGACTATGTCCTGGAAGTGGACATTACACCCAACCGGGTGGACGCCGCTTCGCATTTCGGCGTGGCGAGAGACCTGGCCGCCTATCTGCTGCAAAACGGAAGGAAGGCCGTACTGAAGCCGCCCTCCGTGGAGGAATTCCGTACGGAGGGCGATGCGCCGATCAGCATCGCGGTGGAAGATACGGAAGGCTGCCCGCGCTATTCGGGCGTCGCCATCTGCGGCGTCACCGTAAAGGAAAGCCCCCGGTGGATGCAGGACGCCCTTACGGCCATCGGACTGCGTCCGATCAACAACGTGGTGGATATTACCAACTACGTGCTGCATGAACTGGGACAGCCCCTTCATGCGTTTGACGCCGGCAGGATAACCGGCGGCAAAGTGACGGTAAAAACCCTGCCCGAAGGAACAAAGTTTGTAACCCTCGACGGAGTGGAACGTACACTCGCGGGCAAAGACGTGATGATATGCAACGGCGACGAAGCCATGTGCATCGGCGGTGTGTTCGGAGGACTGGATTCCGGCGTAACGGAACAGACCGTGGATGTGTTCCTCGAATCGGCCAACTTCCATCCGGCACGCATCCGCCAAACCGCCCGGCGGTTTGGCCTGAGTACCGACGCTTCGTTCCGTTTCGAAAGAGGACTGGATCCGAATCAGACCCTGTACGTGCTCAAGCGTGCGGCGCTGCTGATTCGGGATATAGCCGGCGGACGCATCACCGGCGAAGTGCAGGATGTATATCCCGTGCCGGTACAGCCCTGCACGGTGGAGGTCGCTTACCGGAAAATATACAGCCTCACGGGGAAAACAATCCCGGCGGAAACCATCAAACGCATCCTCGCCTCGCTTGAAATCGAGGTCGTTTCCGAAACGCCGGAAGGGCTCGTGCTCCGGGTGCCGGTCTACCGCATCGACGTGAAGCGCGATGTGGATGTGATTGAAGACATCCTCCGCATCTACGGATACAATAATGTAGAGGTGAGCGAACACGTAAAGGCCAGCCTGAACGTCCGCACGCCTGCCGACCGGAGCTACCGGCTGCAGCACCTCGTATCCGAACAGCTTTGCGGCGCGGGATTCCACGAAATACTGAACAATTCGCAAACCCGCTCGGTCTATTACGACGGGCTTTCCACCTATCCGCTCTCGCGCTGCGTGATGCTGAAGAACGCCATCAGCACGGAACTGAACACTATGCGCCAGACCCTGCTGTTTGGCGGACTCGAAAGCATCGGGCATAATGAAAAGCGCCGGAACGGCAACCTCCGTTTCTTCGAGTTCGGCAACTGCTATGCGTACGACGCCTCGAAAGAAAAGGAAGGCGACGCCCTTGCCGGATTCGGCGAAGATTTTCGCCTGGGCTTGTGGATATGCGGCAACCGGGTGGAAAACAACTGGACGCATCCCGACGAGAAGTCGTCGGTGTACGAACTGAAAGCCTACGTGGAGCAAATCCTGGCACGTCTGGGCGTGAACGGACGAACGCTCCGGGCTGTTACGTCGGAGGGCGACGATATTTTCCGTGCAGGCATGAGCCTGACGGGAGGCAGCTCGAAACAGTGGCTGGGAGTGTACGGCGCGGTGAACCGCAGTCTGCTCAAAACGGCAGACGTACATTCGGAGGTCTATTACGCCGAACTGTCGTGGACGGCGCTGATGAAGGAAATCCGGAAGAACCGGGTGACCTTCGCCGGGATACCCCGGTTTCAGTCCGTCCGACGGGATTTGGCGCTGCTGGTCGACCGGCACACTCCCTTTGCCGAAATAGAAAGAATCGCCCGCGAAAGCGAACGGAAACTGCTCCGCAGCGTCACGCTCTTCGATGTATACGAAGGCAGCAACCTGCCTGCCGGCAAAAAATCGTATGCCGTGAGCTTCTATCTGCAGGATGCGGAAAAAACACTGACCGACAAACAGATCGAAAGCATCATGCACAAAATACAAACGAATCTGGAGCGCCAACTGGACGCTCAACTGAGATAAATCATCATCAAAACATAAAGTAATATTCTATGGGAAGAGCGTTTGAATACCGCAAAGCAAAGAAGTTTAAGCGATGGGGCAATATGGCCCGTGTATTTACCAAGCTGGGAAAGGAAATCACCATCGCCGTGAAGTCCGGAGGCCCCGACCCCGACAGCAACCCCCGCCTGCGCGTGCTGATGCAGCAGGCCAAGAAAGAAAATATGCCGAAGGAAAACGTGGAACGGGCTGTCAAGAAGGCCACCTCGAAAGACTTTACCGACTACAAGGAAATGAACTACGAAGGCTACGGCCCCCACGGTATCGCCGTCTTCGTGGAAACGGCTACCGACAATACAACGCGCACCGTGGCCAACGTGCGCAGCTACTTCAACAAACACGGCGGATCGCTGGGAACATCCGGCAGCCTGGAATTTCTGTTCGACCATAAATGCGTGTTCCATATCGTCAAAAAAGAAGGTATCGCACTGGAAGACCTGGAGCTGGAACTCATCGACTACGGCGTGGACGAAGTGGAAGAGGATGAAGACGAAATCGTACTCTACGGCGAATTTGCGCAAAACTCCGCCATACAGAAATACCTGGAAGAAAACGGATACGAAATCAACAGCGCCGAGTTCCTGCGTATCCCCGGCGACCTGAAAGACGTAACGCCCGAACAGCGCGAATCGGTGGAGAAACTGATAGAAAAGCTGGAAGAAGACGAGGATGTGCAAAACGTTTTCCACAATATGCGTGAAAGCGATTCGGACGAATGAGCTACGAAGAAACATTACACTATCTATATGCCGCTACGCCGGTGTTCCAGCATCACGGAGCATCGGCGTATAAACCGGGACTCGACACCATCGTTGCCCTGGACAACCGCCTGGGCAATCCACACCGCGCCTACCGCACCGTCCACGTAGGCGGAACAAACGGGAAAGGGTCTGTCTGCCACACGCTGGCCGCCATCTTTCAGCAGGCCGGCTACCGCACGGGACTTTTCACCTCGCCCCATCTGCTGGACTTCCGCGAACGCATCCGCGTGAACGGAGAAATGATCAGCAAAGACTATGTGACGGAGTTCATCGAACGCCACCGCGCGTTCTTCGAGCCGCTGAAGCCTTCCTTCTTCGAGCTGACCACGGCGATGGCCTTCGACTACTTCCGATCCGAAAAGGTAGACATCGCCGTGATAGAAGTCGGCCTGGGAGGACGGCTCGACAGCACCAATATCATCACACCGATACTGAGCATTATCACCGGCATCAGCATTGACCATGCCGAACTGCTGGGCGATACGCCGGGCGAAATAGCCTACGAAAAGGCAGGCATCATCAAGGCCGGCGTGCCGGTGGTGGTCGGCAAATCCGACTTCGGAACGGTCGATAACGTCTTCCGCCGGCAGGCGGAAAAGATGCAGGCTTCGCTCCTTTTCGCACAGACGGAAAAGCTGCTGAAGGAAGATCCCGTCTATATTTCCGTAATCCGCGAATGGATATTCCTTACGGAAGACTACGACGTACTCTTTTACAATCTGTCCGGACCGGCTCAAGATGAGAATATGCGTACCGTCCTGTGCGCCCTGCGCGAGCTGGACAGGGTGTTGCCGGCCAAGCTGCCCCGGGAAGCCGTAGAAAGCGGCGTGTACAACGTATGTTCCCTCACCGGACTGCACGGACGGTGGGAAATACTGATAGAAAAGCCTTACACCGTGGCCGACACCGGCCACAATCCTGGAGCCTGGGAACACCTGGCCCCGCATATAGAAACCTTTGTGCAGGACGATGATTGCCGGGTATATATGATTGTCGGTTTTTCAAAAGATAAAGACGTAGACGCCATCCTCGGCCTGATGCCCAAAGGCGCCTTCTATCTGTTTACACAAGCAAACTCCGAACGGGCGCTGCCGGTAGAAACCCTGATCGGGAAAGCCCGCGCCGCCGGACTGCAAGGACAGGGATTCGACTCCGTATACGGAGCCCTCGCGTTCGCAATCGACCATGCAACAGGCAGCGACATGATCTTTATCGGCGGAAGCCATTTCATTGTGGCGGACGCCTTGCCGCTCTTTGACAGGGACAAACAGTAACAAACAAAAATAAACGACATGACAGAAACTATCAGACAAAAACTGAGCGATTCGAAAGCCGCCCGCTGGACGGCTTTGATTATTGTATCTTTCACCATGATGTGCGGCTATTTTATTACCGACGTCATGGCTCCGCTGGAAGATTTACTGATGCGTACTTATAGCTGGACTTCTACGGAATACGGCTTCTTCTCCGGCGCCTACGGCTGGTTCAACGTGATTTTTTTCATGCTTATCCTGGGCGGTATCATCCTGGATAAAATGGGTGTGCGCTTCACCGGACAGATGGCCTGCGGCCTGATGGTGGTCGGAGCTTTGATTAAGGCTTACGCCGTGTCCGACCTTTTCCCCATCGGCGGCGATCTGATTGCAGGACACAAGCTGCAGGTAGTCGTGGCCGGACTGGGCTTTGCCACCTTCGGCATGGGAGTCGAGATAGCCGGCATCACCGTAAGCAAGATTATCGTGAAATGGTTCACCGGCCACGAGCTGGCGCTGGCCATGGGGCTTCAGGTAGCGCTGGCGCGCATAGGGACAGCCTTCGCGCTGTTCTTCAGTCTTCCCCTCGCCAATTCCAATTATTTCGGAAAGGTATCCACGCCGGTATGGCTGGGGGCGCTGATGCTCTGCATCGGCACCATATCCTTCCTGGTGTACCGGGTGATGGACAAAAAGCTCGACGCTTCGGAAGAGGCTGCCTCCGCCGGTAGCGAACCGGAAGAAGGATTCAAGCTGAACGACATCGGGATCATTGTGACCAACAAAGGTTTCTGGCTGATCGCCATCCTGTGCGTGCTGTTCTATTCGGGCGTATTTCCGTTCCTGAAGTTTGCCACCAAGCTGATGATATACAAGTACGGGGTGGACGAGACCCTGGCCGGCACCATACCCGGCCTCCTGCCCTTCGGCACCATTCTGCTGACGCCGCTCTTCGGAAGCCTTTACGACCGCATCGGCAAAGGGGCTACCCTGATGCTGATCGGGTCGGTGATGCTGACGGTCGTACACATTCTGTTCGCCCTTCCCCTGCTGAACGAATGGTGGTTTGCCACGTGCGTGATGATTGTGCTGGGCATTGCCTTTTCGCTGGTTCCTTCGGCCATGTGGCCTTCGGTGGCAAAGATTATCCCGCAAAAGCAACTGGGTACGGCCTTCTCGCTTATCTTCTATGTGCAAAATTGGGGGCTGATGGGCGTTCCGATGCTGATTGGCTGGGTAATCGACCGCTACGCCCGCCTTCCGGGAGAACCGCCGGCCTACGATTATACCGTTCCGATGCTGATATTCGCCCTCTTCGGCCTGCTGGCCATCCTGTTTTCCTTCCTGCTGAAAGCGGAAGACCGCAAAAAATCCTACGGACTGGAACAACCTAATATCCGGAAATGATTTGTTTCCCGAACGCAAAGATTAATCTGGGACTGCACGTACTCGACAGGCGGGCGGACGGATACCACAACATCGAGACGGTGTTCTACCCCATCCCGCTGCGCGACGCGCTGGAAGTGGTCGAGGCGGAAGTCTTTTCGTTTTCGCAAACCGGTATCCCGCTGGATGCTTCCGTGGAGAACAACCTGGCAGTAAGGGCGGCTCGCCTGATTTCCATCTACGGGCTTCCTCCCCTCGAAATACATCTGCACAAAGCCATCCCTTCGGGCGCCGGCCTGGGGGGAGGCTCGTCGGACGCCGCTTTCATGCTGAAACTGCTGAACAGCTTCGGACGTCTTGGCTTCAAGGAAGAACAGCTCGAAGCGATGGCCTCCCGACTGGGAGCCGACTGTCCTTTCTTTATCCGCAACACGCCGGTTTTTGCATCGGGAACAGGGAACATTTTCGAACCGGTACAGGTGTCGCTGAGAGGTTTCCGCCTCTGCCTCGTGACGCCCGGAATAGCCGTCTCCACGGCGGAAGCCTACGCCGCCCTGCAACCGCAAATCCCGCCCGTATCGCTGAAAGAAATCATCCGCCTCCCCGTAAAGGAATGGAAAGGACGGATGAAGAATGATTTCGAACAAAGCGTATTCGGCAAGTATCCGGAACTTGCCGCCATCAAACAAAATCTTTACGAAGCCGGCGCCGTGTATGCCTCCATGTCGGGATCCGGCTCATCAGTCTACGGCCTCTTTGAAGAACCTGTCTCCAAAGAGGCCGCATCTGTTCACCTTGCAGAAGCGAGGTGGTTTTCCCTTTGAATTAAAAGGAATCCTGAAATCGAACCTTATTGCGGCGTATATACGCCGTCGTAAGGATTCTGGTCGCCGTTCGGCCAGATGCCGTCTACCAGCGCTTTATTGTTTTTCAGTTCGGAATTGGGCAACTGGAATATAAAGCGCCAGGAACGCGCCGGCAGGGTGGTGCCTCCGCCGTAGTTCACGTGATTGCCCGTGCGAAGCAGGGGTTTCTGATTGCGCAGTATGTCGAACAGCGCATATCCTTCGCCATAGAGTTCCTTCCTCCGTTCAATCAGTATATCTTCTATCAAATCATCGCCGGAAGAAGTGGTGCGCCGGGCGTTTCGCAAATCCTGCAACTGCCACAGAAGTTCTTTCGCTTCCGTTTCTTTGTGCTGGCGAGCCAGCGCTTCGGCGGCATTGAGCAGCATTTCTTCCGACCGCATGAATACGATGGAGCCGCGGCAATCGTCGTTGTCCCTGAATTTAAACGAGGCGTAGATCACATCCCACCAAAACTCGAACTGATAGCGGATGTCTTCTTCGTCGAACAGGGCAACGAAGTCGTCTGCCAGGAAATAAGCTCTGAAGGTATAACATTTGCGCGTATCGTTTCCCCACATGGCAAAGAGGGAATAATCGCTCATGTTCTGTTCTTCGGTTTGCCTCATTCCCCAGATCCACGACGGGGTGTTTTCGTCGTTGAAGCCGCTCAGGTATTGTTCATTGGTTGTCAGCGGATATTTTTCGAGCACCTTCCTGGCGTAGCTTTCCGATTCCGTCCAGAGGTTCATTACCTGATATACTTCGGAGAGTACGGCTTCTACCACCGAGAGGTCGAAGTGGTTGATGTTGTTTCCCCTGTCGAAGTCGGCCAGGAGCTGTTCGGCTTCTTTGAGGTCGCTCAATACCTGGGCGTAGGTATCTTCCAGGGTACCTCGCGGTTTGCCTTCGGTCGATTCGGTGGTCGGTTCGGTATAGATGGGGACGCCGGGCATCTGCCGGGCAATGCTGTACGTCTGCTGGAAAAGCTGTGCCAGGTCGAAGTAAGCCCAGCCCCGCATGGCAAGAGCCTGTCCTTTGATGTGGCGTTTTTCCGTTTCGCTTCCGTCGCATTCGTCGACGTAGGCGATAATGGCGTTCACGTTATTGATCAGGCGGTAATGGAATGTCCAGAGCTGGCTGGAGCGGTAAATGTCCGCACGGGTTTCTCCCCAGTAATTGTAATTGTAGATGTACCAGCCTCCCCAGGCGATGATGTCTTCGCCGCACATGTCGGAGATGAGGCGGATGGAGGGTATGCCGTAGTCGTCCTGCCGGTCGGCTCCTCCGCTGTTGTAGGCTCTCATCTGATAATAGCTGCCGTTCAGGGCGGCTTGTGCGCCGGCGGCGGTGGTGAATACTTCATTGTCGGCAATCGACGTGGAAGGATTTGTTTCCAGGAAATCGTTGCAGGAGGATATGCCGCAGAGCGTCATTCCCGCGCAAAAAAGGTGTAAAATATGTTTTATCGGTTTCATACAACAAAGCGTGTTTCGTGATTATAAATTCAATTGTAAACCAAAAGAGATCGACCGGGTGACGGGGAAGCGGTTGTTGGTCTGTCCGGAGATATTCTGTTCCGGATCGGTTCCTCTTCCCACGGCATTCCCTATCGTCAGCGGATTGTCGCTTTGCACAAAGATGCGCAGCGAATTGACCTGTATTTTCCCGGTCAGGGCTTTCGGAAGCGTATAGCCCAGCGTGAGGTTGCGCAGGCGAACAAAGGTGTTGTCATACAAAAATTTCGACGAATAGGATCCCATTGTATTGGCATAGGCCGTCGAGATACGCGGGAACCGGGCGCCGGTGTTGCCCGACGTCCAGGCCTCCAGCATATCCGGGTGCATACTGAAGCCGGTGCGATAGGACATCATCTGCGAATAGTCGCCGTCGTACAGTTTGCCTCCCAGACTGTAATAGATCAGGGCAGAGAGATCGATGCCTTTCCAGACTATCGTATTGGTGAAACCGCCGAAGAGCTTGGGTAGCGCATCTCCCAGGTATTTTTTCTGGTCGTCGCTGGTCAGTTCGTTCAGGTTTTCGGTCAGTTCCCGGCCGGTCAGTACCTTTTCGCCGCTGCTTGTATCGTAGATGTTTTTCCAGTATTGGTCGTTTCCTGTTTCCGGATTTACGCCGGCGTATTCCACGCCCCAGAAGTTGTAGCGTGATTCGCCTTCGCGCCATTTGAAAGATCCTGAGTTCATTTCTTCCTGCGGGAGTTTGGTGATGATGTTCCGGTAGGATGTACCGTTGAGATCGATCGTCCACTTGAAATCTTTCCGGTTGACGGCCTGCCAGTTCAGTTGAAACTCTATTCCGTAGTTCTTCACATTGCCGATGTTGCGGTCTATACTGCCGAAGCCGGTAGACGGAGCCATGGGCATGGGGAACAGGAGATCTTTGGATGCACGGTTGAACCATTCGATGCTTCCGCCGAACCTGTTGAAGAGTGCAAAATCTACGCCGACATTCAACTGGATGTTGCTTTCCCATTTCAGATTCTTGTTCGGCAGGCGGCTGATGGCTACCCCGGCATTGTTGTAGTCGTTCCTTCCGGTGGCATACAGTCCCTGGTAGGCGTAATAGCTTGACAGGGCGTCGTTCCCTACGGCTCCGTAGCTTCCCTTGAGTTTCAGGTTGTCTATCCAGGAATAATCTTTCATAAAGGCTTCATTCGAGATACGCCAGGAAGCGCCTGCCGACCAGAAGCTGCCCCAGCGACTGTCGGGATGGAAGCGCGACGTCCCGTCGGTACGGAAACTGCCGGAGATGTAGTACCGGTCGGCATAGTCGTATTCCACGCGGCTCAGCCAGCTTTGCAGGCGGTAGTTGTTCTGATACGAATCCATATCGCTCATTTCGGAGGCCGAGCCTATTTCCCTCAGTCCGCCGAAGGGGAATCCCCGCTTGGAGGCCATCAGGTATTTCAGGTTCATGGAATAGGCCTCCTGTCCGGCCAGGACGTTGAGCGAATGGTCGCCGAAGGATTTGTTGTACGTCAGCAGATTGTTGACGGTATACGACATGTTCCGGTAGTTTTCCTTGTAGGCTTCTCCTCCGTAGCCGGCGGCATAGCCGTACTGGCTGTTGGTGTAGCCGTCGTAGGAATACAGATAGAAATCCACGCTGAAATTGGTACGGAACTTCAATTCCGGCAGGATCGTAAATTCAATGTAGGAGCGGTTCGACACATTGTCGGTGGTAGCGGGCGAAGGATTGTAGGCTGCATCCGCCAGCGGGTTCCAGCCAATCCAGGCCTGGCGACCGTCTCCGTAGTCGTAAATGCGGTCTCCGTTCGCATCCTGCCGGTAGGCTCCCTTTTCGGAATCCCATTCGTATACGGGATACGTGGGCGAGATGGTGCGAAGGAACCAGATGGTACTGTTGCCCAGCCATATTTCGCGGATGCTGTGCGAGAGCGAAATGTTCGTGCCGGCCTGGAGCCACGGCCTGGCCTGGTAGTTCAGGTTGGCCCGCGTGGTGAAGCGTTCGAACTGCTGAGCGGTAAAGATCCCCTTGTCGTTCACGTAGCCTCCCGAAATGTAATAGTCCGACTTTTGCGTCTTCCCGCTTATGTCCAGCGTGTACTCCTGCCTCATGCGCGACTTGAGCAGTTCGCCGCGCCAGTCGCCTTCGTAGAGCAACTTTGCGCCGGGGTCTACCAGCCCGTCGAGGCCGACCGGTTTGGACGTCGTGTAGGGATTAATCTTCAGCTCGTTCACCAGATTGTCCGTAGCATAGAGCGCGGCTTCGGCTTCGGATACGTCGGCGTCCATCCTCCCGTTTTTCATGGCCAGCCAGGTGAGCTGCACGAACTCGGCGGAGGTTAAAGCCCGCGGCAAATCTACGGCCAGGGACGAGAATCCGAAGGTGGAGCGGAAGTTGATCTGTCCTTTTTCCGACACGCCCTTCTTCGTCGTAATCATAATCACCCCGTTGGCCGCTCTCGAACCGTAAAGGGCCGTAGCCGAAGCATCTTTCAGAATCGTGATGGATTCCACGTCCGAGGAATTGATCTGATTCAGATAGCCGTCGTAGGCCACGCCGTCCACCACGTACAGCGGATTGCTGGAGGCATTGATCGAGCCCACGCCGCGTATCATGATGCTGGCATCGTCGCCCGGCTGTCCGCTGTTGTTGATTACCTGCACGCCGCTGCTCTGTCCCTGCAGCGCCTGGGTGACGTTGGACGAACGGATTTTCTCGATCGATTCGCTTTTCACCACCGTGGCCGATCCGGTAAACGTGGACTTCTTTCCCGTACCGTAGGCAATGACCATCACCTCGTCGATGGCCACCACGTCCGGTTCCATCACGATGCGCAGCGTCTGACTGCCGGTCAGGGTTACTTCCTTCGTTTTGTACCCCAGATAGCTCACCTGCAAAGTCCTTGCCCGTTCCGGCAGGGAAAGGCTGAATACGCCCTGCTCGTCCGTCACGGTTCCCTTTTGCGTCTGTTTGTCCATCACGGTCACCCCGATCAGGGGTTCCCCGTCTTCCGCCGATGTGACGACGCCCCCTATTTGCCTGTTTTGCGCAAATATCACCGTCGCGCACATCATAAAAATCCCAGTAAAAAAGATTTGTTTGTACCTCATAGCGATTTGTTTTTCAAATGGTTTTTAAAACTTTTTTTATGTGTAGAATAAACCTGTATTTATTTTACACGCCAAAAGTAATTGTTATTTTAATATAAATGT
>JAISMW010000022.1 GCA_031276545.1 Tannerellaceae bacterium
ATCGAAGCAAAGATTGAACCGTATAGAAAGTTTGTATCCATGATTAAATCTCACCGGAGTGGCATTGTTGCCTACTTTGACAAACATGTAACAAACGGGCTACCGGAAGGTATCAACAGTAAAATACAACCAGCTAAAACCGGCTAAAAGAAGAGCCGGAGGGAGGATACCGGGACGTAAGCAACTATATCAACATGATATACTTCCTTACTGCCAAACTCAAATTTGATTACCCACGCTATTCGTTATAGAGCCAAATATATTTTGTCACAGGTAAACATCAGGGAGTTTTTCCGTTTGAAACCGAAAAACCGTCCCGCAGTACTTTGCCTTTGGAGGCCAGTCCCCCGAGTGTCCTGTGGCCGTGTTTTTGCTGCAGTTCCACGAAACGATGACTGACCGTAACCGTATGGGGGAAAATCATCCTTGCAGTGTACCTGAATGTATTGAGCATAAAAAGCTGTCTTTTTTTTCGCCGATTATTTGCAGGAATAAAAAACTTCTTTACCTTTGCACGCATAAACTTCAAGGCGAAAATAGCTCAGTTGGTAGAGCATAACCTTGCCAAGGTTAGGGTCGCGGGTTCGAGTCCCGTTTTTCGCTCGCAGTCAAGCAAGGGTTTAAATATTAAAATGATGAGAAAGCTCCCCGAATCACTGTTCGCGGGAGTTTTTTTGTCTTCTTTTAATTCCCCACATATATTTTATTGCCGCTGACCGAGACCCGGTAGGGCTTTAAGCGTTCCCGGGAGGGGCCGCCGACTGGGTTGCCGAGGCCAAACAGCAGTTCGTACCTGCTTTCGCATTTGGGGCAAACGGCATGAAGATGGTCATCGTCTACATGAAGTGTCACCGATCGGCTGGCTTCGTAGGGGCAGGCAATATCAAAGGCATAATAGGCACCGGTGCCCGATCCGCTAAGGCCGTGGTAAACCAATACCCCGCCGAATCCTGTTTTTTCCACACTCTGCCCTATATTTTGGGGCGTGAATATTTTATAAGCCGAAGCGGGAAGCAGGTCTTTGTCTTCAAAGGTCAGATCCAGTTCCAAGTAGACCGGGCTGTCGGGAATGCTGGATATATAGGCTTTATTGCAAGCGCTTAGCAGAAAAGCCATCAGGCAGCAGACAGGGAGGAGTCGTTTCATAAGGAGGAATCCCCGGCTGTAAGTCTATACTCTGCCCCGGCTGCTTTTTCGAAAGCGAAACCCTCTATCACCTGCCGCATCAGCGCGGCGATGGCGTCGTTGCATAAATTTCCGATGCTCCCTTCGTGTGTGTGGCGGATTTCCTTATCGGGAATAAAGCGGCCGGCTTCCATTTCCAGCCCTACCTGCCTGTAGGCTTCCCGGAAAGGCACGCCGGAAAGCACTAGGCGGTTTACTTCTTCCACGCTGAACATCGGAGCGTATTTTGCATCGTCCAGAACAGAGGGGTTTACTTCTATTTCTTTCAGCATACCGGTTGCCATGCGGAGGCAATCCGTCAGTTCGTCGAAAGAGGGGAGGAAAATCTCCTTGAGGATCTGCAAGTCGCGGAAGTATCCGGAAGGAAGATTGTTGCAAATCAGCATAATTTGCTGGGGTAATCCCTGTATCTTATTGCATTTGGCGCGGATCAGCTCAAATACGTCGGGATTTTTCTTGTGGGGCATGATGCTGGAGCCGGTGGTAAACCGGTCGGGCAATTGGATGAAACCAAAGTTCTGACTGTTGAACAAACAGGCGTCGAACGCCAGTTTGGAAAGCGTGGCGGCAATCCCAGCCAGGGCGAAGGCTGTGGTACGTTCCATTTTACCCCGTCCCATCTGGGCATACACCACATTGTAGTTCATGGAGTCGAAGCCCAGGAGTTCGGTAGTCATCCGACGGTTTAGCGGGAACGACGAGCCGTATCCGGCGGCAGAACCCAGCGGATTGCGGTTGCATACCTTATAGGCCGCCTGCATCGACAGCAGGTCGTCGGCAAGGCTTTCGGCGTAGGCACCGAACCAGAGGCCGAAGGAGGATGGCATCGCCACCTGCAAATGGGTATATCCGGGCAGCAGCACGTCCCTGTAGCGGTTGCTCTGGCTGATCAGCACGTCAAACAGGGCGGAGACCTCTCCCACTACCTCCCGTATCCGGGCGCGGGTGAAGAGTTTCAGGTCCAGAAGTACCTGGTCGTTGCGCGAACGCCCGCTGTGGATTTTCTTGCCGGTATCCCCCAGCTTGCGGGTGAGCATGAGTTCCACCTGCGAATGGACATCTTCCACTCCTTCTTCTATCACAAACTCTCCTTTACCGGCGAGGGAATAGATTTGTTTCAGTTCGGCAAGCAGAGAGGCAAGCTCTTCGCGTGTGAGCAAACCGATACTTTCCAGCATGGTGATATGCGCCATCGATCCCAGCACGTCATACTCGGCCAGGTACCGGTCCATTTCGCGGTCGCGGCCTACGGTAAAGGTTTCCACGTCGCGGTCTACCCGCACGTTTTTTTTCTCCCAAAGTTTTTGAGTCATTTATCCGGTGTTAATAAGGCAGGGCTGCCAGCATGGTTGATATTTTCTCCAGAGCATCCTGCAAAGGTTTCGACACCATGGGTTTGATAAAGGGATTCAACTCGGCCCTGACGGTCAGCCTCAGACGGGTATCGTTCTCGGCTACCTGCTTCAGTTGCACCCACATGTTCAGGGGGACGGGTGAGTTGGCTGTTGTAAATTTTATCGTCCTGTTCGGTTCACGCTCCACTATCCGGAAGGTGATTTTGCCCACCGGGTCGACGGAGAAGCTGCACGAGTCGCTGTCGAACGAGAAATCTTTTAGTTTATCCTGCGGGATGCGGTCTTTCACTCTTTCCAGGTTTGAAAGGTCGGACAGCATGGCGAATACCCGGTCGTCGTTATAGGGTACCGCCTTTATATCGCTAACAAATTCCGTCATTGGGTAAGGCTATGAATTGGGATTCCAGTTGGCCGGATCTTTTCGCCATTCCTGCAGGGTGGCTATTTCCGCACGGCTGATGTAGTTGGTGCGCACCGCTTCTTCAATCACGGCGTCGTAATGGCTCAGCGTCGTGAGCGTTACTTTTGCTGCCTTGAACTGCTGGGCGGCGATGGGGAAACCGTGCGTAAAGATGGCGACCATCCCGATCACCTCGCAACCAAAGTTGCGTACGGCTTCCACCGCTTTCAGGCTGCTTCCTCCGGTAGACACAAGATCTTCCAGCACCACCACCTTCGATCCGGGCTTCAGCTCGCCTTCAATCAGATTCTCCAGTCCGTGATCTTTGGGCGTGGCGCGGATGTATACAAAAGGAAGACCCAGCAGATCGGCCACCAGCGCCCCCTGTGCAATCGCTCCGGTGGCCACTCCGGCAATCGCCTCTGCGTTCTCGTAATTTTCGATAATCACGCGGGCCAGCTCTATTTTGATAAAATCTCGGACACCGGGGTAAGAAAGTGTTTTTCTATTATCACAGTAAATAGGAGATTTCCATCCCGAAGCCCATGTGAAGGGATTCGCCGGCTGTAATTTGACAGCTTTAATTTTCAGTAGTTTCTCGGCTACCAACCTTTCCAATGTTTTCATGTAAATAAAATTTTAATAAGTAGGTATGAAAATCGCAGCAAACCTGATTCATCGCCGCAGGCGTAAACCGTCTCCACATGCTCATTTCATATAAATCATCGTAATAGCAGTTTATTTCTATCATGAGTGGCAAAAGTAGATAATTCATAACGAATCCCCTAATATATTCTCGCAAAAAAACGTATGCAGGCCGGTTCAAGGCCGGAAATCATTATACGAAATGGAAATACACAAAACCGCACAGGCGGCACACAAGACTCCCTAAAATCGTGTTTATGGATACATTAATCCCCTGAACAGTTCCCCAAACCACCAAACCCTCTGCGTGTACAGATATAAAAAACGGCCAAATAAATTAGTGTTTGAAAAAATATTATACCTTTACGCCCTAACACTGTGTTTTCTGATGTCTAACATTAATTTTAATAAACAATTCAATTATGCAACTGCTATATGTAGAAGAACACCTTTCCTGCAAAAACTACGTCTCGGACTACCATATCGGATTTAGTTACCATGAAGCAAAAGAAGGAGAAAAATTGCGATCCACCGACAAGTATTACAATTATTTTATCTTCCTGCTCGAAGGAGAAACAATGATCTCGTGCAACGAATTTAGAAACCATTTGTGCAAAGGAGGCGAAATGGTTCTGATTGCCCAGGATTCCGATTCTGTGGCCGACGCAATAACCGATGTGAAATACATTCTGCTAAGTTTCGACAATCAATTCACTTTATGCGACCAACTGGCGCTGGAATCCCTGCACAGCAACGACAGGAAACCTCCCATATTCAACAAGATAGACATCCGTTCGCCGATGCGTGCAGTACTGGACAGCATCCTCTTCTATCTGGAGCACAAAATACAGTGCAGGCACCTTTTCTCCATCAAGCAGAAAGAAGTCTTCCTCATCTTCAGAGCCTTCTACACGAAAGAAGAAATGGCACGCTTCCTGGCTCCCATGCTCAACAGGAATCTGGACTTTAAAGCCTTCGTCCTGCAGCACTACCACGAAGTGAAAACCGTGGAAGAACTCGCCGGTCTCTGCAAAATGTCCGTCCGTTCATTCAACCGGAAATTCAACGAATACTTTGACGATTCCCCGTACAGTTGGATGCTGAAACAAAAATCCCGGCACATCAAAACACGCCTGGCCGACGGGAAAATCAAATTCGGCGCCATCATCAAGGAATACGGATTCAGTTCCCCGGCACATTTCACCACCTACTGTAAAAAGCAGTTCGGCGAAAGCCCGTCCAATCTGAGAAAAAAACTGCTGGAAGACAGCTACTGACCGGCCTGATCCACCTTCCGTACCCGGCCGGTCGACAGACAGTAGCGCTCTCCGCTTTCAGGACAAAGCGCAAAACCCTCCCCATCAAAATCCAGACGGTGACCGTATTCACTCACCCAGCCCCTCTGGCGGGAAGGATTCCCCACCACCAGCGCATACGGAAGCACATCGCGGGTTACTACGGTGCCGGCGCCTATCAAGGCGTAAGCGCCGATAGTAAGACCGCACACAATAGTCGCATTCGCACCCACCGAAGCGCCCTTCCCCACAAACGTCCGCTCGTACAGGTCACGCCGGGGCACCGCGCTCCGCGGATTCCGGATATTCGTAAACACACAGCCAGGACCCAGAAACACATCATCCTCACAGCACACACCCGTGTAGACCGACACATTATTCTGAACCTTCACCCCGTTGCCCAGCACCACACCGGGCGACACCACCACGTTTTGCCCGATCGAACAGTTTCTGCCAATTGAGCACCCGCTCATAATATGCGAAAAATGCCAGATACGAGTACCTTCCCCGATCGAACAGCCCGGATCGATAACAGCCGTTTCATGAGCCTGATAAATAGCCATACAACAGTTTACTTATAAATAAGAAAAATAACCGGTCGCCTGCTCAAATCAGGCGCCCGTCCAGCCCATTCCCTCACCGGAAGCGTCCGGATCGATTCCCCCCCGCACGTAATGTCCGCAGCAATACAAAGCCTGGTCGACGGACGGCAAACACGCACCAGCACCTCCACCAACCGGTTGTTCCGGTAAGGCGTTTCAATAAACAGTTGCGTCTGGTTCTCCGCATACACCCGGTTCTCCAGCCGCCTGACAGCCAGCACACGCTCTCCCGCATCCACCGGAAGATAACCGTTAAAGGCAAAATTCTGACCGTTGAACCCCGACGCCATCAGCGCCATCAGCACCGACGAAGGCCCCACCAGCGGCACCACCCGGAACCCCCTCCGCTGCGCCATCGCCACCACATCCGCCCCCGGATCAGCCACAGCCGGGCAGCCGGCCTCCGAAATCACTCCCATATCCTCCCCCTTTGCCAGAGGATCCAGAAAACCCTCCACCTCCTCCGGTGGCGTATGTCCGTTCAGCACATAGAAGCTCAGGCCGTCGATCACCACCGACGGCGCCGCTTTCCTCAGGAAGCGCCTTGCCGACCGCACATCCTCCACAATAAAATGTCTCACACGAAGAATCACCTCGCGATTATACTCCGGCAGCACCCTGCGATGCTCCGTATCCCCCAGTGTAACCGGTATAAGAAAAAGAGAAGCCTGCATACAATATCTTTTCCGGCAAACATACAATAATTTTCCCACTCTCCCTCCCCACCACCCCCTCATAATTTCACCAGACAGAAACCCGTAGCGTTCAAAGAATAGAACAGCCGCAGTAGATGATGGGGATGACGCATACTTCGTCCCCCCGTTCGCATATTAACCCATTCAACAGGCTGAGGATCGGAGCAATCAAGTAATGCGGTTCGCATATATCCTCTTCTCTGCTTGCGACATAGGTTGTTCTGCTTTGAAACTCAGGTGGAAATGCGGTTCAGTAGCCTCCCCTTCCCGTTCGTACCCTTGAGGCGGTGACAAAATGCCTGAAGGATGTTGACGGGAGGGAACCGTGCCCTTATTTCCGTTTTCCCTTTCCTTATTCGCGTATCCGTTTTTCATAGACCTCTTAGGGAACCGGGCACACGATCAGACGTACCGGTACTTTACGCTCTCCGAGCCGTACCGGCCATTCTTTCCGACAGATACCTCTCTGTTTCATTTTCAGGTATATACTTTCAAACGAAAGCAGTTCATCTGGTTCGCTATACATGCGGATGCCGGACGGCAAACAGGGAACAAATAAAGGATACGCTTTACTCGTTAAAACGTACGTCCGGTGACTGTTTTGCGATTCCAGTCCCCTACCGGGTTTCCGGACAGGCTACTGTTTTCCGTGCGTGAAGTACCCCATTATTTTATACTGCTTTTCCTCTGTCACGCCGATTTGTTTATCCGGTTGATTTATACTGTCTTGAAATAATTAGCCTGACGGCTATGTGGTTAACCGAAAGCGACCGGCAGGGCTTCGGGGTACAATGACGGGCGAACGGGACTTCCTTCAACGCTCAACTTTCGAGTCCGGACAGGGAACGCACGGCATTAAATATTATTAATAAGCCGTTTCACGGGGGGAAGCGCTAAAACTGCTAACTTTGTCTTCGCATTACTAAGAAATGAATAAAAGGTATCATTATATAGCATACGCATTATTTGTAGGGTTTCTTCTTCTAAAGGGCGCTATTGAATTAAATGCCCAAAATCTCACAATCGTATCCGGTACAGTAAGGGATTCGGTCACAGGCGACCCTCTCTCTTATGTTTCTGTTCTTTTTGAGAAATCAACGATTGGCGCTATGACAGATGATTACGGAAAGTTCTCCCTGCAAAATGACAGGGGACTGACGCGCCTGGTGGTTTCTTCACTGGGCTATGATGCAAAAACTATCGTCCTGGAGGCTAACCGGAGGAATGAAAACCTGGACATCAGCCTGCGCCCTTCTTCATACGAGTTGACGGAAGTGGTGATCAAACCCGGCAGCGAACGCTATTCGCGAAAAAACAATCCCGCAGTCGATTTAATCCGCAAGGTCATCGAGCATAAAGACGAGAACCGCATAGAGTCTAAAGACGAATACGGGGTGAAGGTGTACGAGAAACTTACGATGGCGCTGGATAACTTTAATCCCGATTTTGAAAAGAACGGCTTCTGGGGAAAACTGAAGTTCCTGAAAAATTACATGGATACATCCGAGCTTACCGGAAAACCGATCCTGACGCTCTCCGTCAGGGAAAGTCTTCTGGATATGTATCACCGGAAAAATCCCCACACACAGAAGACAATCGTGAGGGCCAAGCAGACACAGGGTATCGACCAGACGATAGACGAAGGAGGGATTACTTCGAATCTGGAAGAGATATTCCAAAGCGTCAATATATTCGACAACAACATAAAAATTCTGCTGAATAGTTTTGTAAGTCCGCTCTCGTCGCTGCTGGCTACTTCGTACTATAAGTATTATATCATGGATACGCTGGACGTATCAGGAGACCGATGTGTGGATCTGGCCTTTGTGCCGGTCAACAGCCAGAGTTACGGCTTTACCGGCAGGCTTTACGTCACCCTCGACGGCAAGTACTCGGTAAAGAAGTTTCGCCTGAACACGCCGCAAAGCATCAATATGAATTTTATAGACAATCTTCATATCGAACAGGAATTTAAACGGATGCCGGACGGCACCTGGGTGGTGGATACCGAGAATACGCACCTGAATTTCTATCTTATCGAAGGGGCGCAGCAGGTGTATGCGCACCAGCTTCGCGTGTATCCCGACTATACGTTTAAGGTGGAGAACGGGGATTCGATATTCAACCTTCTGGGGCAAGTGCATGTCTTGCCGGAGGCCACGGAGCGTCCCGACACCTTTTGGGTGAACAACCGCTATGTTCCCCTAAACCGGAAAGAAGACGTGTTGGACGATCTGCTGGACGAACTCCGCAAAATACCGGGGATCAACGTCATCATCAAAACAGCCGAGATCCTTATATCCGGATATATTCAGACGGGGCCTTCCCGCGAACAGAACTATCTGGATATCGGCCCCATGAATACGGTGTTCAGCGCCAATTATCTGGAGGGATTCCGCCTTCGCGTGGGGGGAATGACTACAGCCCACCTGCATCCCCATCTCTTTGCCTCCGGCTATCTGGCCTACGGGATGGACGACCGCAAATTCAAATACAACGCGAAACTGACGTACAGTTTCGACCGGAAGAAATACCACGAAGGAGAAATCCCCGTCAACAACCTCTCCTTCCTGCAGGAATATGATGTGTATACGCCGGGACAGGATTTTCTCTTTACGAGCAAGGACAATATGTTTGTGGCCTGGAAAGTGGGGGCGCCCGTAACGCGCATGAATTACGTAAAGAAAAGCATGTTGCAGTACGAAAAGGAATGGCTCAACGGACTGAGCCTGAAAACCTGGGCAAGGCGCCAGAATGAAGAAGCGGCGGGAACGCTGGAATACCTCCAGCTCGATGAGGAAGGAAAGACGTACCGCAGGCGGAGCATTACATCGTCGGAAATAGGCTTCCAATTGCGTTTTGCCCCCGGAGAACGCGCCTACGCCGGACGCAAAGGGAAGGAATCGCTCTTCAATGTATCGAAAGACGCTCCGATATTCAAGCTTTCCCATCAGTTGGGCTTAAAGGGAATCCTGGGGAGCGATTACAATTACCATCATACGGAGTTCAGTGCCGAAAAGCGCATCTGGCTCTCTTCTTTCGGACATATCGACGCCCAGCTCAAGGCCGGCAGCGTGTGGAGCAAGGCGCCTTTCCCGCTTCTGATACTGCCCAATACGAATCAGTCCGTCACCATCCAGCCGGAAGCTTTCCACATGATGAGTCCCATGGAATTTGTGGCCGACCGCTACGTTTCGCTCAATGCCACATACTATCTGAAAGGCTGGATACTGAACCGCATTCCCCTTGTCCGGTGGCTGAAGTTTCGCGAAGTGGTTTCTTTCAACGGCATATACGGCAGCCTTTCCGACCGGAACAATCCGGCGCTGGGCGACCGCAGTCTTTTCCTGCTGCCCGAAGGAACCTCCGGACTGGGGAAGATGCCGTATATGGAAGTCAGTTTCGGGTTGGAAAATATCTTCAAGATCCTGCGCGTAGACTATTACCGCCGGCTTACGTATTCGGACAGTCCCCAGGTCCGGAAGAACGGCATCCGCATCGCTCTTCATTTCTCTTTCTAAAATGATTTCGGCTATATGCCGCGCATCCGGTCTTCGAAAGCGGAGAGGGCGGCTTTGGCTCCTTCGCCCATGGCAATAATGATTTGTTTGAAGGGAACCGTACTTACGTCGCCCGCGGCGTAAATGCCCGGACGACCGGTACGGCAGTGGGAGTCGATTTCGATTTCTCCGATACGGTTGACTTCTACGAGGTCTTTGAAGACGGCGCTGTTGGGCGTTAATCCGATTTGAACAAAGAGGCCGTCCAGGTCTATCAGGCGTTCTTCTTCCGTTTGGCGGTTCTTTACTCGGATGGCAGTTACCTTTTCGCCGTTGCCGATTACTTCCAGCGTTTGCGAGGAGGTAAAAATCTCGATGTTCGGCTGTTGCCGGGCTTTTTCCTGCAATACGCTGTCGGCTTTCAGCTCGTCCAGAAATTCAAATACCGTTACTTTCGAGCAGATACCGGCCAGGTCGATGGCTGCTTCGATACCGGAATTGCCCCCGCCGACGACGGCTACATGCTTGCCTTTGTAAAATGGCCCGTCGCAGTGCGGACAGAAAGCCACGCCGCGGCCGATGTATTCGGCTTCGCCCGGCACGTTCAGTCGGCGCCAGCCGGCTCCGGTGGCAATAATCAGCGCCGGGGCTGCAAAGGTTTCTCCTCCGACGGTCGACACCCGTTTGTTCTTTCCTTCTGTTTCGACGCGTTCTACCCGGCGGTGTTCCAGTTGGTCGATGGCATAGTTCTGCACATGAGCCTTGAGGTCGGCTGCCAGTTGTTCGCCCGTTGTCCGGGGAACGGAAATGAGGTTTTCAATACCGACTGTTTCCTTCACCTGTCCTCCTATTCTTTCGGCCAGGAGAGCTACCTTCAAACCTTTGCGTGCAGAATAGATGGCTGCCGAACATCCCGAAGGACCGCCTCCCACCACTATTACGTCGTAGTGCGCTACGGGATGTTCCATGGCTTCGGCGTCGGTTCCGCAGTATCCTTCCAATTTCTCCAGCAATTCTCCGAAACCGGCCTTGCCTACGTGCAGCAGTTTGCCGCCTGCAAAGACCGAGGGGACGGCCTGCACCTTCAGTGCTTCCGCCTCGTCCTGATAGATCGCCCCGTCCACCATTTCGTGGGTGATGCGCGGGTTGATCAGCGCCATGAGGTTGAGCGACTGCACCACGTCCGGGCAGTTGGTACAGGTAAGCGAAACATACGTCGTCAGACGTATGTTTCCTTTCAAGGCCTTCACCCGGTTGGCTGTATGTACGTCGGGAAGATTCTTTCCCTTGCCGTCGGCGTTGAGTACGGCCAGCAGCAGGGAGCTGAATTCGTGTCCGGTGGGTACTCCCCGGAAGGAGATTCCGGTGGCTTCTCCCTGCTTCAGCAAGGAGAAGCCGAGGAATGTCCCTTCGTGCACGCGGACGCTTATTTTGTCCGAAGCGCCGGCCACGTCGCCGAGCAGTTCCAGCAGTTCCTCCCTGCTCTCGTGCTGAGGCGGGGAGGTAACGTCCAGTACATAATCTGCTTCCAGTCCGGCAAAAAGGCCTTGAATCTGTTCTTTTAATGCGGAATCCGACATCAGATTTTTCCTACTAAGTCAATACTGGGTTTCAGCGTGGCGTCGCCTTTTTTCCATTTAGCCGGACAGACTTCATTGGGATGGGCGGCTACGAACTGGGCAGCTTCCACTTTGCGGAGCAGTTCGTCGGCATTGCGTCCGATACCGTTATCGTGAATTTCCGTCACCTTGATTTTTCCTTCCGGATTCACCAGAAACGTGCCGCGATAAGCCAAACCGTCTTCTTCTATCAGCACGCCGAAAGCGCGGCTCAAAGCTCCGGTGGGGTCGGCCAGCATCGGATACTGTATTTTCCGGATAGTTTCGGATGCGTCATGCCAGGCTTTGTGTACGAAATGCGTATCCGTACTGACCGAGTAGACTTCTACGCCCAGTTCCTGAAACTTGGGATACTTGTCGGCCATATCGCCCAATTCGGTGGGGCAAACGAAGGTGAAGTCGGCGGGATAGAAAAAGAAGATAGACCATTTGCCCGACAGATCCTTGTTTGTAACTGTTTTAAAATTTCCCTTGTGAAATGCCTGAACTTTAAATTCGGGCAACTGTGAATTGATAATCGGTTGCATAACTCTTAGTTTTTAGTATTAATAAATAATTCATTGTTTTTATTTCATCGCAAAAGTATGGCCTTTGTTTCGCCTCTCCAACTCAATAATTTTATGCCGGGATAAATGAAATCTATTACAGTGAATAGTGAAGAACGAATAGTGAACAGTGAAGAACGTAGAGGGAACAGCGAAAAGCGGAGAGGGAACCGTGAATAACGAATAGGGTTTCAAAAGATTTTTGCTTACAGCGTGCAGCTCCACGGCAAAGACGGGGTTAAACACAGGGCAAACGCATTTAAAAATGGAGTAATTGATTTCTGTATTTCTGGTTGAGTGCAGCCTTTGCTCTTTTTTTCTTGTAGCTTGATTTGTCGGTTTTGTCTTTAGTTAGGATCGTCAT
>JAISMW010000024.1 GCA_031276545.1 Tannerellaceae bacterium
ATGACGATCCTAACTAAAGACAAAACCGACAAATCAAGCTACAAGAAAAAAAGAGCAAAAGCTGTACTCAACCAAAAATACAGAAATCAATTACTCCATTTTTAAATGCGTTTGCCCTGTGAAAAACATCGCGGGGCGAATACCTGTAAAAAAATACCTACATTTGTCCATCAATTTAAAATGAGTTAGAATGAATATTGCACTGATTGGGTATGGAAAAATGGGAAAGGCCATCGAGCAAATTGCCTTGAGCAGGGGGCATACCCTTGTATCTGTTATTGATGTGGAAAACAGACACGACTTTTCTTCCGGGGCGTTCCGGAGTGCGGATGTTGCCATCGAATTTACGGCGCCCGAAACGGCTGTCGACAACTATATGCAGTGTTTTGCCGCCGGTGTACCGGTGGTGTCCGGTACAACGGGATGGTTGAGCCGCTTTGCCGAAGTGCGCGAGTTGTGCCTTGCCGGAGGGCATACGTTCTTTTATGCTTCCAATTTCTCTATCGGTGTAAATATCTTTTTTGCCCTCAATAAATACCTGGCAAACATCATGAATAATTTCCCCGCATACGAAGTAAGTGTGGAGGAAATCCATCATATACATAAAGCCGACGCTCCCAGCGGGACAGCCATTACCCTGGCCGAAGGTATTATAGGGAATATGACGCGCAAAACGCAGTGGCGGCTGGGAGAATCGGCCGGACAGCCCTCCGACCTGCCCATACAGGCCATACGCGAAGGCGAAGTGCCCGGCACGCACCGGATTGTGTACGAATCGGGCGTCGACATCCTCAGTATCCGGCACGAGGCCAAAAGCAGGGAAGGTTTTGCCCTGGGCGCTGTGGTAGCCGCCGAATTTACGGCAGGCAAACGGGGTGTTTTGGGAATGGAAGATATGTTGAGATTTTAGTATTATCCTTATACACGTTACAAACATGAAAACTGTAGAAAAAGAAAAGCAGTGGATTAAATTTGGAGTCGCCGCTACATTATATATACTGTTTACGCTATGGATGCGCAACGGATGGCTGCTGGTGGGACTGATTGTCCTGGTAGATATTTTCCTGACGAAGCGGATTCCCTGGGGCGCTTGGAAAAAGTCGAAAAACCCTTCCGTACGGAAGACCCTGGAATGGGTAGACGACATTCTGTTTGCCCTGATAGCCGTTTATTTCATCAATCTTTTTATCCTTCAGATGTACCAGATACCTTCTTCTTCACTGGAAAAGTCACTGCTGGTGGGCGATTACCTAGTGGTAAGCAAACTCAGCTACGGGCCGCGCGTGCCTACTACGCCGCTTTCGTTTCCTCTGGTACAGAACACCATTCCCGTGATCAATACCAAATCCTATCTGGAATGGCCCAAATGGGAATACAAACGCGTAGCCGGACTGGGTTCCGTGAAGCGCAACGACATCGTAGTCTTTAACTTCCCCGCCGGCGACACCATCGCCTTCAAACAGCAGAATCCCGATTACTACACCCTGGTGAAAGAGCACGGCAGGGAATATATCCATCTGAACAAAGACTTGTTCGGACAGGTGATGTACCGTCCGGTAGACAAGCGCGAAAACTACGTGAAACGCTGTATCGGAATGCCCGGCGACTCGCTGGAGGTGCGGAACAACCAGGTGTACATCAATGGAACACCCGGAGAAAATCCTGAAAAAATGCAGTATAACTACTACGTCGAGACAGACGGCTCCCCCATCACCGAAGAGCAGTTCCGCCTGCTCGAAGTAAGCAGGGACGACCGGATGACGGCCAACCAGAACCTGCTGAATTTCCTGGGCTTTCCGGCCAATACCGCCCTGGTGTATCGCCTGCCGCTTACGCAGAAAGCCCTGCGTATAGCCGAAAAACTGCCCGCGGTGAAAAAAATCATAATCGAACCGGACTCCTTCGGGGGAACCACCTATCCGGTAGACTGCAACACCGGATGGACACGGGACAACTACGGCCCGATATGGATACCCCGCAAAGGAGAAACCATCCCGCTGACGGAACAGAACCTGGCCATCTACCACCGCTGCATCCGCAATTACGAGAACAATACACTGGAAGTAACCGGCGGGAAAATCCTTATCAACGGAAAGGAAGAAACAACCTATACGTTTCGATACGATTACTACTTCATGATGGGCGACAACCGCCATAACAGCGCCGACAGTCGCTCGTGGGGCTTCGTGCCCGAAGACCATATCGTGGGCAAACCCATCCTTGTCTGGCTCTCGCTGGATAAAGACCGGAGCCTGTTCGGCGGAGGCATCCGCTGGCACCGCATGTTCCGCACGGTAGACGCCCTGTAATTACCTGTTCCCCCGACGCGCACGCATGGCTGCAGGCATACATATCTTACGGAACCTACGGAAGGGCAGGCTGCAGACGTTCGTACTCTGCGCCGGCGTCCTGCTCGCTGTCTTCGGCATCCGTTCCTGCTGTGTCGGTTCGTACCGCATCTCTACCGCTTCGATGGAGAACACGCTGCACAAAGGCGACTATGTACTGGTAAACAAATTGCCCCTGCGCCAGTTGAAACGGAATCAGGTGCTCCTGTTCACCAGTCCGCTGATAAAAGACCGATCGGCGGCTCCCCTTCTGGTGAGCCGGTGCATTGCGCAGCCGGGAGATACCATACAGGTAAGCGATGCCGGCTACAGTGTGAATGGCGTACTGTATCCCCGTTCGCCCAATACCCTGTCATTCTATACCTTCGGACAGGAGATAAAAACACCTTTTGCAAAAGCGCTGGAAAAACTGAACATTCCCCTGCGGGATAAGAAAGAAAGCGCCACCCGAACAAGGCTGAGCCTGACCTCCTTCGAAGAATACCGCATACGGGAGGAACTGACGGAGCAGATGAACCGCTATTTCATCCGCGAAGAAACGGTACACTACCGGCTTGTCACTCCACGCAAAGGGATGATGTACCGCCTGGACGGAACCTTCTTCACCGCAGCCTACCGGGAAATTATCCGGGCCGAAACAGGCGGACAGGTGGAGTTCCGGAACAATAAACTGTATATAGACAACCGGGAAACAAACCGCTTCCGATTCCGGCAGGATTACTACTGGGTACTTTCGGACAACATCAACGAGGCGGTCGATTCCCGCCATGTAGGTTTTATCCCCTCCAGCCACATCCTCGGAAATGCCTGGTTTTGCTGGTACAGCAAAGACCCCGGGCGCTCCTTCAAAAAGATAAACTGAATGCCCGCGGTAGTTTACCTCTCCTCTGCCTATCTGGCGCCCGTACAGTATTACTGCAAGCTTTTTCATTTTTCAGGCGCCTGCGTGGAAACAGCCGAAAACTACCTGAAGCAAACCTATCGCAACCGCTGCATCATTGCCGGAGCAAACGGCCCGTTCACCCTCTCCGTGCCGGTAGAAAAACCGGATACGCCGAAATGCCTCACCCGCGACATCCGCATTTCCAATCACGGCAACTGGCGGCATCTGCATTGGCACGCCATGGAGTCATCCTATAATACAAGCCCTTTCTTTGAGTACTACGCAGACGATTTCCGTCCTTTTTACAGGACGGAATACCGTTTCCTGTTTGACTTCAACGAGAAACTGCGCGAACGAATCTGCGAACTGCTCGACCTCAGCCCGGCCATCGACTATACCTCGCACTATCTGTCCGCCCCTCCGTACGACTTTCGCGAAACCATCCGTCCCCGGCGTCCGGGGCATGACAGCGCATTCTTTCCCGTTCCCTACTACCAGGTGTTCAGCGGTAAATTCGGTTTCCTGCCCAACCTGAGTATCGTCGACCTTCTTTTCAATATGGGGCCGGAGAGCCTTCTGATTCTCCGGCAATCCCATCTTCCGGTAAACTAACCTGAGTTCGACGTAAGGAAAAGGCGGCAATACTGGACTCCTCCATCGCTTGGAACAATTGATTTGAGGCAATAAAAGTCTGACTTTCCGACTGAGTCGGAAGACTGATCGCCGTCAGGTTTGCCCTTCCGACAAAATCGGAAAGCCGATCGCCGCAGGGTTTGACTCTTCATAGGTAATAAACAAGGGTGTCTTACGTCTAACTCACGTTAAACTAATACAAAAAACGCTCGCTGTACCGGCCTGGGGCGTTAATGCCTTGTGCCTTCAAACAAATTGCGGTCTTCTCTTGCCTGAGATGCTTTGCCTTTGTAATTGTTGAATGTATAGTTCAGCGTCAGTGTAATGAGCGGATAAGACGGACGAATCCTGGTGATGGATTGCAGATCGGCAGTGGTAATATTGCTTACGTAGCGGGCTGAATGAAATACGTCGCGAATGGAAAGGGTTCCGCTCAGTCGGCGTTTGAAAAACTGCTGCCGGATGGCGAGATTTATGTACCAGAAGGCATTGGTGCGTCCCTGCGTCGTGACGGAAGGGCCTACGAAGTTGCCGTCCAGTTGAAGACGGGTGTAGGGGCCGGCGTCGAAGGCATTGTTGACGGTGATATCGTAATTGGTACTGGATTCGTCGCGGGCGTCGCGCTGTAATTTGTTTACGATACGGTAATGATAAAGGCTGCCGTTGACGCCGATGTTCCACCGGCGAAGGGGCTGTATCTGGCCGTTAAATTCGAGGCCGGAGGAATAATCGTTGCCTACGTTCGCCATCGAATCGAGTGTGACGCCGGCACGTATGGCCGATTCGTAGGGGATGCGCAGGCGTTCTATCTTGTCGGTGCGGCTGCGGTGGAAAACGGTGGCCGAGAGGCTGGCGCTGCCGATATTCTTTTTATAGTTCAGCTCGAAGGAATTGATAAACTCGTTGCGGATATCGGGATTGCCTATCTCGGCGGAATAAAAGTCGCGGTAGGTGATGTAGGGTTCCATGTAAAAAAGATCCGGACGGGTGATGCGGCGGGAGTAGGAGGCCAGAAGCTGCTGCTCGTGCGGCAGGTTTAATCCCAGGTGCAGGGAGGGGAAAAGGTGGAAATTATTGTACGTGCGGTTGGCGCCGGGTACGTCGCTGCGCAAAACCCGATGCGTGTGTTCGCCCCTTACTCCCGCCTGGTATGTGAAGGCCTTGTAGCCGTCGGCCATCAGGACATAGAGCGAGTTGATGCCGTTCTGGAAATAGAAGAAATTGTCGTATATGGCATTGTCCTTGCGAAACTCGAACACTTTCTTTTCGGGATCCCAGAACTCCATGCTGTAATCGCCGTCTTCCAGATAGGAAAAGTACTGATAGCCGGCTTCCATCCGTCCGGTTGTGCTATAGGGATAGATGTAATCCACGTTGGCGCGAACGGTCCAGCGATGTTCGTCTTCGTAGGCGCGGTGTCCCATCTGCCGGTGTTCGTCTTCGTAGGCTTTTGTTGCGTTTTTCAGTGCATTGCGGTCTACGCTGCCGTCGAAGAGGTCGCTCTGGAAATACTCCAGGGCGTCGCCTCCGTACTTCAGGTAGAAGAGGGACGCAATCCGGTGGCCTTTGTCATTGAATGCGTGGTCGGCGCCGACGGAACCGAGCAGATAGGTTTCGTCGATGTGGTAGTAGTCCCGGCTGAAATAATCCATCCGTTCCATACCGGGATGTTCTTCCGAGTAGTTTAGATCGCCCTGCCTTTCATTACCTCCGTAACCGCCTTCCAGGTCGGCCGTAAGCGAGGTTTTCGGAAGCGTATACTGCCATCCTCCTTTCAGCGAGTAGTTGAAGCCTTTGCTGGCGCGCGGACCGGTGGAATGCGAATGGGTTACCCGGTCGTTCACCCGGCTTGTCTTGTCTTGTTCAAAATCGCTTTTCAGCATCCTTTCGGTCCAGTTTCCGCCGAAATGCCATCGCGAGCGGTTCTCCTGCCGGCTGAGCAGGAAATCGGCCGAACGGGAGAGCAGCGTACTTCCCGAAAGGTTGACCATTCCGCTGATTCCCTGCCGCGAATCTTTTTTGGTGATGATATTAATGATACCCACGTCGCCCCCGGTATCGTGGCGGGCAGAGGGCGTCGTGATGATTTCGATATTTTCTATCTGTCCCGAAGGGATTTGCTGCAATGCCTGGGTGCCGCTGAACACGGAAGGTTTTCCGTCTACATATACGACAAAGCCGCTGCTTCCTCTGAAGGAGACCTCTCCTTCGGCATCCACCCGTATGGAGGGTGTATTTTCCAGAATATCTACCGCAGAGCCTCCGCTTGCCAGCAGATTGCCCGACGCCTCGATTACCTTTTTGTCCAGCCTGTAGATAATCTGCTTCTTTTGAGCAACGACTTCCACTTCGGCAAGGCCTACTTCCAGCGCTTTCATTTCTATCGTGCCCAGGTCGAGGATGGGCGTGGACGCGTTTAGAACAATGTCCGGACGGGTATATACGTCGAAGCCCACCAGTTTGACGAGCAGGGTATAGGTACCGTCGCGCACATCCGCGAGGGTAAAACGTCCGTCGCTTTCGGGGAGAGACTGATAGGCCGGTACGTCATTTTCTCCCGACAGGAGAAATATATCGGCAAAATCGATCGGTTTATTACTTCCGGCTTCCACCAGCCTTCCTTTGATACGGGTTTCGGGAATCGCATATACGGAACCGGCCAGACACAAAGAGGTCAACATGAGATAAAAACACTTCTTCATTTCAATACAGGATTAGTACGATTTATAACTACATCAAAATACAGGGAGGCAAAGTTAACATTAAATTCTATTCTCCATGCGGTTCGGACAGAGCAACGCATTTAAAGTACCCCCCCCGGCGCCGGCGCCGCCTCCGGATCTTTCGGGAAAGTGAATAAAAAGACGTTTCGCGCAGGGAAAGGAAATATATTTGGAGATAAATTTGATTAATGAATATCGTATTGCATACCTAACAAGAAATTACTAACTTTGGTGGCTATAATAAAGATGGCTATTGATATGAATCTATTGAATTTCAGTGCAACATTTCCGGACGAATCAAGT
>JAISMW010000027.1 GCA_031276545.1 Tannerellaceae bacterium
TGTCGCCCCTGCCGGATCATCACCTTCAGATTCATTACTATGCTGCCGGCACCGACAGCCGCAAGCGCGGCAAGCCCGACGGACAGCATGGCGTGGAAACACGGTGGATCTTCTCCGACGTCCCGGTCACCGACGCCAACGACCTGAGCAATTCGGTGTTCGACACCGCCACGCCGGCCATCCTCCCCTTCAGCGGACACGACCACGGACGCAGCATCTACCTTACTCTCCGCTGGGAAAACACCCGCGGCGAAAAAGGCCCCTGGAGTCCTATTGTTCAAACCTACGTTCCGTGAACAGTGAACAACGAATAGTGAACAGTGAATAGTGAACAATAAATAATGACTAATTAAATGAATAGAGAATAAGGGTATTTTATCAAACGGAGTAAAAAAGCGAGCGAGGCTGCTTCCTGTATAGGGAAAGCAGCCTCGCTTTTTTAGGAAGAGAGTTTGATGTTCGTGTTCCTCAGACCGGGAATTTGCCGCAGACTTCTTTCGGATTCTTCAGGCCGGAGGACTTCAGATAAATTTCAGGCAAACGGGTGTATCTATCTCCGTGATGTTTTTACCTGTATTTTTCAGCAGACCGGTTTCTCCGTCTATTTCAAATACTTCAATCAGGCTGCTGTTCATGCAGGCTACCAGCAGATATTTGCCGTTGGGGGTAATCACGAAGTTGCGGGGATGGCTTCCGGTGGACTGATAGCCTGTTTGGGTCAGCCGTCCGTCGGCTTCGCTGATCGAAAATATGGCGATGCCGTCACCTTTGTTGCGGTTGGAGGCATAGAGGTATTTGCCGTTGGGCGTAATGCCGATGTCTGCGCTTGCCCGTCCGCCGAGGGTATCGGCCTGGAGGGTTTGAAATTCCGTCAGCTCGCCCTCGCCGTACCGGAAGGCTGTCACTGCGCCGGACAGTTCGTTTATCACATACATATATGCGCCGGAAGGGTGAAACGTCAGGTGTCGAGGCCCCGAACCGGCTGCCAGGCTGAAGGCTTTCATGGAATCTTCTTTCAGAAAAGCCGTTGTGTCGTCTGCCGCCCCGTCTGTTTCGTAGCGGTAAATCCGGTCTGTTCCCAAATCGGTAGCGAAAAGGTATTTGCCGTCCGGCGAGAACTTCACGCAATGCAGGTGAGGCGCGGCCTGCCGGATGGTGTCGGTTCCCGAACCTTCCAGGATGATCAGTTGTTTGGAAGGCTGGAGCGTATCGGCCTGGATACGGAACACGGAGATGCTTCCGCCGCCGTAATTGGCCGTCACCGCATGGGTGCGGGCGGTATCCGCAGCGATGTAGCAGGGCGAAGAAGCAAAGGTTTCCTGACGGTTCACCAGCCTCAGTTTCTCCTGCTCCCTGTCGAAAAACAGGGTGTTGGCATACGACGGACTTTCCGGATTTTCCGTTACGGCATACAGGTAATTTCCATCTCCGGTATCTATGTAGGAAGGATTTTCCACCTCCACCATGTGCACGTACCGGGCGTCGCCGGAGGTTTCGTCGAACCTGTACAAATAAACCCCTTCACTCAAACCGGCCGTATAGGTTCCTATCAGCAGGTATAAAAGACTATCCATATAAATACATTATTTAATTGTGAGAACTATTTTTACGAAAACGCCGGCTAAGATACGCATTATATTCAATCCGTTGACTATTCCCGCAACTCTTGCTGCAGTTTCCCAAGGGCGAATTGCAGAAGTAAATAGAAATGAACACGGATACGAGATAGTGAATGAAACTTTTTCCGGAGGATCTGCCGTATGACGTACAGTGCCGGCCGAAAACAGTTGCCGGATAGCGGGACGGCATCACAGGGCAATGGAAGCTGATGAAAGACCTGTCGGATGACAGGGATTATTCTTGCAGCCCGGTTCGCCGCCAGCGCCTTCACGGCACGTTTAAATCCTCTTTTCTCCTTCTTTTAACGCGCAGCGTTTTTGTACTGTGGTACGATTGCGCTACATTCGCGGCACGAAAATCAAACTGTTACTAAACTATTTGGATATACTATGAGCCGTATTCTTGAAATTTGCGCCAACTCCGCCCAAAGCTGCGTGGAAGCCGAAGCCGGAGGCGCACGCCGCGTAGAACTCTGCGCCGCCATACCCGAAGGGGGTACTACGCCCAGCGCCGGCGAAATACGCACAGCCCTGGAGCTTACTTCGTCGGTAGACATTCATGTAATCATTCGTCCGCGGGGAGGCGATTTCCTCTATACTCCCGCCGAGGTGAAGGCGATGCTTTACGACATTGAAATGGCCAAACACCTGAAGGTGCACGGCGTGGTGTTCGGCTGCCTCACCAGGGAAGGCGATGTGGATGTGGATTTGCTGCAACGGCTGATGCACGCCGCTTCGCCGCTTTCGGTTACCTTCCACCGGGCTTTCGACGTATGCCGCGACCCCTTCGCCGCCCTGGAGCAGATTATCGACTGCGGCTGCCACCGCATCCTTACCTCCGGAGGACAGCCCGACGCAGTGAAAGGCATCCCCCTCATCGCCGAGCTGGTGAAACGCGCCGACGGACGCATCATCATCATGCCCGGCTGCGGCATACGCCCCGACAATATCGCACAGATAGAAGCTCAAACCGGAGCAAGGGAATTTCACACCTCGGCACGCAGCGTCCGGTACAGCGGGATGGAATACCGCAACGGAAAGGTCTCGATGGGCAATGCCTGCATCAGCGAATTTGAGCGGGAGGAAACCGATCGCCGGAAAGTGGCCGCCTGTTTATAAGCAGCTTATTTCTCCTCCTGTTTTCCCGGAGCGAATAACTTTTTTGTGTAAGTTTGCACCCTTATGAAATGGAATAACAACATCATCGACTCCTTCGCCTGGGGGAAAACCATCACCCGGCAAGCAGAAAAGGAATGTGTAGCCCGGAAGATTGCGGCTATGCCGAAAGACGGCGAAGTGCTGGGCGTAGGCTCCGGCTCCACCTCCTATATGGCCCTGCTGGCCATCGCCGAACGGGTGAAAAAGGAAGACCTCCGCATCAAAGCCATACCAACCTCGCTGGAAATTACCATGGCCTGCGCCAGGCTCGGAATCCCGGTGACGAACCTGGAGGCCGACAGACCCGACTGGACCTTCGACGGCGCCGACGAAATAGACCCTCGCCTCAGCCTTATCAAAGGAAGAGGAGGCGCGATGTTCAGAGAAAAACTGCTGATCAATTCCAGTCCGAAAACCTGCATCATAGCCGATTCCTCTAAGATGGTCAGCCGGCTGGGAATGAATTTCCCCGTCCCGGTGGAAGTATTCCCGCAGGCGCTTTCCTACGTGGGGCAGGCGCTGAGGGAACTGAAGCCTGCCGGCATAAAGCTGCGCATGGCGGAAGGAAAAGACGGACCTGTCGTGACCGAAAACGGCAACCTCATACTGGACGTATGGTTCGACGCCATACCCGACACCACCGAAGTGGCGCTCAAATCCATTACCGGCGTAATCGAAAGCGGCCTCTTCATAGGCTATGCGGTAGAGATTGTGAATGCCGGCTGATTCCCCCTTTATATTTCCTTGTACTGAGAGGCGTTGACGAACAGAATATCGCCGATGCCGTGGAAGCGGGTGAAAAACTCCGCCCCGTCGTGTTTGATAATTTCCTCCCTGAAGCCGATAAGCGTCAGACCGGCATGTTTGGAGTGGACGCAAATCACATCGCTAACGGTTTCTCCCTCCCCAAGGAGGATAATCTCGATATTGGTCAGCGTAATGGGAAGCCGTCCGGCAGCGATGCGTTCCTTTATTTCTTCCTTTATGGCGCCGGTCTCCTTCGTGGTGGTGATGAATATTTTGATCCGGCTTTTGCACCAGTCGGGATGCGACATGATGATGAAGCCCAGCAAAATCATCAGGTTTGTATTCTTCTCGTCCGTCTCCCGTATCCATACATGGATGCCGTAACGGTTGCGGATAGGGTAGGACGAACCGGCAAAGATGCAGATATCAAAATTGCCCGCCTTGGCCAGGCTGATATTCTCGATGATGCGGGCGAGTTCCTCCGGATGATTCTTGTCGTATTCGAATACCACCATATTGTTCTCCATACCCGATATGGACGGCGTCTGAATCACCTGCGCGATAGCGGAAGTGTACGACGGCGAAATCATGGTATCTATATACAAGGCGCTTCCGTGCTCCTTCTGACGCTCCACAAGCTGACGCAGAATCTGCTGGGATTCCGTAAAAGTCTGCTTGCTGTAATACCCCTCAATATAGTGGAAGTAAGTACCGAAACCATGCTGGTGGCTCATCCATTTCATCAGTTCCATCACCTTGTCGCGCTCGAAAGAATTAGGCGAAATGCAGATGGCCGACGGACGCCATTCCTCGCTCGACATCGACGATTTATGCTTCTGCATGAACACCCTGAGGCGGCGGTTCAACTGAAACAGCGCCCCCTCGAATATATCCACCAGCCCCTTCTCGTCCTTGTTGTAATGCTCTATAAACAGGTAGATAGCCGCAATCACGAGATACGAAACAATGGTATAGAGCGAATTAATCATAAACATAATCCAAACCGAAAGCAGAAAACCGCCCAGCGAGAAATACCATTTCGACTTGAACCGCGGACGGTAGGACGGCGGCGAACCGAAATGGTTGATAAACGAAATAAGGCAAAGCGTGCCGTAGGTAATCAGGAAAAACATCGAAATAATCTGCGCCACCATGTCCACATTGCCCATCAGGACAAAGACAAGGGCAATGACGAACGACACCAGCGTGGCATTCACCGGCTCGTTCGTCGCCCCTTTCCCTTTGGAAAGGAAGCGGTTCACCTGCCGGAACGGAAAACTCCGGTCTGTCGCCAGCGCCTGTATCGTACGCGGAGCCACCAGGATAGACCCCAGAGCAGACGACAACGTGGAAGCCGCCAGCCCCACCGGAATAATCAATCCGCCGAAAACGGCAATGCGCGCCATAATAAGCTGATCGCTGCTTAAATCCACCCGCGAGGCCGAAACAGACAGCTTCCATACCACCAGCAGATAGATCAGCAGTCCCGCCACGGTAGCCCCCATCGTGCCGAGGGGGATAGACTTTCCGGGATTTTTCAAATCGCCGCTAAGCCCCACACCGGCAGTCATTCCCGTAAAAGCCGGAAAACAGATGGCAAACCAGATGAATATACCGCCCTTGTCGAACAGCCCGAAATTATTACCCGGTATCCTCTGCACATCATCACCCGGATCGATAGCCGGCCCGATAAAGAAGAGAAACAGCGACAGAAACAGCATAGCCACCACCACATAAAGCATCTTCATACCCATACCGGCCCCCTTGCGGATGATAAGCAGCGCCAGCACAGCCAGCGTAGGCACGCTGATGACCTGCCGCGGCAAATCAAAACCCATCGAAGCCGACCACCAGTTGAACACCGGCTCGAACGCTTCGGTAAACGCAATCACATAAAACGCAATGCTGATAGCCTGCGAGAGATACAACGTAATCCCGATGGTGGAGCCGATTTTCAGACCGAAAGACCGCGAAATAATAAAGTATTCGCCTCCCCCTTCCACGCGCGTATTCGTAGCAATTTCGGAGATAGCCAGCGCCGTGGGAATCGTCACCAGATGCCCCAGCAGGACGATGGCTACCGTACCCCAGAAGCCCACTGCACCAATCGCATATCCGAACCTCAGGAAGAGGATAGCCCCCAAAACGGTAGATATAGCGGTAAAAAACACCGGCGCCGTGCCGAATCCCCCCTTTACCTGAGGTGTTGTACTGTCGGTTGTCATGATTGAATTTCCTTCATTAAATTCATTATTTACGGGCAAACATACTATTTTTGCATTTGAAATCAAAATAATAAAAAAACGATGGTTGAAGCAATATCCCTGTTCTTTATAATCCTGCTGATGTCGGCATTCTTTTCCGTAATAGCCATCATTATCATAGCCGTGAGCATCTCCATAAAAAGAAACGAAGAATATGAGACGGAAAGAAGAAACATGATCTACAAAACAAGAAAAGACAGACAAGAGCGGGAAGCGCAGAAAAAGAGCGCCTCCCAACCACCTGAAACCATCATACGGGATTAAAATCCCGTTATCCTCCCCATCACGCTCCCCGTTTCCATCCAATAAACGGCGGCATGTTCAAATCATTTAAACATGTATCGAATCCGTTAGCAGAAATACCATGCTGCCTGCTGCCGGAGTAGAAGCCATAAACACTCCGCCGGATATTCAATATAAAAATGATGCTCCCTGTTCCCGAAACCCAATGGAAAGATAATAACCGGAAGATGAAGCTACCTATCTTTCCGGTATCCAAACTACCTCTACCGTTTTCCCTCCGGAAAATATTTTTTCCCTTGCACCCTGGGGTGATCGCCATTTGTCGAACGATTTCACCCTTACACCCTGGGGTGATCGTCCTTCGTCAAACGATTTCACCCTTGCACCCTGGGGGGATCGCCATTTTTCGAACGATTTTACTCTTGCACCCTGGGGGGATCGCTGTTTATCGAATGATTTTGCCCTTGCACCCTGGGGGGATCGTCATTCGTCGAATGATTTTGCCCTTGCACCCTGGGGTGATCGCCATTCGTCGAACAATTTTGCCCTTGCACCCTGGGGTGATCGCTATTCGTCGAACGATTTTTCCCTTGCACCCTGGGGGGATCGCCATTCGTCGAATGATTTCACCCTTGCACCCTGGGGGGATCGCCATTCGTCGAACGATTTTGCCATTGCACCCTGGGGGGATCGTCATTTTTCGAACGATTTTGCCTTTGCACCCTGGGGGGATCGTCATTCGTCGAACGATTTTGCCCTTGCACCCTGGGGTTACGATTTTTCGTCAGATGATTTTTGATTTTTTCGCCGGCGTCAACGGACTGCGCCGGATGATTTCGGGCTTTCCTTCTGGTGGAAAAATAGTTGCACGGGCGGGAGTGGCTGCTTCCCCTTTGGAAGGATTGAAAGAAAAACAGGGAAATATCTAATTTTTTTTGGGAGAAACTGTTGGATGTATGATAATATTGTATACCTTCGCCGCGGTTGTCTATCTGTGACTGGAGAAACTCATCAGATAAAGAGATAAACCGTATTTTCTAATCCGTAAAAAATAATGAATATGGAAATTATCAGATTTCGTTTAAAAGCTCTTCGTAATGAAGGATGGTTCCGGTTTCATACGGAGTTTTCCGGCCTGGCTGAAGATTGTGGCCTGGAGATACTGCGCATCGATCGTCTTTTCCCTCCCTACAAGGCGCTGTACGCGGAGGCCGACATCCTGCTGGAAGTGCTGCGCAAGAGTTTTATTACCAAAGATACGACCGGAGCCAACCGGCAGCGCGATGCGCAGTTTCGCGGACTGCGGGATGCGGTGAAGGCTTTCCTGTATTCGCTCGACGCTCCCAAAAAGGATGCGGCCGAAAAGGTTTCCGCCGTGATAAAGAAGTACAACGACGCTATCCTGAAGGGTGCGCGTGCCGACAAAACGGCAGCTATCGACAACCTTCTGCAAGACCTGACGACGGCTCCCGGAGGGGTCGACCTCACGCAGGAAGTACAGGCGCTGGGCGTCGGAGGATGGGTGGTCAGCCTGGATGCGGCCAATGCGGCCTACAAGCAGAGCCTCGCCGCGCGTGTGGAAGAATCAACCGAACGCCCCGAAGCAGGACGTTTGCGGCAAGTTCGTATCGAATTGGATCATTACTACGTCAATATGGTGAATGTGGTGGACTCTCTTCTGCTGTCTATCGGACAGCATTCTCCGGGCGGCGAAGGGGAAGGGGAAGAAGAACCGGAAGGTCCGGTGGAAGGACGCGACGCCGTACCTGCCACGCCGGACGAAAAGATAGTCCATTTTGCCAAGGCGCTGAATACCTGCATCACCTACTATCGGTCGCTTCTGAAAAGGCGTAAGACGAGCAGCAGCAAAAAGGAAGAGGACGAGTCGGACGAACCGGTGGAAGGTTGACAAAAGATGTTTCATAAGCAATTATATTGCAGTTTTGTTTTAATTTGTTTATAAGATTTCATTTGTATTCAGCCGCCCTCCGTGTTGTCACGGAGGGCGGTTTTTTCTGCAACAGATACAGACAACGGATATGACCGAATCGTAATTCCCCTTCATCATGAAGAAACAGGCGTATAAAAAAATGCGGATCGTGGAAGCCCTGAGTTTCCTTTGCATAGCGGCGAACGTGGTGGTTGCGCTGTGTGTGTATAGCGATAATCCGGATGTAATTTCCCCGACTATCTGGAATATCATTATGTATGTGGGGCTGACCTTGCTGCTTCTGATACCTCATCTGTACAATTACCCCGTGCCGGTCACCGAAGAGAACAAAGAACAGTTATATGCTTGCGGAGTGGAGCTTGCCAAACTGCTGAAATTAATTACCACATCTTCATTCTTTTCGATGGTTCTTCCAATAGTTTCCAATCCGTTTGTTGGGATAGGGATAGCCTTTTCCACCTGTTTCGCTATCCTTTTTCTGCTTATCTATATGTACAAAAAGATGAAGGCGATTGCCCGCGAGACAGGTTCATCATGAAGAAACAAACATATAAAAAAATGTGGATCGTGGAAGCCCTGAGTTTCCTCTTTGTAGTGGCAAACGTGGTGGCTGTACTGCCGGTATACTTCGACTTTCCCGGCGCCGCGGCAACTTTCCCCAATATGATGGAAAACACGGAGGAATACGGCGACCTGTCGGACGTGATGCGCCTGACCGTTTTTCATATCGTGGTATATACAGTCATTACCCTGGCGGTCAAAATACCCCACCGGTTCAATTACCCCGTCCCTGTGACCGAAGAAAACAGGGAGCGGCTGTATGCCCTCGGAGTGGAGTATGTCAAAGTGGTAAAATGATGTCGGCGGGTCGCAGGCGTTCCCCGTCTTCCGAACGGTGATTTGACTTGTTTTATATGATTCTTTGGATGAAAGAAACCGGCATCCGTTGTTCACTGCAAGTTATTCGCTGTTCACTCTTCACTGGTCGTTATTCACTGTTCACTGTTCACTATTCGTTATTCACTATTCGTTATTCACCGTTCACTGTTCACTCTTCACTGTATCAGATCGTCACCCTGGCGAAGGGTACGGCGTTCATGGGGGAGAAATCCTGCTTGAGGTATTTGAGGTAGCCGGTGATGGCTACCATGGCGGCGTTGTCTGTGGTGAAGGCTACGGGCGGGATGTAGATGTTCCATCCGTGACGGAGGGCGTGGGAGCGGAAGGCTTCGCGCAGGGCGCTGTTGGCCGATACTCCTCCGGCTACGGCAATCTCCCGGACGCCAAGGTCGGCGGAGGCTTTCAGAAGTTTGCGCATCAGGATGTCCACCACGGTGTGACGGAGGGATGCGCAGAGGTCGGCCAGGTTTTTCGGGATGAAGTCGGGGTCGTCTTTCAGGCGGTCGCGCAGGGTGTAGAGGAAGGAGGTCTTCAGTCCGCTGAAACTGTAGTCGTAGCCCGGCAGGTGGGGTCGGGCGAAGGCGAAGGCCAGGGGATTGCCTCCGTCGGCGAGGCGATCGACGGCGGGTCCTCCGGGATAGCCGAGTCCCATCACTTTGGCGCATTTGTCGAAGGCTTCGCCCGCGGCGTCGTCTATGGTTCGTCCTATCACTTCCATCCGGTCGAAGCCTTCTACGCGGATGATTTGCGAATTGCCTCCCGATACCAGCAGGCAGAGGAAGGGGAAGGAGGGCGGCGTGGCCGTGTCGCCGGGCAGGCGGATGAAATGTGCCAGCACGTGCGCCTGGAGGTGGTTTACGCCGATGAGGGGGACGTTAAGCGAGGCGGCCAGCCCCTTGGCGAAGGAGAGTCCTACGAGGAGGGAGCCGAGCAGTCCGGGTCCTTGGGTGACGGCTACGGCGTCGACGTCCTGCCGGCTGATTCCGGCCCGGCGTACGGCTTCGGCCACGACGGGGATGATGTGCTGCTGGTGCGCCCGGGAGGCGAGTTCGGGCACGACGCCTCCGTAGGCTTCGTGTACGGCCTGTCCGGCGGTGATGTTCGACAGGAGGAAGCCGTCGCGGACGACGGCGGCGGCGGTATCGTCGCAGGAGGATTCTATTCCGAGGATGCTGATGCTCATGGGGCTGTTTTTTCCGCAAAAGAACGAAATCTGCTGCAATATTATTAGTTTTGCGACTGAAATTAAGCTGTCGGCCTATCAAAAGATTCAAATACATAGTGTTGTCGCTCATCCTCCTGTTCGGTTTCCTCTTTGCGGTTCCGGCGGTTTTGCTGCACGTTCCCTCCATTCAGCAGAAGGTGAAGGAGATGGTCGTGTCGGAACTCTCGTCTCGCCTGCACGTGCCGGTCAGCATCGGGCGGGTATCCGTGGAAGCCTTTAGCCGTCTCGGTGTGGAGGATCTGTATCTGGAAGACGAAAACGGGCGGGCGCTCTTCGAGGCCGACTATGCGGCGGCGGGCTTCAGCCCCCTGTCGCTGCTGAGGGGGCGGTGGGTGTTCACCGGCGTCCGGGTGCTGGGCTTCAGGCTTCATCTGTCTAAAGACAGGCCGGAGGGGAGGCTGAACCTTCAGTTTCTGGCGGAGGCCTTCCGCCGGGACAGCTCGCGGCAGTCGGCAACCGACCTCCGGATAAGCTCCATCCTGCTGCGCCGGGGGACGCTGAGCTACGACGTATGGAGCGAGGAGAGCACGCCGGGGAAATTCAATCCCTCCCACGTCGGCCTGACGGATCTGAATGCCAACATCTCCCTCCCCGTCTTCCGCGGCGACAGTCTGAATGTGCGGATCCGGAAGATGAGCTTCCGCGAACGTTCCGGCTTTGCGCTGAAGAAACTCTCCCTCTATGCTTCGGCAAACAGGGACAGCCTGAACCTCCGCAGCTTCGAGATTAAACTGCCCGAAAGCACGCTGAAGATAGCGCGCGCGCAGATAGACTATGCCGGCGTTTCGGGGATGGACGACTGGCTTTCGCGTGCGCCGGTTCGCCTGGATATAGCGCCGTCGGAACTGTATCCGAAGGAGTTTGCGCCGTTCATGCCGGCTCTGTCCCGTATTCAGGGCGCGGTGGAACTGTCGGCGGAGGCTTCGGGATACATCAACGACGTCGATCTGAAACAGTTGATGCTGCGATACGGCGACAGGATGCTGTTCGTGGGGAAAATGTCGCTGAAAGGTATCAGCCGTCCGGAGGAAGCCTATCTGCTGGGCGAGGTGAACAAGATGTACCTCACCCCGGAGGGTCTGAGCGGGCTGCTGGGCAGCTTTACCGACCGCCCGGCGACGCTGCCGGAGCCTGTCCGGCGGCTGGGGACGATTTATTTCAGCGGCGAGATTTCGGGCTTCTTCGATCATCTGGTGGCCTACGGCAAGCTGTCGTCGGCCATCGGTTCGCTGGAGACCGATCTGCTGTTTGGGAACGACAAGTCCAAAGGGATCGACGCCTACGTGCGGGGGACGGTGACCTCGTCCGAGCTGCTGGTGGGCGAACTGTTCGGAGTGGACAACCCCTTCGGCGCGGCGCGTTTCGATATTTCGATCGATGCAAGCCGTCCGTCCGGCGGGTCTTTTTCGGGCAGTATCAACGCAAGAGTAAGCGAATTTGACTACCGGAACTACCGCTACGAGAATATGCTGCTGTCCGGCCGTTTCCGGCCTAACGGCTTCGACGGCTTTGTCCGGATAGACGATCCGAACGGTTCGCTGCACGTGGGAGGAATGTTCCGGAACGACCGTCATAATTCGGTGTTTAATTTTACGGCCAATCTGAGTGGCTTCCGTCCGGACAATCTGAATCTGTACGACAAACTCGAATCGCCCGACATATCCGCATCGCTGAAAGCCGACTTTACCGGCGACAATATCGACAACCTGAAAGGCAGCATCCGCCTGGACAGCCTGACAATCCGTACCGCCCCCCGCGACTTCTTCCTGAAACGGCTGGAGGTGACGGCCTCGGGACAGGCAACGGACAAACGCCTCAGCATATCGTCCGATCTCGTGAACGGAGAGGTGAACGGCGCCTATTCCTTTGCCACCCTGCTTCCCGACATCCTGAACACCTTCGGGGAATATCTTCCGGCGCTGATCAATGCCACCTCCGGACGGGGGCGGGCGGGCGGCGAAAACAATTTCTCCCTCCTGCTCACGGTGGAGAATACGTCGGCGCTGTCCGAAACCCTGAAGCTCCCCTTCACCCTGACCGACCGCGGACGCATTACGGGTTTCTACAACAGCCGCTTCCATAAATTCAGGGCGGAGATGTACCTCCCCGGCTTTCTGCTGGGCACGACGGCGTTCGAATCCTGCCGTTTCACCTTCGAGAACCCGCTCGACCGGATAGACTGGCGTCTTCACGCCGTGCAGACTACGACCAAAAACGTGCGGAACTACATCGACTGGAAAGCCCATGCGAAAGAGAACCGGATAGAGAGCCTGCTGAACTGGGCGAACGATAAGAAGAACCGGTTTGAAGCCAGGCTGAGCGCTTCGGCGTTGTTCTCGGAAGAAACGGAGGGCCGCCTCGCCGGTCTGCGTACGGATATCCATATAGACGAGAGTCCGCTGGTGATAAACGACAGCGTCTGGAAGATTTCCGAGTCCGATATCACCGTCAGGAAGGAGCGGGTGGACGTCCGCGACTTTCTGGTATCGCAGGGTTCGCAGCTTCTGTATCTCGACGGCGTCGTGTCCGCCAATCCTTCCGACACGCTGCTGCTGGATTTAAACCGGATCGAGGTGGGAAACATTTTCGATGCGCTGAACATCACCAAGTTCAGGCTCGGCGGGAAGGCCACCGGCCTGTTTCACCTGAGCGACGCCTGGCACAAGCGTGTGCTGAACGGCAATCTGTACGTGCAGGACTTCCTGTTCAACGACGTGCTGACGGGCGACCTGAATCTCTTCAGCCGCTGGGACGATGTGCAGCAGGGAATCCTCCTGACCGGCAATATCTACGAAGGCCGTTCGATGGAAACCGGCGTGACCGGGTATATCTTTCCGGCGGGCAGGCGCGAAGGGCTCGATCTGAGCTTTCAGGCGGAGAATCTCAACATCGCCTTCCTGGAGCCCTGGCTGGACCGGGTAGCCTCCGGCGTGCAGGGGCGCGGAACCGGCCGTGCACGCCTGTTCGGTTCGTTCAAAAACGTCGATCTGGAAGGGGACGTATGGGTGAAGGACGGCGGCTTGAAGGTGAACTTTCTGAACACGTACTATACCTTTTCGGATTCCATCCATCTGCATCCCGGTTCTATCCTTGCCCGCAACGTGACGCTGCATGACGCCTACGGCAATACGGGAACGCTGCAGGCGGAAGCCCGGCATACGTATTTCCGCGACTTTGAATTTTCGGCCGACATTCAGGCCAATAATATGCTGGTGTATAACGTTCCGGAATCGCAGAATCCCATGATATCCGGCGCCGTATTCAGCAGCGGGACGTCCCGTATCTACGGGAATGGGCAACTGATCAATTTCGACGTCAATATGCGGAGCGAGCCGAAGACGGCTGTCTCCTTCAATTTCATGGGAGGATCTACGGCTGCGGCCTACGACTTTATCACCTTCGGGAAACCGCCTGCGCCGGAGGCTGCCGCCGATACGGCCTCCCTCCCGCCGCCGTCTTCCCCGCAGGAAAGCGGCGCGGAGATCCGGATGCGCTTCACGCTGGACGTCACTCCGGATGCGAATCTGGAGATGGTGATGGATCCTTCTTCGGGCGACCGGATCAAGGGATACGGAAACGGCAGTCTGCAGATAGAATACGGCACAAAGACGGATTTGCGCATGTACGGCGTCTTCCATATTCTGAGCGGGAACTACAATTTCAGCTTGCAGCAACTGATTCATAAGGATTTTAAAATCCGTGAAGGCAGTACCGTTACCTTCCGCGGCGATCCGGACGACGCCACCCTTCGGATCGACGCCATTTACAATGTGACGGCCAACATCGGCGACCTGGATCCCGATCTGCTGGAAGAGAGTTCGCGGACGAACATTCCGGTGAACTGCGTTCTTCTGCTGGAAGGCATGTTTCGCAATCCGTCGATCTCATTCGATTTGGAGCTGCCCGGCTCGAACTCCGAGCTGGAACGGAAAGTGAAGAGCTATGCAAACACGGAAGACATGATGACGCGTCAAATTGTGTATCTGCTGGTGCTGAACAAATTTCACCCGTCGGATTTTACGGTTCAGACAGGCCGCAGCAACGAGTTCAGCGCCGTTACCTCGGCCGCCATCTCCTCTCAGTTATCGAGTATCCTGCGTACAATTACCGACAAAGTACAGATCGGGACGAACATTCGCACCAGTCAGGAAGGTTTCAGCGAAACGGAGGTGGAGATGCTCCTTTCCGGTCAGTTGTGGGACAACCGTCTGCTGTTCAACGGCAATTTCGGATACAGGAACAATCCGAACGTAAAGAATGTATTTGTAGGAGAATTTGACATCGAATACCTGCTTACACCCAGCGGAGCATTTCGGCTGAAGGCCTACAACCACGCCAACGACATGTACCGCTACCTCAAACAAAGCCTTACAACCCAGGGGTTCGGAATCATGTACAAGAAAGATTTCTCCTCCTTCTCCGAGCTGTTTATGCGGCGTCGCCGAACGTACCTGTCTGTACCCGACAGCGCTTCCTCTCCGTCTACGTTCCTGCCTCCGGGAAGGCTTCCGTAAAGAGATCCAGCAGCCGTCGTTTAGCGAGTCCGAAGTCCTGCGGAGCGCCCAGTTCCATTTCCAGCGAAGTGACTCCCCTGTCCGTAAATCCGCAGGGGTTGATCAGCGAAAAGCAGCTTATATCCGTGCCGATATTGAGGGCGAATCCGTGCATCGTTACATAGCGGCTGCTTTTTATCCCGATAGCACATATTTTCCGCGCCTTGCCGGGCGTTTGGGCATCGAGCCATACGCCGGCGGCTCCTTCCAGCCGTCCGGCTTTTATTCCGTACAGAGCGAGGAAACGGATAGTGATTTCTTCCAATGTGCGGACGTAGTGTTTCAGTCCCATCCCCCAGCATTCGAGGTCGAAGATCGGATAGCCGGTTATCTGTCCGGGGCCGTGGTAGGTGATATCGCCTCCCCTGCCGATGCGGTACAGCGAGATTCCCCTGTCGGCCAGTAAGGTTTCGGGTACCAGGAGGTTTGAATCCTTTCCGCTCTTGCCGATGGTCAGCACCGGCAGGTGTTCGCAAAAGAAGAGGCGGTTGATACCTTTCTGTCCGGTTCTTTTGGCCTGCAGCAAAGCCTCGAAAGCTTCCGTTTGCCTCTTCAGCGCATCGGCATAGGCGATCCTTCCCCAATCGGCATAGATAAAGCTCATTGTGCTCCCATATTTACGGTACCTACTTTGTTCATCAGCGACATAATCTGCGCCTGCCTTCGAAGCATATAAGGAGAGGGCTTGGCGGAGTTGAACCTCCTCGGATTGGGCAGGGTAGCCGCAATCAGTGCAGCCTCGGCACGCGAGAGTTCGGACGCCCGTTTACCGAAATGAGCCTGTGCAACCGCTTCGGCGCCATAGATACCGTCTCCCGTTTCGATAGAGTTGAGGTAGACCTCCATGATGCGTTCCTTTCCCCAAATCCATTCAATCAGGAGAGTAAAATAGACCTCTATTCCTTTGCGTACATAAGTTTTCCCCGGCCAGAGGAATACGTTTTTGGCTGTTTGCTGCGAGATGGTACTGGCTCCCCGTATCCGTTTGCCGGCTTCGGCCTCGTTTCGGGCCTTTTCTATTTGTTCGAAGTCGAATCCTCCATGCGTAAAGAAGCGGTTGTCTTCGGAGGCCACGACTGCCAGCACGAGAGGATGCGCTATTTGATCAATCGGCGCCCAGGTATGTTTCAGTTTCACCTTCTTCCCTTCCTTTATCTGCTCATACATGCGGATACACATCAGCGGCGTATAATAAACCGGGATAAACCGCAGGGCTATTACCGCCACTATACTGGATACACAGAGCGAGAGAAGGATATTCCTGCACCAGATACCGATTCGTCCGAGTATTGTTCTTTTTTTATGCTTGTCTTTGTGTTTCATAAGTTGATGCAAAGATAGGCAAGAGGGCGGGAATATTTTTTGCGCTTCGGAGAGTTTGTTTCATTCTTCAATTATCTTTGTGCGCTTGTTTTTACGATAAATCAGTCAAACTGCCATGCAAAAAGATACAACAAAGAAGCAAATACCTTATTTCATAATGGCTGTCCTTACCGTAATCGTGTGGGGAACGACCTTTGTTTCCACCAAAATCCTGCTTGACTGGAAACTGACGCCGGTCGACATCTTTTTTTACCGCTTTCTGCTGGCGTATGCCGCGATCTGGATCTTTTGTCCGAAACGATTCTGGGCGGATACGGTAAAAGACGAGGTTTTTTTCTTTTGTGCAGGTCTGACGGGAGGGTCACTTTATTTTATCGCAGAGAATACGGCATTGGATATTACTTTGGCTTCCAACGTTTCGCTCATCGTAAGCATAGCGCCTCTGGTAACGGCTTTCCTGTCCCATTTATTCGTGAAAGGAGAAAAACTGAGAAGTACGCTGATATACGGTTCGCTGCTTGCCTTAACCGGAGTGGCTTTTGTGGTATATAACGGAAACTTCATCCTCAAAATAAAACCTACAGGCGATATACTCGCACTGACATCCGCTGTGATGTGGGGGCTATACACCGTTATTCTCAAACGGTTGGACACTCGTTATCCGATATTGTTCATCACGCGTAAAGTCTTCTTTTACGGGATAGTCACTATATTGCCGGTATTCTGCATCAGCCCGCTTACAACCGATACGGCGATACTCTTCCGTCCTGCCGTTTGGGGGAATCTGTTGTTCCTTGGCTTCATAGCCTCTATGCTTTGCTACATATTATGGAATGTAGCAGTAAAACATTTAGGCGCCATCCGTACTACAAACTACATCTATTTTATGCCCATAGTGACGCTCATTACCTCTGCTCTTGTCATACACGAACCCATAACCCCCATTGCCCTGTCGGGTGCCGCATTGATACTCGGCGGCGTCTATCTGGCCGAAAGTAAAAGAAACCAGCCATCAGACTTTTAATCAACACGAGTTCGGCGTAAGAAAAAAGCGAAAAACACCTGATAGAATACAGATTTTCAGTAGGATTCCACAGGACACGCTCAAGCCGTTGCAGGCTAATTGGGGTTAACTCCGGAGCGATAGGGGTGGCCACCCGAAGCCACGGGGTGGCTACCCGAAGCGATGGGGTGGCCACCCGAAGCAATGGGGTGGTCACTCGAAGCGATGGGGTGGCCACCCGAAACCGTGGGGTGGCCACCCGGAGCAATGGGGTGGCCACCCGAAGCGATGGGGTGGCTACCCGAAGCGATGGGGTGGTCACCCGAAGCGATGGGGTGGCCACCCGAAACCGTGGGGTGGCCACCCCAATTCCTCCGGTTCCAGATTGATCGGGAAGGAAGACAGGAAACGCTTTCCAGATACAAAAAGTGTAGCCGTCTCTTAAAAAATCCTTAGTGGAGAATGTTAAGATAGGACGGTGTAAATTCGATACATTCCATCATCTTGTTTACCTGCAAGATAGACAATTCCCCGTACGATATGAGTAAGCTAAGTATTTAAATCAAATTATAAATCATGAAAAAATAGGTTAACGGGATTGATTATATTGAATCATATTGATTACATTTGTGAACAATAAAAATGGTCTCATTCAATTAAAATAAAACAATCATGGCAGCCGATAAAAAAGCAATTGATTTTGGTAAGATAAAAAGATATATAAAAAACAGAACAGCAGAGTTTTATATAGAAACATTGCAGGGTTCTGAAAGAAAAGAATTTGAATCTGTAATTAAATACATAAACAATGTAAGAAGAACAAAAGACCTGTCGGATGAGTATGGGGTAGACGAGATTGAGAGAATTAAAAATAAATTAACCGATTTTTCTCCAACCCGTGAGCAACAAGACGTTATAGATGCTATCAACAGGCAGAAAAGAGAAGATAATATCAAAGTAAAAAAAACGCGAACCAAAAGAAAAGTAGTCACTCCTACTCCTGCTGTATCCGAAATATCTACTTATGAAAAAGTATCCAATGCTTTTTGGAACCTGAAGACCCTGCTTGAGGAAGAGGGGAAATTATTGACGTCAAGAGAGATCGAAGTAGTAAAGAAAAATATGGTTCTTCTGACCAACTCCATTGATACCACCCTGCAGGAACGATTCAAATTTGAAATACAACAAGCCCTCAAACAAGCCGAAGAAATAAAAATGAGAATAGAAAAGCTAAACAGCAAAATCAAAACCTGATAAAGGTCAAGCCCTGCAACTACATTATAAAGGGTTCCATGAATAGCATATTGGGGTTAAACTAAATAATATGAAATATAACAGACGTGATTTTATTAAAACAGGAGGTATGGTCATGCTTGGTTCTTTAACAACACCCTCTTTTTTAAGCGGGGCTGCTCGTGCTGCGAACAATAAGGCCGCGGGAATTTCATTTGCCATGAACCACTTTCGGATTAGTGACGGCGACTTGAAAAAAGTGCTTGCAGCAGCACTCGAAAAAGGAGGCGATTATGCTGATTTGTTCTTTGAACATTCGTATCAGAATAGTGTAGCACTACAGGACGGCGCCGTAAATCGTGCCTCGTCTTCCATCGACTTCGGAATGGGAGTTCGCGTATTGTCCGGAGACCGGACAGGTTACGCATACGTAGAAAATATAACGTTGAACGAGATGCTGAATGCGGCACGAACCGCTGCACGCATCGCGAATACCAACGCGGGGAAAACGCCGGTTAATCTGACGGAAAAAGCGGTCGCAAACAATTATTATACCGTTCAAATACCTTGGGATAGCATCTCTATACAGGAAAAAACACCTTACCTGCAGGTCATAAACGACCGGATATTCGAATTGGACAACCGGGTGATGAAAGTAAATGCTTCGCTGGGCGATAGCACGTCGCACATCTTTTTTTGCAACTCGGAAGGTGTGACGTATTACGACTACCGGCCGATGGTAACCTTAGGCGCCACTTGTATCATGCAGGAAAACGGGAAGATTGAAAATTCGTATGCCGCACGGGCATACCGGATGGGAGCAGAATTCCTGAATGACGGGATTATTGAGATCATCGCGAAAGAAGCAGTAGAGAAGACGGCCATCCTCTTCCGGGCCATAAAACCGAAAGGTGGAGAAATGCCGGTGGTGATGGGGGCCGGAGGGTCGGGCATCTTACTGCACGAAGCCATCGGGCACGCTTTTGAAGCGGATTTCAATCGGAAAAACATCTCGATATTCTCCGATTTATTGAATAAAAAGGTTTGCAACGAACACATTAATGTAATCGACGACGGTACGATACCTTTTAACCGAGGTTCGGTGAACATCGACGACGAGGGAGTGGAGGGACAAAAGACCTACATCGTAAGAAACGGCATACTGACCAGCTACCTGCACGACCGCATCAGCGCAAAACATTACGGCATAGTTTCTACCGGAAACGGTCGACGCGAATCTTTCCGCAAGATGCCCATTCCCCGTATGCGTGCTACCTATATGGAAGCCGGAAACGTAACGGAGGAAGAAATCATCTCCCACGTCAAGAATGGTATCTATGCCGCCAACTTTACCAACGGACAGGTGCAGATAGGTGCAGGCGACTTTACTTTTTTTGTGAAAAACGGCTACCTGATTGAAAACGGAAAGCTGACTCAGCCGGTAAAAGATATCAACATCATCGGAAACGGGCCGAAAGCGCTTGCCGACATCACGATGGTAGGCAATAATTATGAAATGGATAACGGTACATGGACTTGTGGTAAAGATGGACAATCGTGCCCTGTCACCTGCGGCATGCCTTCGGCCTTAGTCAGTAAGCTTACAGTAGGAGGAGAAAGTTAATTATGATAACAGATGAACAGAAAAAATTAGCCCGGTGGGCTATGGATTTCGCCCTGAAAAATGGTTGCCGGGCGTCACGTATTACTATGTATAGCGGCACAAGCAGTTCTTATGAGATACGCGACATGAAGATAGACTGTCTCACCCAGGCGTCGGAAAGCCGTGTAAGAATTCAACTTTTTGTGGACGGACGCTACGGAGCTTTCTCTACCAACCGATTAGATAAGGATGAATTGGAAAAGTTCATCAGGAACGGCATCGAATCAACCCGTTATCTGGCGGAAGACAAAGCCTATACGCTGCCCGACCCGTCTCTGTATTATAAAGGAGGAGGGGCCGATCTGCAATTGCTCGATCCGCATTTCAACACCATACAGCCCGACGATAAAGTAGCCTTGGCGATGCAAGTGTGCGACGAAATAATGGGCAAAGACAGCCGTATTATTTCCTCTACGTCTTCCTATGGCGACGAAATAAGCGCCGGATACCTGATTGCCAGCAATGGATTTGAAGGTGAAACGGTTTCATCTTCCTATAGACTGTTAGGGAGCGTCAGCATCAAGGGGGAGGATAGCGAGGCACGTCCGGAATCGTACTGGTATGATTCGTCTATTTTCTACGATACACTGATAAAGAAGGGAATCGGCACGAAAGCGTTGGAGCGCACCATTCGCAAACTGGGGCAAAAGAAAACGGCGTCGGGCAGGTATAGCTTAGTGGTAGATAATATGAACTCTTCCCGTTTACTTTCGCCGGTGGTATATGCCCTGTACGGTTCGTCCATTCAGCAAAAAAACTCCTTCCTGCTTGATAAACTGAATCGGAAAGTGATGGGCGACAAGTTGACGCTGACGGATGAACCCCATCTTCCCCAATCTCCCGGTGCACGCTATTTCGACAGCGAAGGAGTAGCAACCGGACATCTGCCCGTATTCGAACACGGCGTCCTGAAAACGTATTATATGGATATCTACAATGCCAATAAATTGGGAGTAGCCTCCACCATCAATTCACCTTCCATCCTTACCATGCAGATGGGAGACAAGGATGTGAACGGTTTAATCTCTTTGGTAGAGAAAGGAATCCTGGTTACCGGATTCAACGGAGGAAACTGCAACAGCTCCACCGGCGACTTCTCCTACGGCGTGGAAGGTTTCCTTATAGAGAACGGCAAACTCACCCAAGCTGTCTCCGAGATGAACATCACCGGAAATATGCTGACCCTTTGGAGTCAGCTCGCCGAAGCAGGGAACGACACGCAGAGGAACAGCAGTTGGAAAATCCCCTCCCTGCTGTTCGACGGCGTGGATTTCAGCGGACTTTGACTGCCGGCGGTGTGCTTATCTTTTGTGAAAATGCTTTTACGTAGGCAAACCAGTCGGCAGATGTGGGGAAGCCCCATTTGCTCCAGCCTCCGCCCCAGTAATACGTAAAGTTTGTGCCGGGCACATAGTCACTCAGCGCCAGTACGTGCCCTTCGGCTTTGCGTTTGGTCTTCTCCCGGTCGGAAAAGTATACGGCTTTGGTTTCTTTTACTGTGGAAGGAAATACACATCCCACATAGAGCTGTCCGTTCGCCGGGTCAAGCGGATCGGCATAGGCAATGAAACCTTCGGCGGTATCGGCCAGGTAATCATGACTCGGATCGTGAATCACAATGCCGGTAGCCAAAGGGGTTGTCCGGCTTAAACCGTCAAATGATAAAGTCACTTTATTCAACTGCGAACCGGCATCCAGCGAAAGAAGGCGAGTCTCAATTACATCCTCTCCGTCACCTGTATGCAACGGGTTGTAGGTCAGTTTAACCGTAAAGCGCAAAGGGCCGTTGTCCAGTATTTCGTACGTCCTGTAACAGTAAGGATACACAAGGGTATCATTCGCCATCAATGCCGAAGCGCCGGCTCCTAGGGTAGGGCCAACGCTGTAGTAGTCCAGCCCGTTTCCATGATCGGTATGGTACGTGATGCCATGTACTAATTCCTGATGGTAACGGTCTTCCACTACGGGTTCGGCTACATTCTTCACCCATACGTCATAGCCGAAAGCCTGTTCGCCGGAGGCCTGCAAAGCAGGGCCATAGAGACGGAACGCAATCCGGTCATTTTCCCAGGCAATATCGTCTTTCCGTTCAGGATAGTGTTTTCCGCAGACAAGCGTATCGTATACCTCCGGCGTACCGCGTGTAAAGACGACTCCGGTTGTGCCGTTCGCAGGAACAGTTACCGGGAAAACAACTTTTTTATCATAGGTCAACTGATAGGGAATCTGCTTCCCTTCTGCATTTAAAATAACAAACGAACCTTCCGGAAGGCCGTTGAGCGCTTCGAAGGCAATCTCTACGATTTCTCCGGTACGGTCGTAGGAAGACGGGTTTTCAACGGAAACATGTATTGCTTTTTCCTTTGTGCAGGCAACAGCGAGAAGAGCAAGAAGAGCAGGAAACAGACAGATATTCTTTTTCATATTCATACGGATAAAAATTTAAACAGGAAGGCAGTAAAATCAGCGTATAACGGCTTCGATTGCGCTCAACTCGCTTGCGTCGAACCGGAGATGCTGAAGCGCTTTCAGGTTGTCGAGCAATTGTTCTACGGAACTGGCTCCAATCAGTACACTGGTCACCCGATCGTCTTTCAGCAGCCAGGCCAGCGCCATTTCGGCTAAGGTTTGCCCGCGGGCAATGGCTATATCATTCAATTGGCGAACTTTGGCTATCACCTCTTCCGTCACCTGGCTTTTTTGCAGAAAACCGGTTGGTTTGGCTGCACGGGAGTTTTCGGGGATGCCATGCAGGTATTTGTTCGTCAGCAATCCCTGCGCCAAAGGCGAAAAGGCTATCAGACCCACGCCTTCCGCTTCCAGCAAGGGCAGGAGTTTGGGCTCCGCCCAGCGTTCCAGCATGGAATATTTGGGTTGATGTATCAGGCAATGTATTTTATGCTCTTTCAAAACAGCCAGCGCTGCTTTCGTTTCCTCATCGCTGTAGTTTGATATCCCGACATACAGGGCTTTTCCCCGGCGTACAATGTCGGCCAGAGCGCCCATGGTTTCTTCCACGGGTGTACAGGGGTCGGGGCGATGCGAGTAGAATATATCCACATAGTCCAGCCCCATGCGCCGGAGGCTTTGGTCTAAACTTGCCATCAGATATTTGCGGCTGCCCCAGTTACCGTAAGGACCCGGCCACATGTCGTATCCGGCTTTCGTCGAGATGATCAGTTCGTCCCGGTACTTTCCCAGTCCTTTCTTCAGTATCTGCCCGAAGTTTTCTTCCGCCGAGCCGTATACCGGCCCGTAATTGTTGGCCAGGTCGAAATGGGTAATTCCTCTGTCAAATGCCGTATAGGCAATTTTGATAAAGTGATTGAACACATCCACACTTCCAAAGTTGTGCCATAATCCCAATGAAATGGCAGGCAGGAGTATACCGCTCCGTCCGCAACGGCGATACATCATACCGTCATACCGTTTTTCGTTTGCTTCCATAATACGTAAAAATTGATATTGAATTAATGATTGATAATCAGTTAAAGACAGGAAGCAAATATAGACAAAATTCGTCTTACTCAGTCGAACATATTTCTGAACTTGCGGAATATTTTGTCCTTCATGGATTTCTTCGGCTGGAAGTTGGGCGAATTTTCCAGCCCGTTCAATATGGATTTCTCGGACTCGGACAAGTTTTCGGGGATATAGACGCCGATATTAATCAGCAGGTCGCCCGTACCGTAGCTGTTTATGGAAGGAAGTCCTTTGTTTCTCAACCGGAGCACCTTGCCCGGCTGGGTGCCCGGTTCTATCTTTACTTTTACTTTGCCGTCGATGGTCGGCACCTCCACACTGTCGCCCAAAGCAGCTTGAGGCACACTAAGCAGGAGACTGTACAAAAGATCGTTTTCGTCTCGAATCAGTTCCGGATGCGGTTCTTCTTCTACAACGATCAGCAGGTTGCCATTGATTCCCCCGTGAGGGGCGGCATTACCCTTGCCGCTCATGGAGAGCTGCATTCCTTCCGCTACTCCGGCCGGAATCTGCAGCGTGATGACCTCGTCGTCCTTTACAATACCTTCTCCTCCGCAGGCCGGGCATTTTTTCGTAATGATTTTGCCTTCGCCATTACACGTCGGGCAAACACTTTGAGTCCGCATCTGTCCGAGTATGGTATTGACCACACGGGTAACCACCCCGCTGCCCCGGCACGTATCGCAGGTTTTGGTACTGTGGGCATCTTCCGCTCCGCTGCCGTGGCAGACGGAGCAGGGGATGTATTTTTTTACTTTAATCTTTTTCTCTACGCCTTTGGCTATTTCATTCAGACTCAGTTTTACTTTCACACGCAGGTCGGAACCTCTGTTCACCCGCTGCCCTTCGCCGCGAGGATTGCCTCCAAAGCCGCTAAAACTTCCAAAGCCAAAATGTCCTCCGAATATATCGCCAAAGCGCGAGAATATATCTTCCATATTGAAATCACCGCTGAAGCCTCCGCCACCGGCAGCGCCGCCTACGCCCGCATGACCGAACTGGTCGTAGCGCTGACGTTTTTGCGCGTCGCTCAGAATGTCGTAAGCCTCTGCTGCTTCCTTGAACTTTTCTTCCGCTTCCTTATTACCCGGGTTCTTGTCGGGGTGATATTCTATGGCCTTTTTGCGGTAGGCTTTTTTTATTTCTTCCGCCGTAGCATCTTTTCCAACGCCCAGTATTTCGTAGTAATCTCTTTTTGTCATTTGCGTATGATTTATTTGCCCGTTATTATTCTCCTACGACTACTTTGGCATGGCGAATCACCTTGTCGTATAAGGTGTATCCTGTTTGCACGCTGTCTATCACTTTTCCTTTCAGGTCTTCGTCGGGAGCGGGGATAATAGCTATAGCTTCAAACTTTTCGGTATCAAACGGCTCGCCGACAGCCGGAATAGATTTTACTCCCTGCTGTCCCAAATAGGTGATGAATTTATTGTAAATCAATTCCACCCCTTCTTTCACCGCGTCTACATCTTCGGCTGTGCGAACCGTTTGGATGGCGCGTTCCAAATCGTCTATCACCGGGAGCAGGCCGACAAGCGCCGTTTCTCCTCCGCTCTTAATCAGTTCGGCTTTTTCGCGCAGGGTACGCTTTCTGTAATTATCAAATTCCGCCATCAGACGGAGATACGAATCATTCAGTTCTTCATATTTTTTTTGCGGATCGTTTTTTTCGTCCGCCACATTGTCAGTCTGCGTATCCACGTCTGACACGCTTGCTGTTTCATCTTGCAGATTTGTCACATCTTCGCTGTTCAGCAATTCATCTTTTTCGTTCAGTTCCATCTCTTTATTTCGGTTTATTGTTTTCGTAATCCATGATTTATAAACTATCAATGGAAACCTGTCAAAAATGTTGCCAATCCGTTCGACGAACTGCCGCATCATGCCGGCTATATACGCCGGGCATCATATAGAATTAGCCTGCATTCATTACATCTTGCTTTTATCGCACGGATACTCAATAGAATTTATTCGAAATGAAATCTAAGCGATTTCTTATATAAATCCTGCTGCCCCGAATGAAAACCGGGTCTGCTACAAAAAAATCGCGATCAGACCGGAAAAAGGGTGGAGCCGAAACAAACTATTTGCCCTTTCCCGAAAAAAGGGTGGAGCCAAAACAAACTATTTGCCCTTTCCCGAAAAAAGGGCGGAGCCAAAACAAACTATTTGCCTTTTCCCGAAAAAAGGGTGGAGGCAAAACAAATTATTTACGATTTCCCGAAAAAAGGGTGGAGGCAAAATAAACTATTTACGGTTTCCCGAAAAAAGGGTGGAGGCAAAATAAATTGCAAACTGCCCCCACAAAAAAAGGCCGGAGAAATTCAACAAACTCCGACCTCTTCCTTAATATATTATGGCATAATATAATATCAGCCTTCCACCGGCCCTTCCGGTTCATCCTCCTCCGGATCCTGATCCTTTACCCTGCGTCCGGCACGTCCGGCCAGCATATCGGCATATTTTTTCAGTACCCTGTTCCAGGCAATCACAAAGTTGTACACCACGTTACCCCGCTGTTCCTCCGGAACGTTTTCTTCATAAGGTCCGGTTTTCAGCTCCTCAGGGTCTACCACGGTGTCGCCGCCCAGCCCGTCGGCCAGAAGCTTCACATAGAGTGCATCGACAATACCGTTATAAAGAATGTCGGCCTGTTTACGTATATCGCCTAATTTTTCGACAGGTTTTTGGATATCTTCCTTCGTACGCTGTGCGCGGATGTCCACAAATTTCTGTTCCGCAGCCTGCAAATCGCTCACCCAGGAACCAAGCTGGAGCAGCGCAACATCGGCAGCATACGCCCCCTGCAGATCCTGCAGGAAGTTAAAAATAGCGCCCGTTTCTTCGGAATAGCTTTTGTGCAGAACCGATTTCCGGTACTCGGAAGCCAGAATAAACAGCCGTTTGGCCGCATCCCGCTTCGTTTCTTCCGGCAGACTTTGCGAAGCCTTAATAACGCCGTACATCGCCCGGAAAAGCGTATTGCGCCCCTTTTCGGCCTCGCTCAACTTTTCCGTATACGAACTTTTGCGCATCAGTTGCAGCAGCATGTCCGATTTCTCGTAAAGAGGCTCAAGCAAATCAAACAATCCCTTTATACCGAGTACCTGAACCCCGTAAACAGGCGCCAGCGCAAACAGGTCGGTAAACAAATTAAACCACTCTTCATTATGAAGACGCTTCAAATCAATCTTAAGTATTCTCATATTATTTCTGTTTATTATGAAACAAGTGCAAATGTAAAAAAACAATTCACACTACCGCTATCTATTTCCGAAAAAAAATCACCGTCAGAGCAAAAAAAGCAAAAATAGAATTCCCCCGCCCCGTTTTTCGCCATTATACCCTCAAATTCTCCCCTTCGCAGACAAAGAAGCCGCATCACGGCAAAAAACACGTGCCATTAAATCCATAAATGAAGACCCTTTCTCCGGTATTCTTAAATGTAAATTTAAAGATGCCTATGGGAAGGAATGGGAATTTATAGATACGCCGATGTATAAGGAAAAGAGACAGGCAGTTTGGGAGGCAAGTTTGAATATCTACGGAAAAGTCCATACGTTTACCGGACGTTCTCTGAGCGATTAAAACGCATCATTAAAAAATAAAAAATTATGGGTACTTTTGCTCCCCAAAAAATTGAAATGAAATGGGAAATCTCTTCAAAATAGTCCTCATAGTAATTACCGTGGGAGAAATAAGCGCAATAAATCCCGTAAAAGATTATAAGTTCCATCTTCCTGCCTATATTGAAAACATAGACAGTAGCTTCATTCGAACGGATGATGGAGCGGCTGTTTTTCTTTATACTGTATATTCGGATGATATGAATATCGGAACAAGCATCATTATGGCGTATGGAGATTCGGGAAATCTTTCGTACTGTTTGCCATACGCGGTGAGATTGAACCAAATGGGATACTCGGTTATTTTATTTGACTACAGAGGATTTGGGAACAGTTCTGCGTGGGAGAATAATGAGAATATGCTTTTTTACAGCGAGTATGCTGTTGATCTAAATCATGTTATTGATTATACAAAAAGAAAATATCCCGAAAATAAAATTGGAATTATGGCTTTTTCTATGGGGACTATTATTTCGACTCTATCGACACAAAATGATTCGGTTGATTTCTTCATCTTTGAAAACTATGTAACCTGTTTAAAAGAGACATTAAAACGAATAAACAAACGGTCAGCCGGTAAGATGGTATTACCCCATAATTTTGATCTGGAGAAATACAGTAACCTGGTCAGGAATATAAATATACCGTTACTGGTTTTCAATGCAAAAGACGATCGGGTAATCAAAGAGAAGGATTTGCATATCCTGTCAAAAAAGAAATGTGTGACAGTCAATTATAACGGCAACCATGGATGCGGCTATGCTACACTGGGAGAGAACTACTTTGATACAATAAGAGAATTCCTTTTTTATCATACCTTTGGGGAATGAAATGAAAAGACAAATAAATCATGAGAAGTTTTGCAAGTGACAATAATTCGGGTGTACATCCTCTGGTGATGGATGCCGTGGTGAAAGCGAATACCGGGCATACGGTGGGGTATGGCGACGATTTTTATACCCGGCAGGCGGTTGACAAACTGAAAGAAGTGTTCGGGAATGATGCCGAAGCTTTCTTTGTGTTCAACGGAACGGGAGCCAATACGGTGGCTCTGCAGGCGGTGACCCGTTCGTTTCACAGTATTTTATGTACGCAGACGGCGCATATCTATGTAGACGAATGCGGATCGCCTGCGCGCATGAGCGGATGTGCCGTAATACCCATCCCTGCAACCGACGGCAAACTGACGCCGGAACTGATTCGCCCTCACCTGCATAATTTCGGCGTATGCCACCACTCTCAGCCGAAGGTGGTTTATATCTCGCAGGTATCCGAACTGGGAACTGTCTATACCCCCGACGAAATAAAAGCCATCGCCTCACTCCTGCACCGCCACAATATGTACCTTCACATGGACGGCGCCCGCCTGGCCAATGCCTGCGCCTGCCTGAACTGTTCGATGAAGGAACTGACGGCAGATGCCGGCGTCGACATCCTCAGCTTCGGGGGAACCAAGAACGGAATGATGATGGGCGAAGCCGTTATCTCTTTCTGCTGTGCCGAAATAACGGAACACCTGCCCTATTTCCGCAAGCAGTCGGCACAATTGGCGTCCAAGATGCGCTACTTGTCCGCCCAATTTATCCCTTATCTGGAAAACGAACTCTGGCTGGAAAATGCCCGTCACGCCAACCGGATGGCAGCCCGTCTGGCCGGTATACTGAGGCGGTATCCTCAAATCAATTTTACGCAAAAGCCGGAAACCAATCAACTCTTTTTCACCATGCCGGCAGAGGCTGCCCGGAAGCTGTCCGAAAAGTATTTCTTTTATTACTGGAACGAAAGCGCCGGCGAAGTGCGTCTGGTCACTTCGTGGGATACAACCGACGAAGACATCGACGGAATGGAAGAGACCTTGAACGGTATTTTACTTCCCTAAAATTTCATTCAGCCAGGCAAAAAGTTCTCGCAATGCGTAGTCGCCCGAATGTGGGCGATTCCAGGCGAGGGCAAAATTGGGATGAAAACCGTTGTTCAGCAGTTTGGTGTAGAGGTTTACCGGTATCTGAAATCCGGTGTTGCGGTCGATGGCGCCGTGACGGATGTACCAATGCGGCGCGGTTTTGCTTTTCCCGTCGCCAATGAAATACATCGGGTTCATCAGGATAACACGTGCCTGAATGTCGGCAGACAGAGTTGCCGACGGATTTCCGGTTGCACGCTGCAGGCTGAAACCGGTGAAATTTACGGGTTCTCCGGATAGATCGCCGAACAGATCATTTGCGTTTGAAGGGCGCGAATTTGCCGGTACGCCGAGGGAGTCGAAGGCCGGCGGCGTTTTAAGCGGCTCTTTCCTTACCACATAATTCAGGTAGTGTTCCCAGTCAATATCCACTACAAAGTCGCCACTCTGTACAATTCCCGCACCGGAGGGCAAGTCTGCACCGGCATCCTTTGCTTTCTGTGCCGACGCGATTAAAAACGATTTCAGATAGGGGAGATAATTTTCGGCGGTGAGCGGCGCCCCGTCCGGGGTCTTCAGATTCAGACCATTCAGATACTCCGGATATCTTTCAGCCAAGGCATTTGAAACTACTGTCTGTTCCGGCGAAAGATTGCGCGTTGACACATTCGTACAGCCGTACAGCCATTCATAGGCCATATCGGCATGTTCGAGGTCGGTGATCGGGCAGTAACAAACGGTTGCAAATACATCATCGCGTGCCTGAGCCGCACCCATTTTCTTTAGATAGGGTTCGTAGAGAGGGTTATTGCCTGTTGCACCCAGCAGAGCGCTCATTGCACCGCCTGCACTTGTGCCGTCGGTCACAATTTTCTCCGCATCGCCGGGCATCTGTTTGTCGTTGTAGCGCAAAAAACGTACAGCAGCCTTCAAGTCTAAAAGCCCGGCAGGCGCTTTGCCGGTCAGGATGCCGCCAGCCTTTGAGTTTCTTCCGCGCGAACCGGGAATCACCACTACAAAGCCCTCACGCAACGCATAGCCTCCGGCATCGTCCGGCGAAGGGAAAACCGCCTTCGAGGCTGCATAACCGCCAATGTAGGTACGCAGGAAAACAGGGGCTTTCTGCACATTACAGTCGGGAAGTTCAGGCACAAAAAAGTGGAGATACTGATAGGCGGAATCCTCCACGCTGCTCACAAAGTAAAGTTTTTCATACGCACGGAACTTCACGGTTTCGCCTGTTGGGAGGGTTAGTTCATGCAGGGAGAAGTCCATGCCGGGATTAAACCGCAGCGCGTCGTTTTGCGCGGTAACAGTTCCTGTCGCAAGGGCGAAAAGAACGGTGAAAATTGTTTTTAAAGTGTTCATCCGTTTCATTATTATTAGAATGGAGTAATACGGTACGTTTCCGGTTTGTCGCCGCGAAGTTACTGCTTTGTCCGGAGCCTCCTGTCTTTTTGCAGACTTTTTCAGAGCATTTTGCCCTTGTAAATTTGGCAGTTACAATAAAGCATTCTATTTTTGCACTTCGATTCCTCAAGGGTAAAAAAGAGAAGACGCAAAAGACTTCCACCCCCGGAACATAACCTGTTAAAAATGAATTAAAACAGATGTACGTAATTGTAGAAATCAACGGACAGCAATTCAAAGCTGAAGAAGGCAAAAAATTATTCGTTCACCACATTCCGCACGTGGAAAGTGGAGCCGTTATTGAATTTGAAAAAGTATTATTGGTTGACAAGGACGGTGCAATTACCGTAGGAGCCCCTTTAATCGAGGGCGCCAAGGTGGTAGTCGAAGTGCTCTCTCCGCTGGTGAAAGGCGACAAAGTGTTGGTCTTCCACAAAAAGAGAAGAAAAGGACATCGTAAGTTGAACGGTCATCGTCAGCAGTTTACGGAAGTGAATATTAAACAGATTGTGGCTTAACACGTAGAAAGGAGTAAAAAATGGCACATAAAAAAGGTGTAGGAAGTTCGAAGAACGGACGCGAATCGCACAGCAAACGATTAGGCGTAAAGCTTTTTGGCGGACAAATCGCCAAGGCGGGTAATATCATTGTTCGCCAGAGAGGTACTACCCATCATCCGGGTAAAAACGTAGGTATTGGCAGAGATCATACCTTGTATGCACTAACAGACGGCGTCGTCTTTTTCCATAGGGGAAAAGCAGACCGTTCGTATATCTCCATTAAAGAAGTACAGGCGGAAGCTTAACGGCTTCCCCGCAAAAAACAAGCGCAGGATTATCCTTCGGACGAAGGGTAATCCTGTTTTTTTTAGCCCATGAAAGAAATTGTAATTGAAACAAAAGTAAAGACTTGTCCGCTTGCTGAATTGCCGGATGAATGGAAAGAACTGGCCGGACGGTCTCTTTCGGCAGCCCGCGACGCCTACGCTCCCTATTCCAAATTCCAGGTGGGAGCTGCCGTGTTGCTGGACAGCGGAATCATTGTTGCAGGAAACAATCAGGAGAACGCAGCCTATCCTTCCGGTCTGTGCGCCGAACGGGTGGCGCTGTTTTATGCCGGATCTCAATATCCCGGAGTGGGTGTACGTGCCATTGCCATTGCCGCTCAAACGGCAGGAAGGCAGACGGAAATGATAAGCCCCTGCGGCGCATGTCGCCAGGTACTGCTGGAAACGGAAGTCCGCAGCAAGCATCCGGTGAAGATACTTCTCTGCGGACGTACACAGGTTTACCTCGTGGAAAGCGCGGCCTGCCTGCTCCCTCTATCGTTCAATCCGGAGTTTTAAACCGTAATCCACCTCACGTAGGCAAAGTCCATACGGTGAGGAAGCTCCGGATTGAGCGGATAGACGCGAAACCCTACCTTGTGGATACCGGCCTCGGCTGCGGCTACGTGAAGCTCGAAGAACAGGCGGGAGCCTTCTTCCTTCGTCAGTTCAAAGGGATGTACCGCTTTCAGATCGAGATTGTTCGTTTCCGGATTGTCCCATCCTACCACCATATCCACTCCCAGCATACCTTGAAGTTCGTGCCGGTCGATCACCAGATGATAGGCATACACTTTTCCTACCAGCGGCTGATTGGAAGCCCATTCTCTGTCGGTCACAAAGGATTCTACCGTGAAGCTGTCCCAGTGCGCCACCACTTCTTCCTTCCAGGCCGCGATTTCCTTTGCCTTGGCATAGCCGTTTGCTTTCAGATGAGCCGAACGGGTGGCCAGCTTGTTGTATATCCGGTTGATATAGTCGTCGAGCATACGTTTCATGGTGTAGTCGGGAGCAATCTGCGAGATGGAGTTTTTGATGTACTGAATCCATTCGGGAGAGAACCCCTTGCTGTTGCGGGCATAATAGAGCGGAATGATTTCGTTCTCGAGGGTATGGTAGATCGTCGCGGCATCAAGCTGGTCCTGATACTGCTGGTTTTCGTACGAGCGTTTGTCGGTCAGCGCCCACCCGGCGCCTTCCCGGTAGCCTTCGTACCACCAGCCGTCCAGTACGGAGAAATTAAGTACGCCGTTCATCTCGGCTTTCTCTCCCGACGTGCCGGAAGCTTCTAGCGGACGGGTAGGGGTGTTCAGCCATACATCCACGCCCGATATGAGACGCCGGGCCAGACGTATGTCGTAGTTCTCGAGGAAAATGATTTTGCCCAGAAATTCCGGACGGCGGGAGATCTCGATGATATGCTTAATCAGTCCCTGCCCGCCTCCGTCGGCAGGATGCGCCTTACCGGTAAAGATAAACTGAATGGGGTATTTTTCGTTGTTGATGATTTTGGCCAGACGTTCCAGGTCGGTGAATAGCAAATGCGCACGCTTGTACGTGGCAAACCGGCGGCCGAAGCCTATCAGCAGCGCATTGGGATTAATTTTTTCGAGGATGGATACCACTTGCGAGGGATCGCCCTGGTTCTTCAGCCAGTTGTCGCGGAACTGCACTTTGATGTAGTCCACCAGTTTCCGCTTCAGCGCCTTGCGGATTTGCCATATCTCGTCGTCGGACACGTGATGGATGGCCTCCCAGTAGGTTTTGTTCGACTGATCGTGGATGAACTCCGGACTGAAATGGGCGGCAAAGAATTGCTTCCATTCAGACGCCGCCCAGGTTGGCATGTGCACGCCGTTCGTGACGGATGTAACGTGCAGCTCTTCCGGAAAGTATCCCTTCCAGATGGGAGCGAACATGCGCTGCGACACTTTCCCGTGCAGCAGACTCACCCCGTTGGCTTCCTGACAGGTATTGAGCGCAAACACGCTCATGGAGAATCTTTCGTTGCTGCCAGGGTTCTCACGCCCCATGTCTATAAACTCCTGCCATGAAATTCCCATCCTGGCCGGGAATTCTCCCATGTAGCGTCCGAATAAACTCTCTTCAAAATAATCGTGACCGGCCGGCACGGGCGTATGCACGGTATAGACCCCGGAGGCGCGCACCACTTCCAGCGCTTCATTGAAGGAAAGCCCCTCGTCGATGTAGTCCACCAGACGCTGGGCGTTGATCAGCGCCGCGTGACCTTCGTTGCAGTGGTACACTTGCTTCTTGATGCCCAGCCTGTTCAGCATTAGGATGCCGCCGATGCCCAGCATATACTCCTGCTTCATCCGGTTTTCCCAGTCGCCGCCGTACAACTGGTGGGTAATCGAGCGATCCCATTCGCTGTTCTGAGGTATATCGGTATCCATCAGGTAGAGCGGGATGCGTCCCACGTTCACTTTCCAGACGCCGGCATACACCGTGCGTCCGGGGAAAGGCACCTCCAGCACGAGAGGCTGCCCGTCGGCCTCCATCACCTGAGTCAGCGGCAGGGTGTTGAAGTTCTGCGCCTCGTAGTTGGCTATCTGCTGTCCTTCCATCGACAGCGACTGGTTGAAGTACCCGTAGCGGTAGAGGAAGCCTGCCGCCACCAGGTCTATCCGGCTGTCGCTTGCTTCCTTCAGGTAGTCGCCGGCCAGTACGCCCAGACCGCCGGAGTAGATCTTCAGCACGTGAGTCAGTCCGTACTCCATGCTGAAGTAGGCTACGGAGGGCTTCGAGCTGTCGGGCGATACCTTCATGTAGTTTTTGAACAGCGCGTACACATGCGCCGCCTCGTCCATCAGTTCCCGGTTGTTGATGATCTCGTCCATCCGTTTCACCGAGAGGCTCTGAAGCAGAAGCGCCGGATTGCCTTCCGTCGATTTCCACAGTTTCTCGTCCAGTTTTTTAAACAGTTGGGATCCTTCGTGATTCCATACCCACCACAGATTTCCGGCCAGTTCTTCCAGCGGAATCAGTTCCGCGGGCAGCGATGAATGGGTGTACACTTCCTTCCATGCGGGCTGATTGGCATTATTTGCTTGTATTCTCATCTTATGCAATTATTTATTGATGTTCTTTAATGTAGATTCCGTTCCTGCGCATGGCGCAGGGCTATATCGAAGGCTGTACGGTAATGGTGGACAAACCGCTCCCATTCGGCCAGGGAGGCCAGCCGGCAGCAGCGTTTCCGGATAGCCGCCAGACCGGCTTTCTTTTCGGCGCACAGCTTCAGGATCGATTCTGCAATCTGCTCCGTCACCTCCCGGTAATTGTCGTCCGTGCGATGAACGGTGCACACTCCCCGCGTGATGTCGTCGCCTATCCCTTCCTCCTTCGCCCAGAGGCCGAAACCCGACAGGTCTGTCGTAACGGTGGGAATCCCGAAGGCGATGCTTTCCAGCGGCGTATACCCCCAAGGTTCGTAATAGGAGGGATACACCGTGACGTCCATACCGATCAGCAGATCGTAGTAGGGAAGATTGAATATTCCGTCGTCGCCCGTCAGATAGCAGGGCACGAAGATGATTTTGAGCTTTTCCGGCTCCCTGTTCGTGAAGCCTTTCGCGGCAATATAATTCAGTATCCGATCCTCCTCCATACGGTGCAGCCAGTGGGTGGCAAACGGCATCTGCATCGGCGATGTGGACGGACAGTCGTGCTCCAGCACATACTGCAGGTCGGATCGCGCCTCCTTCACCCAGGCCGGCACCATCACGAAGGCCACCGCGTCTCTCGTCAGTTCCTTCCGGCTGCGCAGCCTGTCCATCGCGTCTATAAATACATCCAGACCCTTGTTCCGGTATTCGTACCGGCCGCTGGTGGAAATCAGTATCGCATTCGGATGAACGGGAGCGCCCAGCAGCTTTTCGGCCACCCGGATCAGCCGGGCGCGCGCCTGTTCCCGTTTGAGCGTATAGGCGTCCCCTTCGGGAACAAAATCGCGCTCGAATCCATTGGGCGTAACCACGTCGGGCGCCTTGCCCAGCAGCCAGGCACATTCCGCGGCCGTAATGCCGCTCACGGTCGTAAAGCAGTCCGCATGACGGGCTGTCTGCTTTTCCAGCGAATGTTTCGCCTCTAGATGCAGCTCCTTCGCCATCCGGTCGCCGTCGTACGCATCCATACAGGCATACAGCGGCTTGCCGTTGCCCGCGATAGAGCGTCCCACCGACGTGGCATGAGTGGTAAAGACCGTCGCCACGTCCGGCAGATGCTTCTGCACGTACAGCGCCCCCATCCCCAGCATCCATTCATTGAACAGCGCCACCACCTTTCTGTTCTTCAGTTGATGGAAGGAATAAAAACTTTCAATCACCCTTCCCGCGGCAACGGCAAAGAAGCAGGACTCGTCGTAATCCCCGTAGGCCGACATGGAATCCACCCCGAACCAGTCCCACATTCGGTAGTACAGTTCGTTCCGCTGCCGGCCGAAGGGCGCATAGTCCACCAGAATCACCGGAGGACTGCCCGGCACGTCCCAGCGTCCCGTCCTCACGTTCAGACGCTCCGTCCCGGAGGCAAAGTTCACCCAGTCGGCAAACAGCAGTCCGTCCTCCAGGAAATCCGGTGCAGATTCCCTGCCGCGGATATCCGGACCGATAAAGACTATTCTGTCGGGAAACAGCATTTGCAAAGTCCTCGCCTTCGTGGAGAGCACCGTATGGATTCCTCCCACCTTGTTGCACACTTCCCAACTGCTTTCAAAGATATAATCAGGCATTTCGAGAGCCTCTTTCATCGTAGTAGCATGTTATTGAATTATTACCGGCGGTAAATGTACGTATTTCTTCCGGATAAAGCAGCAACACAGCACAGTTTATCCAGGGCAAACGCATTTAAAAATGGAGTAATTGATTTCTGTATTTTTGGTTGAGTACAGCTTTTGCTCTTTTTTTCTTGTAGCTTGATTTGTCGGTTTTGTCTTTAGTTAGGATCGTCAT
>JAISMW010000032.1 GCA_031276545.1 Tannerellaceae bacterium
GGTCGCTCACCCGCTCGTCTACCGGCAAGTCGGGGTTCATAAATTTATACTGCGGCTGTTTGCCGGAGCAGGCGGACAGCGCCAGCACCAGTCCGCAGATAAGAATACCATGTTGTTTCATGTTTATCAAGTATAATTAAAAGTATTGTAAAAACAGCAACTCCTCCATCGCTTGGAACATCGCCGCCGGGTTTGCCTTTCCGACTGAGTCGGAAGTCTGATCGCCGCCGGGTTTGACTTTCCGACAAAATCGGAAAGCCGATCGCCGCCGGGTTTGACTCTTCATAGGTAATAAACAAGGGTTCTTACGTCGAACTCAGGTTAAATTAAGGAATGACGGCGCCATCGTCGAGCCGGTGTTCGTTTGGTCCGGGACGGTCTCTTACGAGGCCTGTCAGCCGGTAGTAGTTTTCAAGCTGTCGCAGCATGATCTTTTCACCGGCTCCGATTTCAATAAGGCCGCCTCCCCAGTCGGCGCCGTAGCCTCCCAGGGCGGCAGACCTTACATCGGCCACATAGCCGGGAGAACTCCCGCCGCTTAGGGTATAACCGAAAAAGAAGGGTACCAGGCCGTATGGCGAAAGTTCTCTTTTCCAGTCGAGCTGAAACTTGATGAAAAACTCGCCGGGGACAGCGGATATGACGTAGCGGCCGTTCAGCACAATGACGGAAAAACGGGGGGTAAAGCTTCGATCCTTGTCGAAACGTCCGGTAAAGGAAAGCGAGTCTGTCCGGACCTTCAGGCTGACGGCGTCGTAGGGGTTGGGGTAAAGTTCTTTTGCCAGCTTTACCGTTTCGATGGAGAGCAGTTTGCCCATGCGTTCTATCAGGCTGTAATCGGCTTTGCGGGGATCGTCGGGGCTTTTCCGTCCTCCGTCCTTGAAAAGAGGGGCCTGATTGCCGGCGGCGCCGTTGATAAAGAGGCAATGTACTTTGTTGTCGAAGGCTTCTTCGGTATACCGGGCTGCATAACCTGCATAATCGGCAGAAACCTCGAAATTGTTCCATACGACGTCGGGGTGACAGGCATAGTTCATGACCAAAATACGGGGATTGCCGCTCATATCTTCAATCCGGATAAGGCCTACGGAATTGTCCACCGGGCCGTGCGGCAGGCGTTCGCGGTTGATGTAGCGGTAGTGATCGTCGGCAAACCAGGATTCGCGGGCGTGTCCGTCATCCCGTACAATCAGTCTGTTGAAGCTCAGTTGCGGAAAACTTCGATGCCCGCCCGAAATCTTTGCTTCGAACATATTCTTTGAGGCTTCGTCTATCAGTTGAGTGAATTTTGCTTCCGTCCATTCCCTTGGGCCTGAAGCGCCGGAGTGGTTGTGCGACTGGCAAAGATAGACTTCCTGAAGATTGTACTTGTCCTTGAGCGCTGCGATAAACCGGTCGTTTCCTCCACCGCTGTCGCAGGCGATAAAGGCTATCCGCCGGCCGCCGACGTCCAGAACCAGACTGCGTGCATACAGCGAATCATGCACGGGATAGCGGGTTTCGGGCGGTGTGATATTGACTTTGGCGGAACCGGCCATCAGTCGGTCTGCTCCCCAGGCTCCCCGGGCGGTTGAGAAAATCAGGCCGCAGAGAAACAGGATGGCGGCTGAGAGATGATGTGATTTCATGTCTGCTGTATTTAATGTGATGATGAATGATTAGTTCAATCCCGTATTCCAGATCTCCTTGATGGTTTCTTCCTGAGAATAACCGACCGGGCAGGCCACGCTGCGGGTGTTTGCAAAGTAGGAGCGGAACGACTGCGCTCCCGGAGGGCCTGATATCATGCGGATGACGCACATCTGGAGATGTCCGTTGGGGTCGGTCTCCCGGAGCCAGTCGAAAGCGTACCGCAGCCATCTGTTGCGATAGGCTTCGTCCTGCATGGCGAACCAGGTGATGTCGTCGTATCCCCAGCAAAAATGGTCGTTCAGGTTGGCTACTCCCGGTTCCCGGCTTATTCCGAAGTTGTCGAACTCCACCAAATACGGCATACTTTCGGCTTTCCATCCGCTTGGCGAAACGGCTCCCAGGCTCTTCAGATAAATAGCGTCGCTATGTCCTGCTTCCAGGATGCCTTCCAGCGGTTTGTCTTCCACCTCCTTGATGCGGAGGGGGAATGAATTGAAGTCCAGCAGGCTGACGCTGTCTTTGATGAATCCGCCTTTGGGAGTATGTCCGTCCAGCAGGATGTAATGGCGGCGTGCGTTTACTGCGGCATAGTCGCGTATTTTCTGCAGGAAAGCCGCATATTGCGTCCTGTCGGGATCGTCTCTTCCAATGAGTTCAACCTGCCCCAGGTGGAAAGCCTCGCAGCCGATGTCGATATAGGATTTGGCAAGGAAATAGAACCAGAGCCGGGTTTCAAGGTTGTTGATCATCGGTGTACCGCCACGGGCGCTTCGCATCAGTATTTCGCCGCCGGGATCCACTCGTTTTATCATATCTTCCGCTCTGAAATTGCGGTCTTCTGCCGGAAGATCGAATGCCTCGAAAACCCATGCGGGGATTTTCAGGTTGTTGACGTCTCCGCTTACATGTTCAAAAAGGCATCCCTGGAAGATGATTTCCGGATCATGCTCATGCATCCGGTCGATGAGCCTTTTGGCATAATCGAAAAAGGCAGGGTCGCCCAGTTTGCTCTCTTCACTCCAGCGATACAGGGCACGGCCGATAAACTTGGCGCCGATGTTCTGAAGCATACGTATATCATCTTCCCGGTAAGGGAACAGATAGTTCTCCGGATTTCCCGGAACAAGGAAATAGCCCGCCGTAACCGAACGGTCTAAATAATTTTCCAGTACTTCGCGTGAGATAGAGCCGTCGAAGTAGAATTTCGAGTCCTTTGCGAACTCCGTCCGTCCGTCAGTATTGCCGGAACCGCACTGCAGGAATGAAAAGCACAGCCCGGTGAGGGCTGCCATTATTCCATAAAAACTTGCTTTCTTAGTCATACTTGTACGTTTATTTTATGTTTTCTTGTTTTATATCTCCGAACGACTTTGTTGCAACGGCAGTCAGGACAGGATTATTCGTTGACCGGCGTTGCAACAAAGTCCTTGAGCATTGAGCATTGAGCATTTTCATCAACCGCGCCATTGCTGACGTCAACCGTGCCATTGCTGACGTCAACCGTGCCATTGCTGACGTCAACCACGCCATTGCTGACGTCAACATCGCAATTGCTGACGTCAACCGCGCCATTGCTGACGTCAACCGCGCCATTGCTGACGTCAACCACGGCGTTGCTGACGTCAACCGCGACGTTTCCGACGTCAACCGCGACGTTTCTGACGTCAACATCGGCGTTTCTGACGTCAACCGCGGCGTTTCCGACGTCAACATCGGCGCTGCTGACGTCAACCACGGCGTTTCCGACGTCAACATCGGCGCTGCTGACGTCAACATCGGTGTTGCTGACGTCAACCGCGACGTTTCCGACGTCAACATCGGCGCTGCCGACGTCAACCGCGGCCTTGCCGGCGTCAAACCTTCTTTGATATTTTTCATTACCGTTGCAACAAAGTCTTTCCGAACTGTTAACGTTGTTCCCGGTCAGTGAAGACCGGGAACAACGGGGTCTAAAGACTGATCATTTTTCACTTATCAAGGTCGGCTGTCCTTTCAGTACCGTTACTTTGGCGACTTTGCCGTTGTATCTGACATTGCATACGCCGCCGTCAGGCTTGCTTATTTCCGCAGATACAAGCCTGCCTTTCTCCCATTTCATATTGACTTCATAGCCTCCCCGTGCACGCAAACCGCTGACTTCCCCCGCCGCAGCCCAGCCTGAGGGTAATGCCGGGAGCAGACTTATTTCTCCTGCATGGCTTTGTATCAGCGATTCGGCAACTCCGGCGGTAAAGCCAAAAGAACCGTCCACCTGACTCCCCGTTCCCTGCCGGAGGATATTGCCGGCCACAGAAGCCACCGCAGCTTGCATAAGCGCACCTGTTTTGTCGCCACGCTCCAGCCTGGCCCACATGCAGATATTCCATGAACCGGGAAATCCCCCTCCGCGCAGTCCGCGGGATTCCAGCCAGTAGCGGTACGCATTCACAAGATCCACATCGCTTTCACGGCGCAGCAGGATGCTGCTCCCCGGATAGAACGGGAAGTAGGGGGATACATCGTGTCCGCCCCGCTGAGGCTGCCAGTCTTCTATCCATTCCTGCACATATCCCAGCCGGTTTACTTTGTAGGGAGGCAGTTTGGGTAAAATCGACTCAAGCTGTTTGCGGAAAGCGGCGTCCACTCCCAGTATTTTACCGGCTTCAATCACATGCGGGAACAGTTCGCGCATGATGGCTACGTCCATAGTGGGGGCCGGCGAAAGATAGGCCGGCACATTACTGTCGTCGAAATAATATCCATGTTCGGGCGACATGGAGAAAGGAGTGACCAAATAACCGTATTTGGGGTATTCAACCAGGATGTCCGCAAGAAATTCCGCCGAACCTTTCAGTACGGGATAGATTTCCCTGAGGATCTCCCTGTCTCCGCCGCTAAACGCATAATGCTCCCATAGATGCAGACACAGCCAGGCGCCTCCTACCGGCCACATGCCATACCGGGCGCCATCCACAGGAGCTGTCCCTCTCCACAAATCCACGTTATGGTGCGTCACCCATCCTTTGGCTCCGTAATAAATCCGCGCCGTTTTCGCTCCGTTCTCGGAAAGGTCTTTCACCATGGAAATTAACGGCAAATGACATTCGCCCAGATTCGTTACTTCAGCCGGCCAGTAATTCATCTGCGTATTGATGTTGATCGTATACTTACTGCCCCAGGGAGGCGCCAGCCTCTCGTTCCAGATAGCCTGAAGGTTGGCCGGCTGACCACCCGGCCGGCTGCTTGAGACCAGCATATAGCGTCCGAACTGGAAGCAAAGCATTTCTAAATTCGGATCGACCTCGCCGTTTTTCACTGCAAGGATACGCTCGTTTACAGGTTTCCCGTTTTTCGCCCTGTCGCCCACGCTTACATGCACCTTCCCCATCAGACCGCTGAAATCAGCCATATGACGCCGGCGAAGAATCGTGTAGTCTTTATCGGCCACCCCGTCGAGGACTTTTTGATTGCGCCCTGCCGGATCGCCGCTTATGTCTTTATAGTTCACATGGCTCGTAGCGGCGGCCAGAATAAGCGTGACGGAGTTTGCCCGGCGGACGGTAAGTCTGTCTTTGTGCACGCCGGACTGTCCACCTTCATTATTCACCTTCAAAACCGTTTGAAACGACATGCCTTTTTCAGCGATTTCTCCAATCAGCCAATAGTTGGGTATGGTGTTTTCCCAGGCGCCGTCTACGGTCAGTCTCCCCGGTGTGGCGGTAACCTTATCGGCAAAATGGCTTTTCACGGACACATCAAAAGATATTTTACCGGGTTTATCAGCCGTAATTTGCATCACCAGCACACGGTCTGGATAGGAAACAAACACTTCCCTTGTATAGTTTACCCCTCCATACGAAAAGGATACGGAAGTAATACCGTTTTCCATATCCAGGTCGCGGTAATAATTACCTGTTTCGGCATCGTCGATTCCGTAGAACAGAAGTTCCAAACTTCCAAGCGGTTCATAAGCAGCCTGTCCGACAGGTTTGCCGTAGAAATGTTCATCGGCCGTTTTTTCCGCTTCTTTGAATTTGCCGCCGAACACCAAATCCTGTATTTGTTTGAAATACTTTCCTGCATCCGGGTCGTTATAATCATGCGGCGCCCCCGACCAGAAACCGGATTCATTCAGTGCAATCTTTTCCCGGCAGACTCTGCCATAGACCAAAGCCCCAATCAATCCGTTCCCTACCGGTATCGGCTCGATTGCAGTTTCTCCCGGTTTGGTATTGTACCATAAAAGCATATCGCTTTCCTGCGCATGGTTCGCGGCATAGCCGGCAGGCAGCAAACAGCTTACCATCAAAAATACCGGTATGAACTTAATCCGCAATTTAAAAAATGTTTTAGTCATGAAATTCAGTTATTATTGTAATGGAGGTTCCGTTATCATGGGATTGCGCTGGATAGTCTGATCCGTATAAGGGATATACAGATTATCTTCCCTGTATGTAGCGCCCCAAGGATTGACCGTCCCGATCAAGGGGACGAATGTAAATTTGCCATTCGCATCAAGCGCCGGATATTTCCTTGTGCGAGCGATATCGTTCCAGAGTTTAAACTCGAAAAGTGTTTCCCTGATTTTCTCACTCAGCACTTCATTCACGAAAGCCTCCACGGAAAGTCCTGCCAGCTCGGCCCTGATCGCCTCGTAGTCTTTGTCGAGCGAAGCCCTCGCCTTGATTGTCGCCAGATAGTCTGCCGCTTCGGCGGTGACGACTCCACCATCCTCGACAATCGCCTCGGCGGCCGTCAGGTACATCTCGGCAAGCCGGTAAATTGTAAGGTCTTTTTCGGAACGTTGCGTCACTTTCAATGCTTCATCTTCCCACCAGAAGTAAGCGATTTTGTCGAAGGCATGGACAACGCCATCCTCTGTTGTATAGCTACTGTGGAAATACTGATGTTCCTGGTAGCGCAGGTCATTCACCGGATCGTATACTGCGTGCAAAATGGCATGAGGGTTCCAGGCATTGATGTAGACAGGATATTTCAATCCCCACGCACTGGCTTCGTACGGCAGGCACCAGGTAGGTTTTTCTCCTCCATTGGAAATGACTGCGTCGTATTCCCTTACAAAGAGATACTCTTTTTCATTATCGGAAGTACGCAAGACATTGTAGGCGCTTTGACCCCAGTTGCCGGGATCCTTCATATCTGCTTTATGCTGAATCAGCGCGTAGTTCGGGCTATTGATTAGTTCTTTGGCATAACGGGCTGCGTCGGCATACTTTGATTTGTCCAAAACCGGATAGCCGGCCATGTTCAGGCATACATCCGCTGCTAAAGCCAATACGCTTCCACGTGTTATTCTAAATCCATTGGCTGGCATGGGCTTGTCGGGCAAACCGGATTGAATGGCTACATCCAAATCTTTTATGATTTGCTCATAAATCAATTTTTCGGACGAACGCTGTATATAGAGGTTATCCAGCGAAGAGTAGGAATTAAGTATGAGAGGAACAGGCCCCCACGTTTGTACCAGATAAAAATAGTTCAACGCCCGGAAGAAACTGGCTTCACCAATCAGTTGACTGCGTTCTGCATCCGTCAGTCCCGGACAAGCCGGCAGATTCTCCAATGCAAAATTGGCATTGCGAACAATGGTTTCATACGGTCCTGTCCAAAGACCCTGCACATAGGTACCGTCTGTGACAGGATTGATACTCATGGTCTGAATTTTCGAAATAACCTGATTGTTACCCCTGCCACTCGGATTGTCGATCAATCCGGAACGAAATCCTGTGGTGTACATATACGATGAACCGACATAAGAACCCGAACTCATTAAAGCCAGACATCCTTTTCTGTACAGGATATTTACAGAAGCGAAAGCGTCATTTCTCGACTGGAAAAATTGCTCTTTGGCAATATTGCTCAAAGGTTTTTCTTCCAGGAAATCGTTACATGCTGCAAAACCGAATACACTGAAGGTTATTGCAAAAAATATCAGTTTTTTCATTGTCGTTCATCTTTTAAAAATTTACACTTGCACCCAACGTAAACGTGCGTTCGCGCGGATATTGATAGAAAAATATGTTTTGCCCCCATTTGTTGCTATTGGCGGAACCTTCAGGGTCGTATCCCCTGAATTCATTCGAATGGATAAGAAAAGCATTGTTCACACTGAAGTAAATCCTCAAATCGTGCATACCTCTTTTTTCAAGCATTTTCTTATTAAAGGTATAGCCTAACTGAAGCAAATTGCCGCGAATGTATGAACCGTCCGATATCCAGTACGCATCGTCACTGCTGCTTTGTCCGGCATAAGTAGTATGGCGTATTTGCTGGATCATTGTATTTTGTCTGTCCTCTCTCCATCCGTCCGTTAGCATTAACCTCATGCCGTTTGCTACACCGGCACGATCCAGGATAGCGCCTAAATAGGATTCCCAGGTGCTCACACCGGCGACAAACTGCAAATCAACCGTCAGATCGAAATCCTTATACGATAATTTGTTGATCAAACTGCCGGAGTAACGGGGAATACCATTCCCCATAATGTAGCTTTCTGCTGTTTTTTTCGATTCCCCAGGACTTTGTACACCTGCTGCGGCAGCGGCTTCTGCCGCTTCGGAGGTACTCCACGTACCTAAACGTTTCTGGGTGTAAAAACTTCCCAATGCTTCACCCACACGGTGGATAATGCGTCCGTTGCCGGTATTGATTACAATGTCTTCATTATTTTCACCCAGTTGCTTCACTTCATTTTTATTATGATTGAAGTTCAAGGTTGTTTCCCATGAAAAATCATGGGTACTAATATTCATGGTCGTCAGTAACAGATCGATTCCGGTATTATCTACACGTCCCATATTCTGATATACACTTGAGAATCCCGATTCATAGGGTAGAGGACGTTCCAGTAATAAATCATGCGTGTTTTTATGATAGTAATCGAAATCTAAACTGACCCGGCCATCGAATAATCCAAGATTGATACCGATGTCAAACTGATCGGTTTTTTCCCATTCAAGATCCGGATTGGCCATACGGCTCATCTGAGAGGTAGCCACACGGGCTCCGTTCATCAAAACGGTACTGGCTTCCATCATGGAAATGGATCGGTATACTTCAATTTCCGTATTACCTGTCCTGCCGTAACTGGCATGCAACTTCAAATTGCTAAGCCAGGCGTTGGCTTTCAGGAAATCTTCATTGGAAACCGTCCAACCGATCCCTGCCGACGGGAATAAACCGTATTTGTGATTTCCCCCAAAACGGGACGACCCGTCCGCACGTAATGTGACAGTGGCCATATATTTGTCCTGCAACGTATAACTGGCGCGTCCGAAATAGGAGTTGATAGCCCAGCCGGAAGCGCTGGAACCCGGAGCCGACGGGGTGGCTCCGGCGCCAAGGTTATTGTACTGATAATGATTTGAAGTGAAATTGGTGACGTTGCCCGTATTGAAACTGAACGATTGAGATTGCGACCAGCTCATTCCCAGGGTGGCATTGATGCGATGTGTCTCATTCAATACTTTATTATAACTCAGATACGTTTCTTCCTGCCAGTACAGGTTTTGTCCATACAGAAGGTAAGCCCGACCCTGTGGCGACGAAATATACAATAGGTCGGTTGGAAAATAATCCCGGTTTGTCCACTGGTTATAGTCAATCCCCAACTGTGTCCGCAAATCAAGGCCGTCAAATAAATGGAATACCAATGCCATATTCCCGAATATTTTGGTGCGGATTCGTTTACGGATAGCGGTTTCCAACTCTTGCACAGGATTAGCCATTCCTTCCAGGTTATAGTCCAACTGAGTCTGATAGTTTGAACTACCCCATCGTCCGTCAGGAAATTTAACCGGAATAATCGGAGGCATTTCCCACATATTTCTCCGTGCGCCCCCACCGGTATCGTCAATTGTATTTCCCCACATATAATTCACCATGAGGTTTGTATTGATATCCAGCCACGGCTTGGGTTTGGCGTCGTAGGTCAGTTTTGCGTTCAAACGTTTCGCGTAGTTGTTCAGCACGATACCTTCCCGGTCGGTATAGTTGACGAACGCACCCACGGCCGCTTTCTGTCCCTGGAACTGAACATTCAGTTGATGACTCTGAGAGACAGCATTGCGTGTAACCGCTTCCTGCCAGTCGGTGTCATAAAGAGGATCACCGTTTGCGTCAAAAAACAGCGGGTCTGTACGGCGCGGTATCCACTCCTCAAGTCCTCTGTCGGCCAACGTTTTTCTGCCTGCCGGATATTTGGAAAGATTGGCAAAGGCGATGTCTTCCATTTCCACAAATTCTTCCGCATTCATCAATTCGACCTTCTTTGCCAGTGTTCCCAAGCTGACGTACCCATTGTATGAAACAAGGGTGCGGCCTTCTCCCACATTTCCCCGTTTGGTAGTTACCAGAATCACACCATTTGCGCCGCGAGCGCCGTAGATAGCCGTAGCCGAAGCATCCTTTAACACCTCAATACGTTCGATATCGTTCGGATTCACAAACTGAAAATCCGTCATCTGGACACCGTCAATCACGAATAACGGAGTAAAATCAGTATAAAGAGAATTAATGCCGCGGATAATAATGCGCGGCGCACTTCCATTCATTCCCAAAGGATTTCCCGTTGATGAGAGAATATTCACCCCGGCTGCTTTTCCCCGTAATCCGGTCCAGTGCATTAAATGAAGAATTGCGCAGAATATCATCTGCTGTTGCTACGCTGATGGATCCGGTTACGTCGGATTTGCGTTGTACGCCATAGCCTACTACTACGATTTCTTCCAGCGCTTGTGTGTTTTCCGACAGGCGGATGGTGAGGGTTCGCCGGTTGCCGACTGCGACATTAAGTGGGGAATAGCCGATGTAGCTTACGGCTAACACGGCTCCCGGCTGCACTTCCATTGTAAATTTCCCGTCCAGGTCGGTGATGCTGCCGTTGGTTGTTCCCTTCTCCACCACGTTGGCGCCGATAACAGGCTCGCCGTTTGTGTCTGTTACGATGCCGGAGATGCTTATCCTGCTGTCTACCTGCTGCGGCTGCTGCAGAGAGACGATGATATGCTTTCCTTTGATGGTATGCGTGTAGCCGGAGTTTTTAAGGATGAGATTCAAGGCTTCATTGATAGTCATATCTGTGATCGAGATATTTATTTTCCGATGTATGTCTATCTTTGATTCTTCATAATCTACCGACAGGTTTGTCTGTTTCTCTATTTCTTCAAATGCGGCTTTTAAGGTGGTATTGCTCCCGGTCAGCGTGATCTTATTGAGCGTTTCTGAAATTGCGTATGGCGAAGAAAATAGCAGAAAGGATATAAAAACAGTCTTCACGAAATGATTTAAACTGTTTCCTCGTAATAATTCATTAATTTTCATAATTTTGCAAATTGTTTTATTAAGTTGAATACTTGTGTAAGTTAGTTTTTTCAATTACGAATTTGATGGGTATTCTTCGATTTGGAATCCGGGAATGATGTTGCGCAAAATTTCCCGGGTTCTTTTTTTCATGGTATGCCTCCTCTCTCTTTTTCAGTGTATATATACGGTGCTGTCTTTGATTCGATACCGGAATCCTCCAATATCTTTCAGTATGTTGAATACCTGATGTACATCTTCATCCGGAGAAAAGCGTACGGTGAAAATGCGGCCTTTGTATTTGCCGGGATCGTACTGTACTTTTATCCGGAATTTGCGTTCTATTACCTTTATTATCTCGTCGAACGTAGCGCTCTGGAATACCAGGAATCCTTGTATCCAGCGGGTGTTTTTTTCCGATATGACTTTTTTCGTGATTAATTCTTCGGTTGTCCGGTCGTAAATAAGCTGTTCGTTGGGTGAGAGGATGACGGTGGATTGCATCTTCGTCCGTTTGGTGTTGATTTTAACTTTCCCGCTTTCCAGTGTCGTAACGGTTTTTCCGGCATCCGGATAGGACTGTACGTTAAATACGGTACCCAGAGCCGTTATATCCATGTATTCGGTCTTTACAATGAACGGTTTATCCGGATTGGGCGCCACGCTGAAGTTGGCTTCTCCATTCAGAAATAATGTGCGGGAGGGGCCGGAAAATTCTTTTTCCGAGATAAGCAGCGAGCCGGAATTAGCCCATACTTCCGAACCGTCGGAAAGGATGATATGCTTCTGTTCTCCCAGGGGGACAAAGTATTCTACCAGTTCCGGTTCGCGGACAATGACCGTGTCGTGTTTCAGGTGATAGGTCAGCGTGGCGCTGAGTATGGGCAAGAGCAGAACAGCGGCCACCTTAAGCCAGGCAGTTCTATGAGGCAGGCGCCGTCTGTTTTCGTACGTGCGGATGCGTTTCCGGATTTTCTTTAATTCCGACTGTGTCTGCGCATCATGTTCTGCCGTACAGTTTTCCCATATATCCTGCATGACCTCCCGTTTTTCGGATTGCAGCTCATTATCCATAAACCATTTATGGAACTTATACTGGATTTCTTCGGAGACGCTGTTCTCGAAGAAATTTTTTATCAATGCCGGGAGGTATTTATTTCTCATGCTCATCGTGCTTTCCTGTAAGACGGTTAAACGGGTTTGGACACACAGTCTGTGTGCGGATTTATTTGCCGAACTCCTGAAAGCCGCCCGGCTCGCCGGACATTCCCGTGTGATGATGTGATTATTCGAGGGAGGTAATGATTCCTCTTATATCGTTTAATGCCTGGGTGATGTGGTTTTCCACGGTACGTTTGCTGATGTTCAGTTGTCCGGCGATTTCATCATTGGAGAATCCTTCTTTTCGGCTCATGATGAAGATACGTTTGCGTTGCGAAGGCATTTTGTCGACAGCCAAATCAATCAGAAGAGACAGTTCCCGGGCATATAATTCCTCTTCTATCCGATCGGAATACCGATTTTCCGTGTCTTCCTGCTGTTTGCGGTCATATTTTTCTTTGATGGCGTTATGTTCGTAATAATCATAGACCATGTTCCTGGCCATGCGGAATAAATAGGCTTTGAACGAGATAATCCTCGAAACGGATTCCCTGTTTATCCATACCTTAAAAAAGATGTCCTGCGCCATATCGGAGGCCAGGTCTTCATTTTTTATGAATCCCGTCAGAAAACTTTTCACAATGGGGTAATACCGAGTAAAGAGGACATTAAAAGCTTCATGGTCTCCATTCTCCAATTTTTTTATACAGTTCAATTCAAGGTTAGTATCCATAGCGCAATAAATTCAATCCAAATGTATATCTTTTTTGAAGACATTCTTTCGGATTTACCTGATCAGCCTCATTTCGCAGGCTTTTTTAATCAGTTCGGCCATATTCCTGACCTTTATTTTGGCAAAAAGATTGTCTCTGTATGTTTTGATGGTATCTTTATGGATAGACAGCCGGGCGGCAATCTGACCGGATGTGAGTCCTTCCGCTATTTCTTCGCAAAGAAACTGTTCTCCGTTGCTTACGGCCTCGATGCCGGTCAGCATTTCGTCTATATCCGCGTTTTTCAGTATGTATCCGGATGCCCCGTGATACAGCGCGCGTCTGGCAATATTGAGTTCTTTGTATGTAGTCAGCATGACCTCCGCCGATATTTCGGTGTATTTGCGCAGGAAATAGTCCGCCTTCTCTTTTTCTCCCAGATAGATGTAGGCCACGGTGAGCGCCCGGGCTGTTTCTGCCTGGCATATACCGTGCGGATTGCGGAAGACGTTAAAAAGGGGCAGAGGCCGACATCCGTTGCCGACAGGGATCGGTGGATCATCCTGTCTGCAAACTATCTTCCCAACGGCGGACTGAGCCATATCGACTTTTTCACCTATTCCCCAACTTCTCCGCTAACGGAGCATGCCCTCGCCGAATTTAGATATAATGTTCCCGTTTCGATTTGCGTCAAGCCGAAGAGCGACAGCAACACCACCCTCGCCGCATCGCAGATAGGGAGCGGCGCCTACGATTTTGCCGGCGACCCGGCCAAAGTGCTGGCCTGTTTCGGCAGTTTCGCCGGGTCGAGCGCATTTACCTCGCTGGACAATCTCCGGCTTGTAGCCAACAATAACGGCATAACCCAGGAAGTCTACAGCCGGATAAGCTTTGCCACCAACTGCTACAAGATAGTGGTATACGGAAAGAACCGAAACGGAAAGCTCATCGGCCGCTACACCGGCTATTCCACCACCGGGTTCGACTTTGTTTACTGGTGCATCGATCCCGACGACCCGTCTTTCGGAAGTTCATTCACTGCGGAGATACCGTAATGTATGGAAACAAAACTTAGCAGCTCATGTTGCGCAAGTTCATAATACCTGACAACTGTGATCCGAGCGACTTTGTTCACTTTCGCGGGGCGAATCGGCGAATCGGGGTTTCAAAAGATTTTTGCTGACAGTGAACAACCGTATTTGCGGAGTAAAAAGGATAGAGAGAGGCTGCCCCCCGTTAAGGAAGCAGTCTCTCTCCATTTTTTAGCTGTTCCCCGCCCTCCCCTGCCGTTCGTTCCCCGTCCGGCAGGAGGTCGCCGCGGAGCGAAAGCGGCTGGCCCGGAGGCGCCGGGAGGTACCCGCCGACGCATCCCGGTTCCCCCCTCATTCATTCGGGTTCTTCTCGCCCTGATTGCGTTTACTTGCCTTCCGATAATGATTGTAAATGTAGCAATAAGTAAGGCAAATAGTAGAATAATGATTGCAAATACTACAATAAGTAATGCAAATATTAGAATAAGTAATGCAAATATTGGAAGAAGTAATGCAAATATTCAAAGAAGTAATGCAAATATTGGAGGAAGGAATGCAAATATTCCAATAAGTAATGCAAATATTGCCGGAAGTAACGCAAATATTCTAATAAGTAATGCAAATATTGGAAGAAGTAATGCAAATATTCCAATAAGTAATGCAAATATTTGAGAAAGGAACGAAAATATTCCAATAAGTAATTCAAATATTATAAGAAGTAATGCAAATATTCCACTAAGTAATGCAAATATTGGTGGAAGGAACGCAAATATTCCAATAAGTAATGCAAATATTGGTGGAAGGAACGCAAATATTCCAATAAGTAATGCAAATATTATCAGCAATATACGTACATAAAGCCTCCGCAGGTCTGCACCGACGGAAGGTTTTTACC
>JAISMW010000083.1 GCA_031276545.1 Tannerellaceae bacterium
TTTTCATCGGAACCGTTTTTCCACCGTTTTCCGCCGCAAAGATACCTAACCATCTGGACGCCGTAGCATGTCCTACCGGAAGAATACGCGATATCTGATGTCCTCCGTAGCCATACTCACAATTCACTAATCACTTCATTAAAATACGCTCGCTGTTTCTTCGTTCTTAATTGCATCTTTAACTCTTTTGGGGAGTCAACTTTTTCTAGCGAAAGACAGTGGGCGACAAAGAGCGAAAGAAGAATTATCTCCCATTCAAATACCACATCGGGGAATCCCCCAGGTACTGGAATAAGGAAAAAGGGCGGGCAAAGCAAAGCGGCGCATTCAGACAATACCCGGAGTTTAACGCGAGACTCCGGGCCATAGAAGATACTGTCCTTTCCGTATTGCGGGGGTTGGTGAATGACGGCAGCACTATTACCCGCGAACTGCTTAAAATTCGTATCGATGAGGTGTTGAAACCAAATAGGAATAAGGGTAGGAATAAACTTATGCAATTTATCCCCGAATTTATAGATTTATCGGATAGGTCTGCCGGCACAAAGAAAAGCTACAAAAGGGTATTTGCCGATTTGCAGGAATACGAGACGGAGAAAAATAAACGTTTGATGTTTGACAGAATAGGCATAGATTTTCATGACAGCTTTGTCTAGTTCCTTCTATCAAAGGGATATGCACCCAATACTATGTAACCATTCAGCCAAGTACATCTTGCCCCCTTTTCCCGACTTAGTTTTGCGGGAAAAAACAGATGACACGACAGACAGGAAGCCGTTCATTAAGCGAAGCGGAAGGCTTGGGTCATATAGAGGCGTATATTTAAAGCGGTCTCCGCCCGCCGGAGTATTACCGCAGACATAATTTTGCGGAATATCAGTTTTATAAATGGTTTGGGCGGTATAAGTCTGCCCATCCGGAGCTGTTCGCCGCGAAGTCGAAGTCTCCGGCAAGGGAGGATGCCGGTGCTCTGTCTTCCTTTATCCAACTCCGGGTGTGATGTTTTGCCTGAATGAATCCCGGCGGTATTATCTGTGTTCCTCGAGTTAGGACATGCGTAAAGGTTTCGATGCGCTTTCGGGTGTTGTCCTGAGGGACACAGGGCGAGAACCCTTGTGTGGAGAGGTGTTTATCTTCATGAAGCGTTCACGCACCACGGTCAAACTGCTTCACTGGGAGCGCGGCGGGATGGTGCTTTATCATAAACGTCTGGAGAAGGGGTGCTTTTCCCTTCCCGTTTTCGATGAATATTGCGATTTCTTAATTCACTATTTTTTCCGAAATGATTGTATCATGTTTAATACAACATTAGTTCCCCAAAAAGTAACCGTCTGCTCGAAATCGGCTTTTATTGCAATCGGCTTTACTTTTGCAAGTTCTTGTTTATACTTATTGCAGGCTAAAATTGTGAGATGAAAACAGAAAAAGTAAGCATCTTTTTGGATACCAATCCCATAAAAAGATGCTTACAAGAAAGGCTTAGCGTACCAGCTTCAGTTCGCGAATCAGGCGGGGGCACTGTCCCCATTTGTCTATCATGTACAGGATGTAGCGGATGTCGACGCCGATGCAGCGCTGCAGTTCCGGTTCGAAGGCGATGTCGCCGCTCATGGCTTCCCAGTTTCCGTCGAAAGCAAGGCCGATTACGCGGGCATGTTTGTCGAAGATGGGGCTTCCGGAGTTGCCTCCGGTAATATCGTTGTTGGTGAGGAAGCAAAGGTTCATCGAGCCGTCTTCATTGCCGTAGGGTCCGAAATCTTTGCGGCGGAACAGATCCAGTATTTCCGACTGCACCCGGAACTCTTCGTTTGAGGCGTCTTCCTTTTCAAGGAGTCCTCTGTCCGTGGAACGGTAATCGTACCAGGCGGCGTCGTATGGCTGATAACCGCCGATGGAGCCGTAACTGGCACGCATGGTAAAGTTAGCATCCGAATAGAAGGTTCTGTCGGGATACATCTCCTGCAATCCTGCCAGATAGAGGCGTTCCCCCTTTTCGATGTCATACTGCGAGGCTGCCATGAACTGCTGAAGCTCGAAGACGGAAAGGATGACGGAGAGGCTCAGTTCGGCTGCCGGGTCTTTTTCCAGTTTTGCGTACTGTTTGGGGTCTTTCAGCGCGGCTGCGATGCCGTCGTAAGACAGCAAACGGCTTTTCCGGAACAGGTCGGCGGCGTATTTACGGTAGTCTCCTTTGTATTTCCGGTCTATCTTGCTGTAAATGTCGGGAAGGTATTGCGGCGGAACCTGTTCTTTCACGATCCGGAGCATGGCGGGCAGTACTTTTTGGTCGAGCGAGGGTTCGTAATCCTTGAAGAAGGGCTGTATCCGGTCTTCCAGGAAGGCCTCTATTTCCTCTTCCGTCGATCCCTGCACGTCGACGCCCTGCACCATACGCGCCAGGCGAACGATTTCGGCTCCGCCGACAAGGGCTTCCGTCAGGTAAGTATAGACTTTCCGGTATTCGCCGGTAGAGGTGTATCCCTTTTCCAGCAGGCTCAGGACTTCGCCATACGTTTCCTTGCGGGCGGCGTTCTGTTCTGTCCAGGCGGCAAAGGCGGCCTCTTCTTCCTTTTTCCGGTTTATCACATTCAGGTTCTCCAGCCCTTTGTTCATTCCGATGGAATTTTTCCAGTAGTTCGAGCTGCCGGCGTATTTGGAGGCGTATTTGATGCGCACGGCGTCGGAGGCGCTCATGGCTTCCTTCCACAGTTCCTGCTTGATGCCCCGGACGTGTATGCGGGGCTTGTTCGTGTCCTCCATGCGCTGGCGGACGCCCCAGGAACTCAGGTAGCGGCTGGTGCTTCCCGGGAAGCCGACCGTCATGGCGAAGTCTTTGTCCCGGTATCCCTGCAGGGATATTTCCGCGGTATATTTCGGGCGATACGGCCGGTTGGCGGCGCTGTATTCCGCCGGCCGGTTGGCGCTGTCCGCATAGACGCGAAAGACCGAGAAGTCGCCGGTATGGCGAGGCCACATCCAGTTGTCCGTATCGCCTCCGAATTTGCCCACCGAACTGGGAGGGGCAAAGACCATGCGGACGTCGCTGTATACGTCGTAGACGACCAGGAAGTAGCGGTTGTTGTTGTAGAAAGGTACTACCTCGGCGGCCAGGAACGGGTTTTTGCCGACGGAGTCGCAGATGGCATTTCCAATGGAATCGGCTGCCGACAGCCGTTCGTATTCGCCGGCAGAGGATGCCAGTTGGGAGTTGATGCGTTCGCTCACGTCCACCGTTTCCCGCAGATAGCGGACGCTCAGTCCCGGAACCGGCCGTTCTTCCTCCCGGCTTTGCGAGACAAAACCGTCCTGCAGATAATCGTGCTCCACGGTGCTCAACTGCTGGATGGCGCCGAAGCCACAATGGTGATTGGTCAGTATCAATCCTTCGCCGGATACCGTAATGCCGGTGCATCCTCCGCCGAAGATCACCACCGCCCGGCTTAGGCTGGGAGCGCTCTCGCTGTACAGTTCTTCGTAGGAGGGGACGAATCCCAGTTCCTTCATCCTGGCCAGGTTTTGCCGGTTCAGCTCTTGCAATACCCACATCCCTTCGTCGGCACATACAGGGCTTGCCATCAGGATGCATAGCAGCCCGCCCCAGATTTTCTTTTTCAAGTTCATTCGTTCGTTTTTTTATTTGAAATTAGTTTACTGTTTCTGCTGTCTGTACGGAAAGTCTCTTTTTGCGAATACGATTAAAAACACAATCAGTAATACGGTGCGATACAGTATGCGCGAGACTTCCGATGCTATCACCGGCAGCATTCCGGCAGCATACAGGATCATAGCGAGTGCAAAGTAAATAAAAGCTGATTTTAAATCGTATGAAACCGGAAATTTCTTTTGCCCGACAAAGTAGGATAGCAGCATCATCAGCAAATTGCACACAAACGACGCCCAGGCGCAGGCGTGGTATCCGTAGACCGGAGCGAAGAGGACGATCACCGTCACGGTCACCGCACAGCCGGCAAGGGAGAACCAGGCGCCCCACTGCGTCCGGTCGGTCAACTTATACCAGATCGAGAGATTGAAGTAGATACCGAAAAACAATTCGCCCAGCATCACCACCGGGACTACCGAAAGCCCCGGATAGTATGCCGGCGCCACGAAATACTTCAGGACATCGAGGTAGAACATGACCCCCAGGAAGATGAACAGGGCGAAGATGATGAAATACTTCATCGCATCGGAATAGGCCTGCGAATGTTTGGCGCCGCTCCGGTTTCGGGCAAATACAAAAGGCTCGTAGGCATAGCGGAAGGCTTGGATGAACATCACCATCACCACCGCTATCTTGAAGCAGGCGCCGTAGATGCCTAACTGCTCGCGGGCATAGGCCTTGTCGGCAAACAGGTACGGAAACAGAATCTTGTCGGCCGTCTGGTTCAGAATCCCCGCAATACCCAACACCAGGATCGGAAACGAATAGCGGAGCATCTGCCGCAGCAGTGCCGGGCTGGGTCTGTGGCGGAAGGCCGGAAGCATATCCGGTATCAGGACAAAGAGCGTCACCGCCGAGGTGACGGCATTGGCCAGAAGGACGTATCCCACTCCTTCGTAGCCGGGACGGTAGAACAGGCCGACTGTCTCCGGCGCTTCCCGGTACAACATGGGGCAGAAGACCAGGAAAAACAGGTTCAGTACGATATTCAGGAAAATACCCAGCAGCTTGATGCCCGCAAACCGAAACGGACGCCCCCTGTAGCGAAGGTAGGCAAAGGGGATGCAGCAAAAGGCGTCTACCGCCACCACCCCCAGCAGCATCAGCAGATATTCCGGATGATCGCCATAGTGCAGCATCCGGCTGAGCGGACGCAGCAGGCAGCCCGCCGCCAGCAGAAACAGCAGCGAAGTGCTCCCGACGCTGAAGAGCGCCGTGGCATAGACCCGCATCGGACGGTCTTCCTCCTTTTTATTGATAAAGCGGAAAAAGCCCGTTTCCATCCCGTACGTCAGCAAAATAAGCAACAGCGCCATCCAGGCATACAGATTGGTGTAGACGCCAAATTCGCCCGTCCCGCTCAGCACACGGGTGTACAGCGGAACCAGCAGCCAGTTCAGAAAGCGTCCCACGATGCTGCTCAAACCGTATACGGCGGTCTCTTTCGCCAGTTTTTTCATTCCTTCGTTCATCGACTGTCTGTTTTTTTAATCGAACAGCGAAGCCTGCCGGCCGATCCGTGTGCGCCCCAGATGCGTATAGGCCAGCTCGGTCACTTCGCGGCCGCGGGGCGTACGCTTGATGAAACCCTCCTTGATCAGGAACGGTTCGTACACCTCTTCCAGCGTGCCGGGGTCTTCCCCCAGGGCGGTAGCTATCGTGGTCAGCCCTACCGGGCCTCCCTGAAATTTGTCTATGATTGTTGTCAGAAGTTTATTGTCGATCTGATCCAGCCCGTAGCGATCGATATTCAGCGCCTCCAGCGCATAGCAGGCAATGGCCTTGTCGATGCTTCCGGAACCCTTCACCTGGGCAAAGTCCCTCACGCGGCGCAGCAGAGCGTTGGCAATACGGGGCGTCCCGCGGCTGCGCGAAGCAATCTCGCCGGCCGCATTCGCCTCGCAGCGTACCTTCAGGATGTCGGCGCTGCGGAGCACAATTGCGGTAAGCGTCCCCATGTCGTAATATTCCAGGTGCATATTGATTCCGAAGCGGGCACGGAGCGGACTGGTCAGCAAGCCGCTGCGCGTCGTAGCCCCAATCAGCGTAAAAGGCGAAAGATCGATCTGGATCGAGCGGGCGCTCGGCCCCTTGTCTATCATAATATCAATCCGGTAATCCTCCATGGCCGAATAAAGGTATTCCTCCACCACGGGACTGAGCCGGTGAATTTCGTCGATAAAAAGCACGTCGTTCCTTTCGAGCGAAGTAAGCACGCCGGCCAGGTCGCCCGGCTTGTCCAGCACCGGCCCCGAGGTCACCTTGAAGCCCACGTCCAGTTCGTTGGCAATAATATTGGACAGCGTCGTTTTCCCCAGTCCCGGAGGGCCGTGCAGCAGCACATGATCCAGCGCCTCCAGCCGCATCCGGGCAGCCGCCACGAATATTTTCAGATTGTCCACCACCTTAGCCTGTCCTCCGAAGTCGCGGAAAGCAAGCGGTCTCAACGCATTCTCATACTCCCGTTCCCTGTCGGGCAGTTGCGTATCCCTAATGTCAAAATCGTCATCCATAACGTTATCCTCCAATTTCTCCGCTTGCAAAAGTACACTTTATCGGTCAGGAAACACCCTCCCCCGCTGTTTTATGCAAATCGGGAGGCCGGCAGAGCCTTCGGCGCCCTTTCGTCGCCGGCCTTCCGGAACAGCCTTCCCCGCCATTGCCTTAAGCGATTCCCGAAATACCTTAAGACCCTTTCCTCCCCTGCTTCCTGCCGACACTTCAGGGACTTCAGCCCTCCTTATTCCCTTAAGCCACCCGCTTTCTGCCTTTCGCCGACAGGAAAAGGCTTTAAATACAAAATATCTAAATTAAAATCTATTTATTTCATCCTGAAATATAAGTTATTAGGATTTAAATTTAAGCCTTCTGGATTTAAATCTAAATCTTCTGGATTTAAATCCAAGTCTTCTGGATTTAAATCCAAGCCTTCTGGATTTAAATCCAAGCCTTCTGAATTTAAATCCAAGCCTTCTGGATTTAAATCCAAGCTTTCTATATTTAAATCCAAGCTTTCTTAATTTAAATATAAACTATCCTGATTTTAATAAATATAAAGCCTATTTAAGCCACTCTGACGACGGTTTAAGAGGAAAAGCGGGAAGGGGAAGCTGCTGTGCCGCCGGCTCTCCCCGCTCGCTTGCCGCCTTCAGTCATTTTGCCGCAGGCTTAAGAGGAAAAGCGGGAAGGGGAGGCCGTTGTGCCGCAGGCTCTCCTCGCCCGCTTGCCGCC
>JAISMW010000084.1 GCA_031276545.1 Tannerellaceae bacterium
TTCCCCCAAACCACGGGGGGCTTCCCCCAAACCACGGGGGACTTCCCCCAAACCACGGGGGGCTTCCCCCAAACCACGGGGGACTTCCCCCAAACCACGGGGGACTTCCCCCAAGCCGCAGGGGGCTTCCCCCAAGCCACGGGGGACTTCCCCCAAGCCGCAGGGGGGCTTCCCCCAAACCACGGGGGACTTCCCCCAAACCACGGGGGACTTCCCCCAAGCCGCGGGGGGCTTCCCCCAAACCACGGGGGAGCTCCCCCAAGCCACGGGGGGCTTCCCCCAAGCCGCGGGGGGCTTCCCCCAAGCCACGGGGGACTTCCCCCAAGCCGCAGGGGGGCTTCCCCCAAGCCACGGGGGACTTCCCCCAAGCCACGGGGGGCTTCCCCCAAGCCACGGGGGGCTCTTCCCTAAACAAGGGTTCTTACGTCGAACTCACGTTATAGTAGAGTTAAATATGGAGAGGCTGCCTTCCCGCGTAAGCAAGTGAAGGCAGCCTCTCTTTCATCATGATCCGTTCTCTTTGGGTATACCCCGAACGTAGGGTATTAATCGTAGCCGGGGTTTTGGGTTAAATTGAGGTTGCGCTGCAGCTCGTTGGCCGAAAGGGGGAACAGCAGGTGGGCTTCTCTGAATACCTGTCCCCAGGGGTTTTTGGCTCCTACGAAGGGTACGAAGGTGGCTTTGCCCGGCTCCGAATCCGATGTGACGGGATACATCCGCGTGCGCTGGATGTCGTCGTAGATGCGAAATTCGTAGACCAGTTCCCGCATCCGCTCCATCCATACTTCCCGGATAAAGGCGTCTTTGGACAGGCCGCTCAGATAGGCTTCGATTTCTTCGCCGGGAGTTTGGGTATAAGCCCTGCCCCGCACCGCAGCCAGGTATCGGACGGCTTCGGCGGTGACGCCTTCCGACTGCGCTATCGCTTCGGCTGCAATCAGCAGCACTTCCGCGTAGCGATAGACGGTGAAATCCTTGTCGCAGTTGGCCGTTTCCATGGCCGCACTTTCCTGATACCACAGATGTGCCGCGGGGGATGCGTTTTCCGGTATTTCGAACACGATGGTTTCTCCATCCTTTTCGTACGTAATGGTGTAGGAAAAGAACTGATCCTGCGCGGCACGCAAATCTTTCTCCCTGTCGTATACATTCATGTAGGCTTTTACCGGGCGATAACCGCTGTTGGTGATGGAGTATTTGTATACGCTCCAGGTGGCGGCAATGTTGGGCAGGCTGGTCTGCACGCGGCCGTTGTTTACGGCAATCCCTGTGGCAAATTCCAGATTGTAGATGTATTCGGGGTCGTTGTCTACTGTGCGGATGACGTTGTAGGCGCTTTTCTCCGGCGTATCGCCATGCTGAATCAGGCGGTGCTTTCCGCTGCGGATTACTTCGCGCGCTGCGTCGGCAGCCTTGCCGTAACTGTCGGACAGGAGGGGATAGCCGCTCATCTGCAGATACACATGCGCCAGTACCGTGGCCGCCGTATATTTGCCTATCCGGTGACTGTTCTCGCAGAATGCCACGGCGGGCAGCACGGACACGGCCTCCGTCAGATCTTCCACAATCCGGGCGTATACTTCCGCGGTGGCTGTACGGGCGGTGTACAGATTATCCAGCGATTCGTAGGGTTCCAGGTGCAGGGGTACGTCGCCGAAGGTTCTTACCAGATAAAAGTAGTTGAATGCGCGGAAGAATTTTGCTTCGGCCACCAGCGTGGCGGCCGCCTCCGCGTCCATTCCCGGTATCCGGGGGATATACTTGATGGCGGTATTTGCCCGGTTGATATTCTGGTAGGGCTGATCCCACATCACATCCAGGGCGGCGGAAATATTCTGCGCCGTAATCGAAAGTTTCTGACTGTAGTCGCAAATGATTTCCTGCCCCTTGTATTCATTGTCGAAGAAACCGGACAGGAATCCGCCGTTGGCGGCCGTCTGCACACCGTAGACTCCTCCGTTGGCAAAGAAGTTGGTAGCTCCCAGGCGGTACAGCGCGTTGACGGCGCTCAGGCCGTGCGCCGGAGCGGAGAAGTTCTGCTCCATACTCATGCTCGATTTGGGGGTTTCTTCCAGGAAGTCGCCGCACGACGACAGGCATCCCAGGCAAGCGATACAGGCCCATCCTGATATTATTATCTTTTTCATCTCATTCACTGTTTTAAATTAAAATGTAAGGTTTACGCCCAGCACCCATGTGCGGGGTTTCGGGTATTGATAGAAGAACACGTTTTGCCCCCATTGATTGCTTCCCTGGGAAGTTCCTTCGGGGTCTATTCCCTGAAAGTCTTTCGAGTGTAGCACAAAGCCGTTGTTCACACTTGCGTAGAAGCGGAGCGCGGACAGTTTCAGGGCTGCGGCGGTTTTCTTCCCGAAGGTATATCCGAGCTGAATATTGTTTGCGCGCAGATAGGAACCGTCGCATACCCAGCGGGAGTCGAGCTGCGAACTCTGTCCGGAGAGGTTGTAATTCCGGATAGCCTGCACCATCGTATGGGGATTCGTGCCGTTGTAGCCTTCGGTGAGGATTGTTTTCAGTCCGTTGCCCAGCGCGAAGCGGTCTTCCGCCGAGTGGTAATACTGCTGCAATACGTCTACGCCCAGTACGAACTGGAGGTCTACCGTCAGATCCAGGTTTTTGTAGGAGAAGCTGTTGATGAAACTGCCGGTAAGGTCGGGAATACCTTTTCCGAGGATCTGCTTTTCCTTCGAGCGTTTGGCCTGTCCCACGCGCGCTCCGGCGGCTTTTGCGGCATCTTCTTCCTCCTGCGTCCATACGCCCAGGCGTTCGTATCCCCAGAAGGAACTCAGGGATTCTCCCACCCGCAGGATGATGTTGCTGCCCGACACAAAGCTGGGGCCGGGGAGAATATCCTCGTCGTTTTCGCCCAGTTTTTCGATTCGGCTCTTATTGTAATTCAGATTGAGGGTAGACAGCCACTGAAAATCCTTCGACCGCAGGTTGACCGTATTCAGCATAAAGTCGACGCCCCGGTTGGACACTTCGCCGATGTTGTCCATCACCGTACTGTAGCCGGTGGCATGGGGTACGGGACGGTCCAGCAGGAGGTCTTGCGTGAATTTATAATAATACGATACGTCGAAATTCATACGGTTGCCGAACAGGTTCAGGTTCAGCCCGACGTCGAACTGGTTCGCTTTCTCCCATTTTAAATCCGGATTGGCCAGACGGCCGGCATAAGCGGTGGACTGACGCTGGTCGTTGATCAGCGCCGTACCGGACGTCACTATGGCCAGCGAGCGGTAGGAGCCTATTTCGGAATTTCCGGTGACGCCGTAGCTGGCATGCAGCTTAAGTTGACTGATGGCGGAAGCGTCTTCCATGAATCCTTCGTTGGAGATGAGCCATCCCAGTCCGACGGAGGGGAAGAAGGCGTATTTATGGTTTTTCCCGAACTTGGACGATCCGTCCATGCGTCCTGTGACGGTGGCCATATACCGGTCATTGTACGTATAGGCTCCCCGCAGGAAATAGGAGTTCATGCTCCAGTTCGTCCAGTCCGACGAGGGCGCTCCGGGATCGGTGGCCACTCCGAGGTTGTTGTACCCGAAGAAATTGTCCGTAAAGCCTCTGACGGCAATGCTCATCGTGCTTTCCGTTCGCCTTTGCCAGGAGAGTCCCGCCATGGCGTGGATCCGGTGTTTTCCTTCCACTCTGTTGTAGGTAAGATAGGTTTCTTCCTGCCAGTAGAGAATCTGCGCATCGCTCATATAGGCATATCCGTTGGGCGCCGAAATATTAATCAGGTCGTTGGTATAATATTCCTTGAACTTCCTCAGATGAGCGTCCACGCCGAACTGTGTTTTCAGGTCGAAGCCCGGAGCCAGGTGGAAGGTCAGGGCTGCGTTTCCGAATATTTGCGTCCGGTAGCGCATCCGTTCCTGGTTTTCCAGCAAATGTACCGGGTTGGCGATGGCCTCGAAGGTAAAATCGTTGGTCGACTGCGAATTTACCCAGCTTCCGTCCGCCCATTTTACGGGGAAAATCGGAGGCATCTCGATCATGGTGCGGCGGGCTACCTGGCTGCCTCCGCCTTCGTCGGTGTCGTTCTGCCAGGTATGATTCACCAGGAGATTGACGCCGGTAGACAGCCAGCTTATCGGTTTGGCGTCGTACGTCAGCTTGGCATTGACGCGTTTCATAAAGGTGTTGTTCATCACGCCCTGCTGGTCGGTATAGTTCAGGAATGCGCCTACCGAAGAGTTTTTGCCTCCCTGCTGAATGGAGAGCTGATGGCTGTGCGACAGCGCGGAGCGCGTAGCCTCGTCCTGCCAGTCGGTATCATACAGCGGATGGCCGTTTGCATCGAACAGGCGGGGGTCGTCTACCGTGAACTGCTGCGTGCCGCCGTACCATTTCCGGTTGTTTTCGTAGGCGATGTGCATGGCTTCCATAAATTCCGCGGCGTTCATCACGTCCATTTTCGAGACCGGCGTCGCCACGCTTACGTGGCCGCTGTACCCAATTTGGACGCCTTCGCCCTGTATTCCACGCCGGGTGGTGACCATCAGCACACCGTTTGCTCCGCGGGCTCCGTAGATGGCGGTGGCCGAAGCATCCTTGAGGACTTCTATCCGCTCGACGTCGTTGGGATTGAGAAACTCAAATTCTTCCATGACCACCCCGTCCACCACGTAGAGCGGATTGGAGGAGGAGTTGATGGTGCCGATCCCGCGGATAATCACGCGCGAGGCGCCTCCGGGCTGTCCGGAATTGGTAAAGATATTCACTCCGGAGGCTTTTCCCTTGAGGCCGGCCAGGGCGTTGAAGGAAGAACTCCGGAGGATATCGTCGGCCGTAGCCACGGCAATGGAGCCGGTAACGTCCGACTTGCGCTGGGTACCGTATCCCACCACGACTACTTCTTCGAGCGCCAGATGGTCTTCCTTCAGGATGATGTTGATAAGCGTTTGCCCTGCCACCGGAATTTCCTGCGTCAGATACCCGATATAGGATATTTGCAGCACGGCCGCTTCCGGCACTCCGGACAGCGTATAGCGGCCGTCGTAATCGGTGGTAACGCCCGTTGCGGCGTTCTTCACGATGACATTCGCTCCGATAAGCGGTTCGCCGCCGGAGCCGGTCACGATCCCTGTCACTGTTTTTCCCTGTTGTGTAACGAATGAAACGGCATTTCCGGCCGGTATGGCCTCTGCCTGTTTTTCCGCAGCAAACGAATAGACGGTCGATAAGAAAAGGAAATAAACCGAATTTCGTATGACTTGCAGAATTGTCTGTTCTTTTGTCATAACTTTGTATTTGAATTTTAATGAATACTTGATTCTTTGTAATCTGGTGTAAATTCAGTCCGGCGAGTGTTGCTGCACTTTCCGGACTTTTTTTGTCTGTCTTTCTTTTTTCTATTCCATAGGCATTCTCCTGTTTAAGGGTTCCACAATTCTGTTTGTTGTCATATATCCCGGCAGCATCTACCAGGTGAGTTTGATGAATTTATTTTCGAGCGGACTGAATACGGGCGCTTCGCTGCCGGCGGGCAGGGGATAGCCCAGGGCGTCGCAGGCCGTGAGGCTCCGTATCTTCAGGATGTCGGATTCGATCTGCAGGGATGTTTCCTTTCCGCCTGTTTCTCTCATCTGCATCAGTACGGCGTTCTCTCCCTCGAGGGGGCGCATGTTGACGAGCAGGAGATTGGGCTGCCGCACGGTCAGGATGGAGGCCGGCTGCAGCGGAGCGGCCGGCGCCTCTCCTTTGGGCAGCACGCGCGTGAGCAGGGGTATGCGGTTTTCCTGTGCGAAGCGGACGGCGCAGGCGTCGGAGTTGTCGCCGGAAGAACCGATGAAGTAGCTCCACTGCAATTCGCCCATCTGATCGGCATTGAAATTGGTGACCCAGTAATTGTTCATCGGCCACGAGTACATGGCGGTAGACTGCGGCGTGGCTCCCGCCGTGTAGCGGCCGGTGTTGATGTCGCCGAACTGCATCAGGGGTATTTCGCGGCTGCCCACGATCACTTGCCATTCGCTGTTCCGTGCGGCGGCAAAGTTCTGCACGGTATACCAGTCGTTGGACGATCCGGGAATCTGGTCTACGCCCGCCTCTATCGTACCGCCCGGCACATCCGTGTATATTTTTCCGCCCTCGACTTCGAAGGGGAAGGCGATGTAGACGGCTTCGGGATCGGTGACGGCCTTCTTGCGCAGGCTGTACACGATGCCGATTTTCTTTTCGGCATGGAAGAAGCGGTATTCCACCATCAGGTTGTCGGGCTCCCGTCCGGCCACGGTTTCTCCGCGAAAGCGGTAGGTGTCCCAGATGGCGCCCTGCTCGTACTGCTCGAAGCGGATGCGTTCCGGCGGGCGGCGGATGAACTGGGGCTTGCGGTATAGCTCCATCGGGCGGCGGCTGTCTATGATCTCGTAGATAAACTCGCCCAGCTCCCAGGGGGCGGAGGAGGCTGTCAACGGTTTATTGAGTTCCTTGTCGTACAAGCGGCTTATGCTGCCTTTGCGGAGGTTGAACTCCGCCCGGTACCAGTTGTTTTCCACGACGGGACGGCTCAGTTCGGCCGATCGCAAGGCGGGTTTGCGCGCTTCGTCTTTTACGTGGATGTAATACTGGGCATATCCCGTAGCCGGTACGTTTTCGCAGTAGAACGACCAGTAGGTTCCGTCCGAGCGGGTGGCGCCGGGCTGTGCCGGGATGGCGCGTCCCCGGGCGTCGGTGATTTCAAAATCCCTGTCGCGCGGAAGGATCTGATGGTCTATATAGGCATTGGCTATGCCGCTGTAACTCCAGTTCAGGGCGTTGAACACCACAATCGACGGCGTTGCCGCCTTCGGGATATAGGTTTGCAGCAGTCCCATGGCCACTTCGCCGGTCATTCCCGAACGTCGCAGGGCTTCCCAGGCATACGACTGCTTGAGGGAACGCTGTTCCCAGGTGTCCTTTCCGTAGGGGTTCCGGACACTTTGGCTGAAGCCGAACGTATGTTCGTCGTAAAAGAGCAGCGCTTTGTTTATTTCGGCGATTTGTTCGTCTACATTGTCCGGCAGGGAAGCTCCCAGCATTTTGGCGAACGACAGGCCGGCCTGCGTCGCGATCACATCCGAATGGGTGATGCGCGAAACGGCCGCCTCGCGCGCTCCGGAGGCGAATCCGTCGGTCCACCAGTCGGGCCAGGCTCCGCGGATGGTTTCTATGCTGCCGGCGTATTTTTCTTCCACCTCTTTGATGAAATCGGCGGATACGGCGGTGCGCAGTTTCGGCCATTCGTATTTTTCGTTCCACTGCATCACCATGTCGCAGCTTCGGGTGGAAGGCGGAGAATTGTCGGTATGGTAGCCGGAATGTTGGATGGCCAGTATGTCGTATGGATAGTCTTTGACCGCCAGTTCGTCCAGATAGTTCAGTACCTTCTGTTCGAAGAGTTCGAAATCGCCGGTATGTACCCCGAACATATTTCCCGTATGGTAATGCTCGGCACGGTAGGTGAGGATTTTCTTTCCCGAAGGGGATTCCCACCAAAAGACGGTCGGTTTGTCGAAGCAGATCAGGGCGCGGTGTCCGTGGGTACCCATCGTGACGTATTTGACGCCCAGATCGTGAAAGTATTCGCTGAAGCACCATCCGATGCCGTTCACGTCGTTCTGCATGGCCACTTCCGTCTTCAGGCCGGATTGGCGGAACTGCTTCAGGGGATACAGGGAGGCGGCCAGCGTCTGCTCGTCGGGCAGTTCGTCGAAATTGAGGTACATCGCCGTCAGTTCGATACGCCCCTCTCCCACCCGTTGCTTCAGGCGTGCGATCTGTGCGGCCGGCCGGCTTTTCAGGTATTCGCTCACAGCCCACGAGGTTTCGCATACCCAGCGAAACCGGGCGTATTCCGGATAACTGTCCGTGGCGTCGCAATAGTCCAGCGCATAGTCGATGTAGCGCAGTTGCTCGGCCAGGATTTCCATCTGCGAACGGGTATAGCCGATATCCGTATGCGTATGCTGCACGAAGTTCATTTGCCAATGGCGAACGGAATGCAGGGATACCGGCACGACGGCTTGTCTGTTGCCGCAGGTCACCGTCAGATTGATTTGACGGGGAGTGTCCACCGGATCGATTTCGAGCAGGAAACGGTTCTCGCCGGTTTCCAGTTTCTCTTTTCTTGTACGTCCGTTCCAGGCCAGCACGGCTGAGGCCGGCAGGCCGGGATGCGTTACGGTGAGCTGTATTTTCTGCAGCCTTCCGTTTTTTGCCTTATAGAGGGCAGGCAACTGATGCGCTTCCGCTCTCAGGGAAGTATCCGGTCTGTTTTGCGCATTCGGCGCGATGCAGACAGAGAGGAAGCAAAATAAAAGTATAATCCTTGCTTTCATAATTCATTCTGTTATTGTATCTTCTAATCATATTATTTCACTTTGAAGCGTTTTCGGACGCTCTGATCCACTATGTGAATCGCTCCGGTTCCGGTTGGCGCCGGTCTGATCCATCACGTGGATCACTCCGGTTCCAGTTGGGGACGGTCTGATCCATCACGTGGATCACTCCGGTTCCAGTTGGGGACGGTATGATCCACCACGTGGATCACTCCGGTTCCAGTTGGGGACGGTCTGATCCATCACGTGGATCACTCCGGTTCCATTTTGTGACGGTCTGATCCATCACGTGGATCACTCCGGTTCCAGTTGGGGATGGTCTGATCCACCACGTGATCACTCCGATTCCAGTTGGGGACGGTCTGATCCACCACATGGATCACTCCGGTTCCATTTTGTGACGGTCTGATCCACCACATGGATCACTCCGGTTCCATTTTGTACCGCTCTGATCCGCGTGATGGATCGTCCCGTCCGTACTGCTCAGTCCGAACGACAGCGCCAGCAGGTAGATCAGGCAGATCAGCAGCACGGAAAATCCGGCTACCGGGCCGTACGCGTCGGATACAGCTCCCATAAAGGGGGTGACGAGCGCTCCGCCGGATACGCCGGCAATCATGAGCGCCGATATTTCGCCGGTACGCTCCGGCTGACGCCGCAGAGCAACGGAGAAGATAAGAGGGAATACGTTGGCGCACATCAGTCCCACCACGATGATCATCGCATACAGCAGCAGGGGCGTATCCGCAATCAGCAGCAGGACGAAGGCGACGATGGCGGCCGCCATACTCCACTTCAGGAAGCGGCCGGCGGCGTACCCGGCCACCAGGACGGCTCCGGCAAGAGAGCCTGCGGTGCGGGCGGCGAAATAGAGGCTGGCGCCGAGTCCGGCCTCGCTCAGGGGTATCCCCGTTTTGTCCATCAGCAGCTTGGGGATGAAGGTGTTCAGTCCTACATCCATGCCTACAATGCAGAGGATACCAGCAAAGAGGCGCCGCATCATCCGGTCTCTGCATAGCGAGAAGGCGGAGGCAAAGGTAGCTCCGGCCTCTTCCCGCTCTTCCCTTACGGGTACGGCCAGCAGGAGCCAGAGGACGGAAAGCAGCGATACGGCGGCATAGACGGGAAAGATGAGCTTCCAGTTGCCCAGAAAGGCCGCGGCTGTTCCGGCAATGACCGGCCCCAGAAAAGAGGAGATCGCCTTGACAAACTGCCCCAGGGCCAGTACGCCGGCCGTCCGGGCGGGATGCACCGCAGAGGCCGCCATCGGATTGAGCGACACCTGCAGGACGGTATTCCCGATGCCCAGCAGCGCAAAGGCGAAGAGCACGGACAGGAAACGGTACAGGAACAGGGGAATCAGCATGGCCGCCGCGGTGACGAACAGCGACAGGGCTACGGTGTTCCGCCGTCCGGCACGGCACATCAGAATTCCCGAAGGGATGGAAAAAAGTGCAAACCAGAGGAAAACCGAGGCGGGAAGCAAACCGGCCAGCGTGTCGGACAGGGCGAAGTCGTGCTTCACATAGCTGGTGGCAATGCCTACGACGTCGACAAATCCCATCACGAAGAACCCGAACAGGACGGGCGCTATACGCTTGAATGCAAATGTGCGTGCCATGTGTCCGTCAGGTGAGATGATTCAGTGCATACAGATAGGCGCCCATTGCAATGGAACGGCTTGTGTCGCGCCGGCAGATGGTGACGCCGATCCGCTTCAGCCCGTCGTAGGGAACGGTGCGGCCGGCGCCCGGTATGACGGCCTGGGCGGTATGGCGGCTTGTGAACCGGTGCAGTTCCGCTTCGTCGTCGAGATTGAAGACCTTCATCTGAAGACGTCCGAAACGGCTTCCGTCCATCATTCCGGTATGGCTGTTCATTTCGGCGAGCAGCGCCGGCAGGATGTATTTACCGGCTCCCGACAGTCCTCCGCCGATGACGATCGGAGCGTCTACAATCGTGACGGCCGCAGCAAGGGCGTCGCCGGCCATTTGGCCCAGTTCGGCAAACGATCGGACGGCCGCTTCCCGGTTGCCGGGCAGGATCCCTTCCGCAATACGGAAGACGTCCTTGGGAGAACGGGCGGTTCCGTCGCCCGACAGTTCGGCGTAGACCCGTTTGACCGCCCGTATGCTGACGCTTTCCTCTACGATGTACTGCGGATATTTCCTGTTTCGGAGGCACCATACATCCCCTCCCGCTCCGTTGTCGCCGGTCAGGAGTTTTCCGTCGATTACCACGCCGGCTCCGAAGCCGGTTCCCAGGGTTACGCCCAGGAGGTTTCGGTACTGCTTGGGATTCCCCGCTTCCTTGAGGCGGCGGTTGATGTCCGGCAAGGCTCCGGCGAGGGCTTCTCCGTAGGCAAACAGATTTCCGTCGTTGTTGATAAATACCGGGAGGCCGAAACGTTCTTCCAGGAAGGCGCCCAGGGCGACGCCTCCGCGAAAGGCAGGAAAATTGGGCAAATCGCCTATCACGCCCGCAGCATAGTCGGCCGGTCCCGGAAAGGCAAAGCTGATGGCGGCAGGCGGTTCCGGCAGCGAGGCGCGAACGGTACGGAAGCCCTCTGTCAGGATTTGCAGGCATCGGCTCAGGTCGGCCACCTCTGCCGGGAGGATCACCGGGGCTGTCAGCTCTTCGCCGCCCCGTATGGCCGAGAACACAAAGCCGGAGCCTCCGGCATCCAGGGTCATGACGGTGGATGGATGTGCTGTGTAGATGATGTTGTTCATGGTATTGTTCTTTGCAGTGTTGTTTTTTCTTTGCCGTGTGAAGGATTACCGGAAACGGATAGAGGCTTTGATCGTTCCGCATGTTCCGCGGGCGCCGTCTCCCGGACGGACGGTATAGTTGCCCACGGCAGCGGGTACGATGAAGGTTTCGGCGTAATGCACCGCAAAGGGGGCGAAAGCCCCGTCGGGACTTTCCACCATCAGTTCCTCCCCTTCTATAACGTTCAGCACATTGACGCTTCCTCCGGTATGATGCGGCACCTTGGCGGTAAACCGGTGGCGGCGGGTTTCGATAAATTCGTTTTCATGCAGACCGGTACGCTCTTCGCGCCGTCCGTCTCCTTCCGCTACGGGTTCGAAGCGGTTGATCAGTTCCCTGCGGGTAAAAGCGGTATCCCGGTCCCATTGCAGCACCTTCATGCCATGTTCGATATGGATAGGCCTCGGACGTCCGTCCAGTCCCGCGCGTCCCCAGTCCCAGAGTTTGAAGGTAAAGATATTGGGAGTAGAACTGATCTCCAGCACCATCACATTCCTTCCGGAGCAGTGCACCGTGCCGGCCGGTATCAGAAAATGGTCGTGCCGGGCGGCCGGCCACTTATTCACGTACTTCTCTACGTCGAAGGCCGTTCCTTCTTTCTGTGCGCGCTGCAGGGCGGCAGCCATTTCCTCCGGACGGATTCCGGTTTTCAGTCCCAGATAGACGGAGGCATCTTCGCCGGCGTCCAGGATATAATAGCTTTCGTCCTGCGTATAGCAGATTCCGAAGGTATCGCGTATGTATTGCGTGGTGGGATGCACCTGCAGACTCAGGTTTCCCCCGTCCACCGTATCCAGAAAGTCGAAGCGAATCGGGAAATCCTGTCCGAAGCGGGCTTCCACCGGAGCGCCCAGCAGTGCGCGCGTCTGGAGGAACACCAGATTATTGGCCGGCATCTCGAAGCGTTCGCCGGCGATGTCCAGACACAGGCTGTTTTCTTCCGGTACGCAGTCGAAGCACCAGCCGTAGTTGGCGGTCGTGCGGTCGAGGTCGCATACCTCCTTCATCCACTGTCCGCCCCAGGGTGCGGGGTCGAAGAAAGGAACCACCCGGAAGGGTCGCCGGGCGGTCTGCCGGAGCGCTTCCCGCATGGTTTCCCCGTCGATCATCCCCGGAGCATCCATCCGGTGGGTATCCAGCCAGTAGTCCACCCTGCCGGCTATCTCTTTCTTCAGCCTGTCGCATACCGCCCAGTCGATGAAATAGCCGCGTTTATAGTGCACGGAAGGTTCGTCGTTTCGGTTCTCCATGCCCAGTCCGTTTATTTCCTTTCTCCGAAACCGCTGCTGAATTTCCCAACGGCTCATATCCGCGTACAGCAGCAGGTCGGCTTCGGGACATACTTCCGCAGCGCCGTGACCATATAATAAGGTAAAGCCGGACAGATGCTGCAACTGCTGCCGGCAATCCGTAAGCTTCTCCTTATCCAGAAAATCCGCCAGAGTGAAAGAAGATTTATAGCCGAAGATCCGGTCGGCAGTCATATAGGGAGCGGTCATGGCTTCCACCTCGGCGCAGGATTTGAAAAGCCGGCGGGTATCGATCACCCGGTCCGGCCGGAGAGCCAGCAAACGTTCCAGCAGCGCTTCGTAATACACTCCCTGGTAACATTCGACCACGCAGACAAAGGCGCCTCCTCCGCCGGCCACCTCCTCCCGCAAGCGGGCGATGACAGGCCCCCATCCCTTGTGGAGCAAACCGCCGGCTTTGACGGCCGGATATTTATCGTAATGCTGTCCTCTCATGATTCGGTATCATTTTTTTCGGCAAAGATAGAGGTCATTCCATACGCTTATAAGTATATTTGTTCCGATTATCTTGTATTATCTTACGATTATGGCAAAACCGAAAGCAACTTTTCATCGCGCATCAGAGGAGTTACATGAAGAGTTACAGTATTGGCAGTTGAATTTGGTTATGTTTAAAACAAAAAACATAAACAGCTTGCATTCGATTCATTTATTTTTACATTTGCAATATGTTTTAAAATTTAATTCAAATGTTATGAAACAGAATTTTTTATGGAAAGTAATGGCGCTCCTTCTATTGTGCTTCTTTAGCTGCAATAAGGAAGAGGGCGAGGGAAGCGGTACGACGCCGGAACCGGTGGTGGACCCGAAGCCGGCAGCAGAACAGGACACGGTGGTACAGTCGAGAGGCCAGGCGCCCGATGTATCAAAAACCAACAGCTTTGCCTTTGATTTCCTGCACGCCGTACAGACAGTGGAAGACAGGGGGAAGAATCTGCTGCTCTCGCCCCTCAGCGCGGCTATCCCGCTGGGGATGCTGGCCAACGGGGCACAGGGCGAAACGCTCGACAACATCCTGCACGTGCTGCGCTATGAAGGCGTTGCCCCGGAGGACCTGAACGGGCAGATGCAGGGGCTGAAGGAGCTTGCTTCGACGGACGAAGAGGTGACGGTGGAACAGTCGGCCGTCGTCTGGGCCGACCGGCCGATTGAGGTGCTTCAGCCGTTTGCGGACACGATGCAGACCTATTACGGTGCGGAGACGAAGCACAGCGACTTTGCCGCCGCCGCCACGCTGGGCGAAATCAACGCCTGGGTGGCCGAACGCACGCACGACCGCATACCGAAGCTGCTGGACAGGTTGACGGAACAGGTATACCTGATTCATACGCTGTACTTCAAAGGCGCCTGGGCTGTGCCTTTCGATCCGGAGCAGACTAAGGAGGAAGCGTTTACGCAGGCCGACGGGAGAAGTTCGGAGGTTCCCGTGATGTCTCAGGCGAAGACGGCCTTTGCCTATAGCGGCGATACGTTTGATGCACTGGAGCTGGACTACAGCGGCGGCGCATACAGCATGGTGATTCTGCTGCCGAAGGAAGGCGTCGCCCTTTCGGAGGTGGAGAGTCAATTCGGCTACGATTCGTTCCGCGAACTGCTGGCCGGGATGTATCTGTGCGAGGTGTCGGTGAAGCTCCCCAAATTTAAGGTGGAATACGAACAGACGCTGAACAATGTGCTGGTAGAGATGGGCGGCAAGCCGTTTCTTGACTCAGGAGATTACTCGCTGCTGAGCGCCTCCCTGTCCTCAGCCTCTATCAAAGTGGTACAAAAGACGTTTGCCGAAGTCAACGAAGCCGGCACGGAAGCCGCCGCCGCCACCTACGTGGGTATCTTTACGTCTACCGGTATCGTCTATCCGAAGATGGACTTCCACGTAAACCGCCCGTTCCTCTTCCTTATCCACGAGAAAAAGACGGGAGCGATACTCTTTGCCGGAAGAATCCTGAACTTATAAATTCATTTGTTACAGTTGGAAGTTCTGCATATATGGTTCCATACATACTTTTTATACTATACAGTAGAGTTATTTTTAAGCTACGGTGATAAAACTTTATCACCGTAGCTTACATTGAAATAAAGTTTGATTATCTCCTCTTCTCACCCTTAAGCCACCCCACTTGATTACTTAATTGTCCAACGCTGCGGGCTCGCCACGCAGACAAAGGTGCGTCCTCCGCCGGCTTTGACGGCCGGATATTTATCGTAATGCTGTCCTCTCATGATTCGGTATCATTTTTTTCGGAAAAGATAGAGATCATTCCATACGCTTATAAGTATATTTGTTCCGATTATCTTGTATTATCTTACGATTATGGCAAAACTGAAAGAAGGATTTAAGGGCGAAAGGTTCATCTCCCTGCCGGAGGAACTCCTCGGCAGGTACAGCAGGGAACCGCTGATAGGGAATCTGTATATCCGCAAAATAGGATTCTTTCCCAAAGTAAAATATCATTATGTGCAAAAGGAGAAAGGAGTAGACTACGCCATGCTGATTTACTGCACCGCCGGCAAAGGCTGGTACCGGATATACGGAAAGAAATACGAAATCAACGAAAACCAGTTTATCCTGATCCCTCCCGGCACGCCCTATTCCTTCGGTGCAGACGAGAGCCGACCCTGGACTATCTACTGGCTCCACTTCCGCGGACAGCTTATGCCCTCCTTCCTTGCCGCCCCTCCGACTCCTTCGACCATCCTTCCTTCCGAACATTCGCGCCTGCGGGACCGCATCGAACTGTTTGAAGAGATTTACAGTTGCTATTCGCTGGGCTATATCAGGGAATACATGATTTACTCGTCCATGTGCCTCTACCTTTTCCTGTCGTCTTTTCTTTGGGTGGAGCAATACCGCCATATACAGTTGCCCAGCCTCAAGGAATATCCGTTCTCGTCGAAGGTCATCCATTATATGCAGGAGAATCTGGAAAAGAATCTGTCCCTGCGCACGCTTGCCGCCTACTTCAAGTACTCGCCATCCCACTTCTCCCTGCTGTTTCAGAAAGAAACCGGCGTGTCGCCGATGAATTACTTCATTCATCTGAAGATACAGAAAGCCTGCCAGTACGTGGCGCTGACCAATCTGAAACTAAACGAGATAGCCGCCAAGCTGGGATTCGAAGAGCCTGCCTACTTCACCCGTATCTTCACAAAGATTATGGGCGTCTCCCCTTCCGCCTACCGGAAAAAAGAATCGGAGCATCCGCTCTGACTCCCGAAGTAAACCGGATAATTAGTGTACTTTTGCCGGACACATCAGCAAAATCCCGTTAAAAATAAAACATATCATAATGGAAAACGAACTGCATCTGTTAGGAAAGAAAACAGACTACAAGACTGCCTACGCCCCCGAAGTACTGGAAACCTTTACAAACAGGCATCCCGACAACGATTATCGGGTACATTTCAACTGTCCCGAATTTACCGGCCTGTGTCCCATTACGGGACAGCCCGATTTTGCCGTCATTCACATAGACTATATCCCGGACAGGAAGATGGTGGAAAGCAAAAGTTTGAAACTGTACCTCTTCAGTTTCCGCAATCATGGCGCCTTCCACGAAGACTGCGTCAATATCATCATGAAAGACCTCATCCGCCTGATGGAACCGAAGTATATCGAAGTAACCGGCCTGTTCACTCCCCGCGGCGGCATCAGCATCCATCCCTACTGCAACTACGGAAAGCCTGGCACGAAATATGCCGCGCTGGCCGAGGAGCGGCTGTTTTGGCGCGGGCATGAACATTGAATTCCTGCAATCTAAATGTTGGGGGGAGTATGTTTTTTTTATTAGTCTGTCGATTTTTCAGCGAAGTCAAACATTAAGTGTTTGATAAAAGGAAAATTGTTGTGGAAAGAAATGTAATATGCGTTGAAGTTTTTTAAATCTAAAGCCTGCGGTTGTAAGACCTCTGATTTCCTGTTTGAATGAGATAAACATGTATTCAGCATGGATACGATGTGCTCTGCTTTTCCTTGAAGTATATAGCCAATCAAACACCCGTTTGGAGGGTATTTCCCTGATAAATAATTATCCATACCTGTTTCTATGTAACGTATATGAAGGTTCTTTGCTGAAATTTTGGATTTTCGTTTTGATTTGCATGAATCAACCTCTATCAGGTTTTTAGCTTCTACAAAATAGGTAAGTTTGGCATTAGCAGTCCAACCGGATAACCTAAGATCAATTCTTGGAGCTTCCTTTGCCGATCTCAGCTTTCTTAGCACATTATCTTTATAAAGGCGATATTCGGGTGTAATATCAATTTTCCAGGCAATAGCTTGTCGGCAATTATCAATGTAGTCAAATAAGACTGCTGATACATATTCTTCTTCGCAGTCAATATTTACACTATTACTTGAATTTACGAACGTATAGGCATCTACCAGCAAACTCAAACATCTCCATTCAAACTCCTGCCTGAAAGAATTTACGATGGATACATCTAATGTCCCTCTGCTCATATAGTGCCTTCCATATTTGCAATTTCTACAGTTAGCGATAATGCATCATCAACAGCCTGTGAACGCGTCCAAAATCTTTTCTGGTTAGGTTTTATCAAATATATCTTATTTGTGTCGTAATATCTATATTGCTTTCTTACATATATGCTCTTCCCTTTTTCCTGTAATGAGAACTCATTTAACCTATTCAAAGCTGGAGTTAATTCCTTTGCACTTTTACATGCGACAGTTTTTTGTTCGCTCTCAAAAGATACTATGACCAGATTAAGAGGATTAGTCAATTGAACATCGAAGATAGTTGCATTAGCCTTGAGCGATGAGTGTTGCAGGAAATCATTTAATTCATTGCATAGCATATCTGCATAAGCCTCGTTTTCGTCATATAACGTCCGTTTAAAACCAATTGAATTTTCTCCCTGTTCAAATAAGTCAAGGCTGAAACTTAAAGTGTCCTGAATTAAGATCTGTTCTTTTTTTGTCAATCCTATAACATTATATAATTCAATGTTTATTGCTTTTTCTGTTTGTTCAATAAAATGGCCATTCGGGAAATCTTTTTTTAACTCGGAAATTAACTCGTCAAATAAAGAAATAATGGCTTTTAAGTTTTGACTACTTAAAAAGAAAGACGGAAGTTCCAGATATTCCTTGAAGAAAATCTGCTCTCGTTCAATTCCCCATGATGAGGTCGAAAGAAACAAATAATATGTAGCCAAATTGGAGTTGAAAAAAGCCACCAAAGCTTTTTTCATATCATCAAAGTTCTTGTCATCCTTATTTATAATAAATGCAGCACTTTTACAATATGCTTTGTGATCTATATAAGAGGCTGTAACTTGCCTGTCTTTCTGGCCTTTTTTTAAGATTACAAACGGCGGAACAAATAAAGACTCATTAATTTTTCTGTAACAGTCATTGTTCGATGTTGTAAAATTATCAGAAGTGTAATACCTATTAATGGCTTTTGTAATGATAATAGGTGTTGGTACAAAATCTTTATGCTCACTGTCTCCATTTAACCCTGCACCAAAAATCCAATTATTTTGCTTAAAATAAGTACTTAAGTCAACACTTAATTGGGAGTTATTAAGGTTCATAATCAGATTAAAATCGTGCAAGTTTCCCCACATTCCAATCTTCCATATTTTGGTATCAGGCTTTTGACATTCAGATCGAGGAAGATGCTTAACATCTGTACTGTCTATGACTAAGCCGTCAATTACATTAGACTTTACATAGGTTTTGGGAGCACAGTACTCTATCGTATCTGAAATATTTTTCGAACCATTCTTTCTGTAATAAACAATACTAATTGGAACTACTGCGGAATTAAAGAGTTGTCCTCCAAAATCTTTCTTGGTTTTACGGAAAATTGATAAATTGTAAATTTTTTCGACATGTGTTTCCTTAAATAACCATTTCCTAAAGTTTTGGTACTTTTTATTTGTGTTAGTCAACACCTTAGTATTGAAAATTAAGGCTATTTCTCCATCGTCATTTATAAATCGGATGGCTTTATCCAAAAATGCAAGAACTTTTTCTTGTGCATACTTGCGGTTATCCAAGTATTTCTTAATAGGTAAATCAATTTTTTCTGTTCCAAATGGAGGATTGCCAATCAATAAATTAGCTTTAACAAATTTGTCTGTTTCTATTTCTCCTATGGTATCATTACACCACAGATTGTTTCCTTGTTTATTTGCAATAGAATCATCTTTAGTATTATTTATCAGGTATGGAAGAGTGTATTCCTTTTTAATCCATAGAGTTTTAGGATCTAACTGTTCTACCAATGTTAAATAAAGGCTAAATGCAGCCACCTTAATGGCTAATGAGTCTATTTCAATGCCATAAATGTTATTTATTAAGATATCTTTTAAATCGGTGAAAGAAATATTTTTGTCAGGGTGTGCATTCTTCCATCTGCGAATAAGTCTTTTATATCCTTCGACCAAAAAGATACCGGAACCACATGCAGGGTCGATTATTTTAACATTGTATTCTTTTTTATCTTTAGTGGTAGGCAATTTATCGTTTAGCATTAATTCTACCAATGGATATGGAGTGTAGAATTGTCCTTTTTCTTTCTGGGAAGTAAGTTCTCCAAGAAAGTTTTCATATATCTCACTCAACAACTCTATTTGAATAAAATTGAAATTAAAAATTCGCCATTCAAATAGTGCCGGATTATGATTATCTGAAATATCTCCATCCATAAAGCATGCTTTGATTTTTTTTAAATGTCTTTCGGTAACAAATTGCTGTTCGTTTTTCACTACCGGAAATACATTTCCGTTAAAATGAATCTGTAGTTCCGCAAATAAACGATATGTAGCATCGGTATCTTCTAAAATATCGAAGTAACAATTGGCTCCCTTTTTAATTTTTTCATATAATCCTGCTTCCTGGGCTGCCCCCTTATCTTCTAGATACAGAATAAATAAGGAACGCATCAACAGACCATGAATTATTTCTTTGTTTTGGATGTCCTTATTTAAGAGTTCTGCTGTATTTACAAGACTCTGAACTAAAAATCGATCTATTCGCCTCTGAATATTAACCTTTTCTCGAATACCATAATCGCTAGTCCAGATTAATCCACAGTCAATTCCTGCACGAGAAAATAATTCGACCAATATTTCTAAATTTACTTTATCTGTTTTTTTGCTCTCAAAAATCTCATACGGTTTTAGTTCTAAATTAAAATCGGCATCGGGCTTTATGTATTTCGGTTTTTCATAACAATTATAAATTCGAATTTCTGTATCTGAAGCAGCAAAAAGAAACATTACTTTACGATAATTCCATGCTTTATGCTGTATCTCTGTAATTTCTCGCAATGCGTGGGCATCGAAAGCTATCACTTCCTTAAAAAGAATGGCAGGAAAGTCTCCTGAAAAGTAAACTTTATCAGCGCCTATTTTCTCCAATTCCTGATATTCGGGATTAGAAATTGGGATATCAGAGCATTTGACTAAACGCTCATAACCCAACTCCTCATAGAAAAAATTTGTACTCATCTATATTTTATGTTACGTAGAATCAACTATGCAGGTATCAACATCCAGTCAGCAAAAGTACGAAAAAGGCATGGATATCTAACAGTTGCTTCCTGTTTAAATTTGTCTTACTCATTTGGCTGTTATTTGCTTTTTATTAGAATTTAATCAGATGATTACTACCAGATTTAATCATCATGAAGTCATCTTTGATGTGCTATGCAAAGCGCCTGTTATCAATAATTCAACCGAACCTATTCGAAAGTTAAGAACTCCCGAAATCGTTGAGATACGGCCGGCCATATCGAAATATCCACTCAAAATTATACCTTTGCACGACCTTTAGTCACCCCTTTTATGGGACTGACGAGGCTTTGCGTGCCATAGCATACACTAAATAGATAAAGAAACGATGTCCGAAGAAACACTGAAAGAAAAGACAGCCAAAGGCCTCTTCTGGGGAGGGATCAGCAATGGCGCCCAGCAGATATTGGGTCTTGCTTTCGGTATCTTCCTGGGACGCATACTGAGCGCCGAAGATTATGGACTGATAGCGATGCTGGCCATATTTACAGGCATCGCCAATGCCATTATCAACAGCGGCTTTTCCGTTGCCTTAACCAATAAACAGCATGCCACACAGGAAGATTACAATGCTGTTTTCTGGTTTTCTCTGTTTGTAGGGCTTGCCCTGTATATTGTACTGTTTTTTTCGGCCCCGCTCATAGCCCGGTTTTACAACAGGCCGGAACTGACGGCCTTATCGCGCGTCATCTTTATCAGTTTCTTTTTCTCGGGAGTTGCCGTTGTTCCCTATACCATTCTGTTTAAACGCTTGATGGTGAAACAGCAGGCGTTAATAGATATAACAGCTCTTTTCCTGTCGGGTCTTCTGGGCGTCACGCTGGCGATACAAGGATTTGCCTATTGGGCTATCGCCCTGCAAAACGTGGTTTACATCACTTTATCCTCTTCCCTGCGATGCGTCGTGTCGCCGTGGCGCCCCTCGTTCCATATAGATTTCTCTCCATTAAAAGAATTTTTCTCCTTCAGTCTCAAATTATTCCTGACCAATATCTTCCAGCAAATTCAGTATAATTTTTTCTCTGTTCTGTTAGCTAAGTTGTATAATGCTACCCAGGCGGGATACTATTCGCAGGGGTTTCAATGGGCAGGAAAGGGAAATCAGCTTATTTCCGGTATGATTACTCAGGTGGCACAACCGGTAATTGTACAAGTAAACGACGACCCGGAACGGCAATTAAACGTATTCCGCAAAATAATACGCTTTATCTCCTTTATAGCCTTCCCCGCTTTCCTGGGACTGGCATTTGTTGCAAAAGAATTTATCGTCATTGCGATAGGCGATAAGTGGCTTCCAAGCGTACCCTTTCTTCAGTTGTTTTGTGTGTGGGCTATTGCCTGCTGTATGAGTGTTGCGTATACCTATCTTTTGCTGGCACATGGCAAATCCGATGTATATATGAAGATAACCATTGCTGTCTCGCTGCTCCAATTGCTTATTGTGGGATGTATGTATCCCTTCGGTCTGTTCCCGATGGTAGTAGCCTATCTGATCACTTATATCATAGGGATGTTGAGCTGGCAATATTATGCCAAAAAACTGATTGCCTTCAAATTCAGAGACTTTATAAAAGATATCTCCCCCTACTTTATAATCTCATCAGGATGTATTGGCATTGCCTGGTTCGCAACGCTAAGGATTGAAAATATATATATGCTCATTCTACTGAAAGTGATGATAACCGCGCTGCTATACGCCGCGATGATGAAACTGAGTAATGCTGTTATTTTTCAGGAACTGGTGTCTTTCTTGAAACGGAGATGATGGGGATAAAAAATTTATACTAATAAAAACGCTTTATGATATTCAATTTTAACAAATCGCAGATAACCCATAGGGATATACGTAAGTACATAAAACATGTCAAAAACCCCGTGATTTTAGATGCAGGCGCTGCAGACGGAGCAGACACAATCCGGTTTGCAAAAATGCTGCCGAATGCATCCATCTATGCACTTGAGCCTGTGGCAGTGAACTATCACATATTGGAGCAACAAGTGTCAAAATATCGAAATGTGAAGATATTTAAGATGGCGTTGGCCGATTATAATGGAGAATGTGAGATGAACATCAGTGAAAATACGAATCAACCGGGTTCTCCTGCTACATCCAGCTCTTTATTGGCGCCACAGGAACATCTCAAAGTACATCCCCATATTACCTTCAGCAAGAAGGAAGTTGTCCCAACTATCACATTAGATGAATGGGCAAAGAAAGAAAACATCGACCATATTGATGTCTTATGGCTCGACATGCAGGGAATGGAATATCGAGTCCTGAAATCCTCTACTGAAATGATACATACCGTACAGGTTATTTATACGGAAGTCAGCTTAATGGAAATGTATGAAAATTCCATCTTATATGATGATTATAAAAAATGGCTCAACTCAATGGGGTTTGAAGTTGCGAAGGAAGAACTTTTATGGAAAGATATGGGCAATGTGTTGTTTGTAAGAAAAAACTATGTTGGTTAGGATTGTAAAAGACTGGCACGCACCGGATCTATTCAGACAAACGCCCGGATATTCCCGGATGTGGGAAGGAATAGAATTTACGGAAAGCAATAACTCCCAATGCGATCTTTTAGTGGTATTGAATGCTCCCCGGAAAAATTTACTCCTGAAAGTATCCCCGGAAGCCCGGTGGCTTTTTTCGCAGGAATCTCCTATAGAACTTTACAAATGGCATATCCGGTCGTTCAGATATTTCAGCAGAGTATACACATTCTGGGATAAGCGTTATTCTCCTGATATCATCCATTCGCAAACCGCATTGCCCTGGCATATCAATAAATCGTACGATGAACTGCTCCATCTTACAAAAACGGAAGCTGTTTCGAATAAGAAAAAAACGCTGTCGTGGATTACCAGTGATGCAAAAGATAAAGACGGACACATTCTGAGAATGTCTTTCAAAGATTTCCTGCTTCAGGAAAATATGAACTTCGATCTTTGGGGAAGAGGCTTCACCCCTATTGATGATAAGTTTGATGGACTCTATCCGTACAAATACAGTATTGCCATCGAAAATCATTCTTGCAATGATTACTGGACAGAAAAGATAACAGATTGTTTTTTGTCCTGGACTGTACCTGTATATTATGGTGCAAAAAACATCACAAAGTATTTCCCGGAAAAATCTATGATCCTGATTGATCCGAACGACAGAAAGAAGTCGCTTTCTATCATACAAGATGCTATCGAAAACAATCTGTTTGAAGAAAAAGTGAATTATATAGAAGAGGCAAGAGATTTGATATTGAATAAATATCAGTTTTTCCCTTTTGTCACACAGTTGATTAGAGATTCAAATATTGATTTCTCAAATAAGAAATGGTGCCTTATTCCTAAAAATAATTGCCCCAAACCTTCTTTATCGAAGAGATTATCACGCATGGTTCAGTCAAAGAAATGAATCTTGAACAATACACAAATGTATACGTTCAATAAGCAATCCAAATTAAATAGTATAAACCTCCCCCCGGCAAGCCGCAGAGGGTGTAGCAACGACGGAACCTCGATCCGTCACTGTGACTACCTAAGTCCGTCACTGAGCATGGCTAAGTCCGTCACTGAGCTCTACCACACTGAAAGTGCGCCAGGGACATTAAATGCAATAAACTATGGCATTTTTTAAGCGAATTCAACAGAAAATTAATGGCCTTTGGTATCCGAAGTCCGTTACAGTAGGCAAGCCCGTCAGCACCGACCAGGTGGCCGACCGCCTTGCGCAAATCTCCACCGTCAGTCGCGCCGACACCTACGCCGTGCTGAAAGACCTGGGCGGCGTGATGGGTGACTATATGGCGCAGGGGCGCACAGTGAAGCTCGATGGCATCGGTACGTTCTATTTCACTGCCGTGGCCACCAAGCAGGGAGTAGACTCGAAAGAGAAGGTGAAAGCTACGCACATCACCGGCGTACGGGTGCGCTTCATCCCCGAAACCACTCGCACCTCCAGCAATAAGGTGGCTGCCCGCTCGCTCATCCCGGATAATATCTTCTGGGAAGAGTGGGGCGGATCAACCGCTCCTGCCGGCAAAGACGAAGGTGAAGATGAAGATGAAAGTGAAGATGAAAGTGGCGACGGCCCGGTAGAAGGCTAAGACTCCTGGGGGAGGAATGACCGAGGCTCTCTTCTTCCTTCCCCGTATTTAAGAAATTATGAGTAATATATAGATGACAAAAGTCTATCAATATGCAAACCGGATAAGCTCCATAATAAATTGGGTGAGATTCCGGAAAAACAAAGTCCATGCGAATTGTCTGTTTAATTCCCTAAAAATAAACGGAAGTAACAATGTGGTAAAAACAGGATCAATCAGGCATTGCAAAATTAGTATAACAGGGAATAATAATATGATTTACATTGGGGAATATGGACATATCAATAAGTGTGAATTTTGTATCTCTTCATCCAATTCATCTATCCACATTGGAGTTCATAATACAATACTAAATTCTTTATTTTCAGTATTGGATGATTTTTCTACCATTAGATTGGGAAAAGACGGTTATGTTGGTGGGGCTCGTTTCTTCTCCATTGGGAAAAACAACCAAATAGTAATTGGAGATAACTTTCTGTTTAGCGACAACATAGACTTATGGAATGGTGATGGACATCCTATTATTGATAATACATCTATGAATAGGATCAATGAAGATAAACCTATACAAATCCACGATAACGTATGGATTGGAACGGGTTCAATCATATTAAAAGGTGTAAATATTTCGGAAAATTCAATCATTGGCTCAAAGAGTTTAGTAACAAATGATGTTCCTGCAAACACATTGGTTGCCGGCAATCCTGCAAAACCAATTAAGAATAATATATCCTGGAAACGCGAAAGAAACTGATTAACTCAATAAATGAATAAAAAAGTATCCATTGTTTTTGGTTATCGTGACAGGGAATTTATACGGGTAAAACGATGTTTAGACTCGCTCGTAAATCAAACTTTCATGGATTTTGATGTAATTTTTATTGATTATGGAAGTTCGGATTCCTTTGCAAAGGATATTAAACCGTTAGTGGAATCTTATTCTTTTGCAAACTATTATTATGCCTGCACAATCGGTTATCCCTGGAACAGGTCACATGCATTAAATATCGGTGTCCGTTTGTCGGGATCCGAATATATTCTCTTCGGCGATATAGATTTGATTTATTCTCCCGATGTTGTACAAGGATTAGTTTCGGAGGCAAAAAAGGAATCGGTCGTATTTGCTTCAGTATATTGGCTGAATAAATCTTACAGCAAGTGGGAGTCTTTATCACACATGAATACATCAAAACTGGATGATTCGGGAGATTCCCTTGGAGCCGTATGTCTTGTACATAAAGAAATTCTTGAAAATATTCGCGGATTTGATGAGTATTATGCCTTCTGGGGTGTGGAAGATAGAGATCTTCACCACCGGATTACATCATTGGGAATATCGTCCACTCGCATAAACAAAAAGAAATATCCCATATATCATCAGTGGCATCCTATCGCGTCCAACCGAAGGAAAAACTTCTTCCCCGAAAAATGGTGGGATGATATGAATATTCATTATGCCCTGAATGAACACATTATTCAAAGAAATCGGGAAGACTGGGGAAAACCAGTTGAGAAAAGTGACAGACCTGTTCTCCGTGCGAAGGAAGTTGTTTTTGAAATTCCTTTTGATTATGCAAAGTCATATCAAAAACCTGAATTGTATTCACAAATGCTGAGTTCCTTATCCAAATTGAGTACAAATGAATGTTTGAGAATTGAAATCAGACAAAATAATATTCCACCAATAGTGCAGCATTGCATACACTATTTGAATATGTGTTTCCGAATAATCAGATTTCCCTTAGGAATAGATTCTATTGTAGATGTGGAAAGAGAAGCGTTCTTTTACCCTCAAGTGGATATAGTATATGTAATCTGGCAATTGATGAAAAAAGATAATGTCATTAAAGATTATTATATCCGGAATGAGGCAAATAAGATGGTGATAAAACTAATGATGAAAGAAGCATACAGGCTCAACACACATATTATCTGAATGGCATCATATTGATTATTTATAAAACGAACAAATCTATGAAAATAGCAATTATAGGACTTGGTTACGTGGGTTTGCCGCTGGCTGTTGAATTTGCAAAAAAATATCCGGTTGTGGGCTTTGATATAGACAACGGACGGATAGAAGAATTGCAGAATGGTGTAGACCGGACAAAGGAAATAAGTAGCGACGCTTTAAATAAGGTGTTGGATTGCTCTGTATCATCTCCGGCCGGCCTGGTATTAAGTGATCGGACGACTTCCCTGCAAGACTGTACGATCTATATCGTAACGGTACCTACTCCAATTACAAAGTTTAAAACACCCGATTTGATTCCCCTCCTGAAAGCATCCGAAACGGTGGGTAAGGTGTTAAAGAAAGAAGATATTGTTATTTATGAATCCACTGTATATCCCGGATGTACGGAAGAAGATTGCGTGCCGGTTCTGGAAAAATATTCCGGATTAAAATACAATATGGATTTCTTCTGCGGATATTCTCCGGAAAGAATCAATCCAGGGGATAAGAAGAATACGTTGACCACAATCAAGAAGGTGATTTCCGGGTCGAATGAGCAGATCACCGATAAAATAGAAACGCTATACGGATCGATTATTCAGGCGGGAGTATTCAGGGCGTCTTCTATCAAAGTGGCCGAAGCCTCCAAAGCCATAGAAAATGCCCAGCGGGATGTGAATATCTCTTTCGTCAACGAACTATCATTGATATTTGACAAAATGGGAATCGATACCCACGAAGTACTGGAAGCAGCCGGCACCAAATGGAATTTTCTGAAATTCTCGCCCGGATTGGTAGGGGGGCATTGCATTGGAGTAGACCCCTATTATCTGCTTCACAAATCACAGCAATCAGGTTATAATCCTCAAGTGATCCTTTCGGGCAGGACAGTAAACGATAGCATGGGATATTTCGTAGCATCTAAAACCATCAAATTAATGATTGCTCACGGAATCCGAATCATCGGAAGTAAAGTGTTGGTATTGGGCTTTACCTTCAAGGAAAATTGCCCGGATACACGCAATACAAAAGTGACGGATATCATTAAGGAATTAAAAGATTTTGGTACCGAAGTAGATATTTATGACCCGTATGCTATCAGGGAAGAAGTAAAAAAAGAATATGGAGTAGATCTGCAAGACAACATGCCGGACATCAAAAAATATGATGGAATTATATTGGCTGTTGCCCATGAGGAATTCAGGAATATTGATTTCAGTGTTATCCGGAATCGACCGGCTATACTTTTTGACGTCAAAGGTATTTTAGACAAAAAAATCGTTCATGGCAGACTTTGAAAAGTACAGCGTATGGCACATGGGAATTAGTCATGTTTTAGTCGTATTTTAGTCATGTTTTAGTCGGAATGTATGTTTAATGTATTTAAAATCAACAAATTGGAAAATATCAATTTGATTTCTCCAATCCAATCGTATACAATATGGTATTAGCGCCCATTGTTATATTTGCCTATAACAGACCGGAGCATCTCCGGCAAACGCTTGAAGCATTATTGAAAAACGAATATGCTTCGGATAGCGATTTAATCATCTACTCGGATGGTTATAAAGACGAAAAAACACGGGAAGGGGTAGAGCAAACACGAAAACACATCCGGTCTATTACCGGATTTAAATCGACTCGGGTTGTGGAACGGGAAAAGAATTGGGGGCTTGCAAACAATATTATCGACGGCGTTACAACGGTTGTGAATCAATATGGCCGCATCATTGTATTGGAAGATGATCTGCTTACTTCTCCATATTTTCTGAAATTTATGAATGAAGGGCTGAATTTTTATGAAAATGAAGAAGAGGTCATCAGTATTCACGGTTATATTTATCCTGTTAAAGGGAATTTACTTGAAACTTTTTTCGTGAAAGGAGCAGATTGTTTAGGTTGGGGAACCTGGAAACGAGGATGGAATTTATTCGAACCCGACGGATCAAAACTACTATCAGAGCTCATCCACTATCGTAAGACAAAAGAATTCGATTTTGAAGGGAGCTATCCTTTCACGAAAATGCTAAAAAAGCAAGTGGAAGGCAAAGTTGGTTCGTGGGCTATACGCTGGTATGCTTCCGCTTTTTTGAAGAATAAACTTACGCTATATCCAGGCCGTTCATTAGTATTTCATAATGGGAGTGATGGTAGTGGAACTAATTGCGAAGTAAGTGATGAGTTTAAAGTAATACTTTCAATAACACCTATTCACATCGATTCAATAGAAATAAAGGAGTCTCCAATTGCCAGGAAAATGTATAGACAGTATTTCCGGTATGCCATGAGAAAAAGCAGGATTAAATCGTTCTTCAAGAAAATACTTGCAAAATGAAACAAAACTTCATACAGTTATTCCCGGATAAATTATTTCTCCTTTTAAAAGGATATGGATGGTATGGGAATTTTAAAAGTTGGAAAGATGCTCAACAATATTCCACTGGTTATGAAGCCGAGAATATAATAAATCAGGTTAAAACATCTTTGCTTAAAGTGAAAAATGGAGAAGCTATTTATGAACGAGATTCCGTGATATTTGACAAGATTGAATATTCGTGGGAGTTACTATCCGCCTTGATGTGGGTTGCTGCTCAAAATAAAGGTAATTTACATATAATAGATTTTGGCGGTTCTTTAGGAAGTACATATTATCAAAACAAAATATTTCTGGATTCGTTGCCCAAAGTATCATGGAATATTGTTGAGCAACCCAACTATGTAAAAGTTGGAATAGAATCATTCCTGAATGATCAATTACATTTCTACACATCCCTTGACGAATGCTACCAAAGATCAGAAGAGAAAATAAATACTATTCTTTTCTCAAGCGTTTTGCAATATTTAGAAAAACCTTATAAGATACTAAAAGAAGCTTTTGTATATCCAATCCAATACATTATTATTGACAGAACAGGATTTACACTGAATGACAAAGAACGAATAACTATTCAGAAGGTTCCAGCCAGAATATATGAAGCAAGCTACCCATGCAGGTTCTTTAATGAAAAGGAGTTTATCTCTTATTTTGAAGAAAATAATTATAGATTTATATTTGACTTTGATTCATTAGACTTTGCAAATATTAAATCTAAATATAAAGGATTTCTCTTTACAAGAAAAACCAATGCTTAACTTTTGCACTCTTTTTGATTCAACGTATCTTTCCAGAGGATTGGCGATGTATCATTCATTGCTTGAACATTGCCGTGATTTTCATTTATATGTATTTACATTCAATGATGAATGTGATGATATATTACAATCCTTGCATCTGAAATTTATAACGGTTATTTCTTTATCGAAATTTGAAGATGAAGAATTATTGAAAGTAAAGCCAAGGCGTACAAGGGGAGAATATTGTTGGACTTGCACATCTTCAACGATTCTTTATGTATTGAATCATTATGAGGTAGAACACTGCACATATATTGATTCTGATTTGTGTTTTTTTTCATCACCTCAACCGTTGATTGACGAGATGGGAGATAATTCTGTTTTAATTACTCCCCATCGATATACGGCCAAATACAATCAAGAGGAAAAAACAGGAATTTATTGTGTCCAATTTGTTACATTCAAAAAAGATAAAAGAGGATTGGAGGCATTGAATTGGTGGAGAAAAGCCTGCCTGGAATGGTGTTATAACCGATTTGAAAATGGAAAATTTGGCGACCAGAAATATTTGGACGATTGGCCTGTTCGCTTTGAAGGAGTCCATGTATTAAAACACTTGGGAGGTGGTGTTGCACCCTGGAATATGCAGCAATATTCATTCAAACAGGAAAATGGGAAACTGATGGGTCAAGTTTTGAATACAGGAGAAAAATTCGAGGTAATATTCTTTCATTTTCATTCACTCACGTTCGTTTCTCCGAATTATTTTTCTCCCCGTCCGTATTATCAACGAAATGATTCCGCAATCACTCTTCTGTTTAACCCTTACGTGAAAACAATCAAATTTATCCGTAAAGAATATCCTTCTGTAGAAAAAGAAGAACAATATTTGCGTGGATGGATTTATTGTAAATATCTTGCGGAAACATTTATCAGGAGAGGATTCAAAGAGTTTCATTACAAAAGATTGTTACACAAAAAATGAATTTATCTTATGGCAAAAATTATAGACTTACAAACATTTACTGATAATCGTGGAAACCTGACTGTGATTGAAAAAGTAATCCCATTCGATATAAAACGAATTTTTTATATCTATGGAGTGGATGATTCCATAAGGGGAAATCATCGACATCATACCACCATACAGGCCGCTATTTGTTTGCAGGGACAATGTACTATATCGAACAATACAGGAAAAGAAAAGCAGGAATTTTTATTGGATTCCCCACATAAATGTTTGATTCTTTACCCTAATGATTATCATAATATGCATCATTTCAGCAAAGATGCCATCCTTATGGTTTTAGCTTCAGAGTATTTTAATCCGGATGATTATATATACGAACCTTATGATTGAATACGAACATTTAGGAAATCTGAATAAACCTTTTGAAGCGGAATACCAGGAAAAGGTAAATGACTTTTTTAAGAGTGGCTGGTATATTTTAGGGAAACAAGTTGAAGCTTTTGAGCAAGGTTTTGCAACTTATTGCAGAAGTCAATATTGCATAGGAGTTGCCTCAGGACTGGATGCTTTAATGTTAGCCTTGCGAATATATAATTTTCCACCCCAAAGTGAGATTATTGTTCCTTCAAATACATATATAGCAACTATTCTGTCAATTTTGCAATGCGGGTTAAAGCCTGTTTTAGTGGAACCTGATATTACAACCTACAATATTGACCCGTTAAAAATCGAAGAAAGCATAAGCTTAAGAACAAAGGCAATTATGGTTGTCCATTTATATGGAAAGGCTTGCTCAATGGAAGATATTATGCGTATTGCTAATAAATACGGATTGCCGGTCATAGAGGATTGTGCACAGGCACATGGTGCAATGTATAAAAACAAAATAGTAGGTACATTTGGTATTGGCGCTTATTCTTTTTATCCGACAAAAAATTTAGGCGCATTAGGTGATGCCGGAGCAATCATAACGGATGATGGAAAACTGAATGAGGTATTCCGTTCCCTCCGGAATTACGGTTCGAAAATAAAATATCAGAATGATTATATTGGATTCAACTCACGTTTGGATGAAATACAGGCAGCTTTTTTATCTGTCAAATTGAAATATTTGGATGAAATAAATTCTCATAAACGCAGGTTAGCCCAAATATATTTAAAGGAATTAAAGTCTGATTTTATAAAACCATCTGTTTCTAATGATTGTTACGATGTCTATCATATTTTTAATATACGCCATCCTAAAAGAAATGAGTTGAAAGATTTCTTATTGAAGAACAATATCAAAACAGATATTCACTATCCGATTCCTCCGCATAAACAAAAGGCCATGCAAGGTGTGTTGGATAAAAACAACTATCCTGTATCCGAAGAAATTCATAGAACGACACTAAGCTTACCGATTTCTTATGGACATACAGATGATGATATTTATAGAGTGATTGAAGTGATTAATAATTTCTAACAATGTTGCATTTCTACAAACGTCAGCAGTTTTTCCCCAACTTAATCAGTGTATTTATAAATCCTTTTTTCTTTTTTCGTTTACATTTAGCAAACGTAATGAAGAAATATGCAAATGAACTAAACGGAAGATTATTGGATTTTGGATGTGGGTCCAAACCATATAAACATTTGTTTAGTCATGTTTCGGAATATATAGGAATAGATGTAGAAAATGAAGGACATTCTCATCACAATGAGCATGTTGATATTTATTATGACGGGAAAAATTTACCTTTCAAAGATGAAACCTTTGACAGTATTTTATCCAATGAGGTTTTAGAACATGTTCCCAATCTTGATGAATCCTTGGTGGAAATTAATCGTATTTTAAAGCCGGGAGGAAAAATTTTAATCACTGTTCCTTTTGTTTGTTTTGAACATGAACTGCCATACGATTTTCGTCGTTTTACAACCAATGGATTAATACTTATTTTAGAGAAATATGGATTTGAGATTATTATTGCCGATAAGACAGGAAATTATTTTGAAGTTATTACTCAATTATGGATATCTTATATAAGAGAAATTTTATATACAAAAAATCACTTTGTGAATATAATAATTAATTTGATTTTTATTTCTCCATTTACCCTTACGGGTGTATTATTATCTTTTATTCTTCCTGCAAAAAAAGGACTGTATTTTGATACTATACTGGTAGGAAGAAAGAGATGAAGTACAACCATGTGCCTCTGTTCCCCCCTATCCCGGCATAAAGTAAAATAAACCTGTTCATGAACCATCATCCTGTTTTTTCCATTATCACCATCACTTACAATGCCGCTCATTGTCTGGCGGAAACAATTTTGAGTGTCTTGAATCAATCGTATTCCGGTGTGGAATATCTGATTATTGACGGCGGTTCGACGGATGGAACGGTAAGTATTATCCGACAATACGAGGCGGGTATTGCTTATTGGGTGAGCGAACCGGACAGGGGATTGTATGATGCGATGAATAAAGGATTGCAAAAAGCTAAAGGGGATTACGTCTGGTTTATGAATGCCGGGGATACGCTTTATTCTTCGGACACAGTGAGGCAAATGGTTGCTTTGCTGCAAAAATATACGGCTTTGCCGGATATTATGTACGGAGAAACAGCATTGACGGGCAGCAAAGGAGAGAAGCTGGGATTAAGACGGCTGAAAACGCCCGAAAGGTTGACGTGGAAAAGTTTCCGTATGGGAATGAGGGTCTCTCACCAGTCTTTTGTTGTGAAGCGGAAAGTCGCTCCGCTGTTTGATTTACAGTACAGGTATTCATCCGATTTTGACTGGTGTATACGATGTATGAAAAAAGCGAAATCCATACTCAATACACGGATGATTCTCTCTGATTTTTTAGATGGAGGATTGAGTACGATACAAAGGAAAACTTCGTTAAAAGAAAGGTACCGCATTATGTGTCACTATTACGGCACATTTTCTACGATAGGGTTGCATCTTTGGTTTGCCATCCGGTTTTATGCGGCTAAGTGGTTCAAAGGAAGAGTTTAATAACTAAAATGAAAGATATAATGTATATGCAAAGTCTCATAAAGAAAGCAGGCAAACACATCGTGGCCGTAGTTTTATTCCTGGGTCTGACGATGGTGTATTTTGCCCCCGCAGTATTTGAAGGTAAGACCATTGTACAGGGCGACAACATCAAAGCCACGGGCATGGGGGGAAGCCAGACACAAAAATATGCCGATACGGCCGAACCGGGCGAGTTCAGCGTCTGGTCGGACGCCATGTTTTCGGGTATGCCCTACGGCCCCGGATATGGAAGCCCGGCGCCGAAACTGCCTTCCTACAGTATAATAGATCACTGGCTGAAGATGCCGGGATATTCACATGCAGCCATGATATTTATCGGGCTGATATGTTTCTATATATTAATGTATACGCTGGGGGTAAACTGGTGGCTGGCTATTGCCGGATCAATCGCTTTTGCTTTTGCCTCCTACAACATGATTATTATCGGGGCCGGACATATCGTGAAGGCCTACGTGATAGCCTATATGCCGCTGGTACTGGCTGGAATGACGCTTTTGTTCAGGCGAAAATATCTGTGGGGAGGGATTTTGTTCCTCTTGGGAGTAGCCTTTTCGCTTTCGAACGGGCATATACAAATCACCTACTATCTGGTGCTGCTCTGCCTGTTCATTTATGCAGGCTATACCTTTAACAAGGTGGTCTGGGAAAAAGCACACCGCGAATGGCTGAAAGCCTCACTCATTATGCTTGCCTGCGTCGTCCTGGCCATCATGCCGAATGCGCAGGGAATGTATTCCAACTGGGACTTGGGGCAACATTCCATCCGCGGACAATCCGAACTCACTCCCAAAGCGGATGAAACCGGACAGGTGGAGAAAGCCTCCACCGGACTGGACAAAGACTATGCGTTCCAGTGGAGCTACGGTTGGAAAGAATTGCTCACCGTAATGATTCCCAATGTTTACGGCGGGGGATCGGGCGGTACGCTGGACAGTTCGTCCGAGCTGTACAAAGCGCTGAAACAGCATAATGCCCAGGTGGGCAAAGAGGTGCAGACTTATACCTACTGGGGAGATAAAACATTTACTTCCGGCCCCGTATATTTCGGCGCACTGGTCTGTTTCCTGTTCGTCTTGGGAATGTTCGTCATTCGCAACCATCTGAAGTGGTGGTTGTTCGGAGGGAGCATGTTCCTCACTTTCCTGGCATTGGGGCGCAACTTTGATGCGTTCAACGACATCATGTTCCACTATCTGCCTTTATACAATAAGTTCCGCACGGTGGAAATGGCTTTGGTGATTCCCGGCCTGGTCTTTCCGGTGATTGCCGTCTGGGGACTTCGCCGGGTGCTGGACAGAAAGGTGGACGGCAAACTGCTGAAAAAAGGTTTCGCATGGTCGCTGGGAATAACCGGAGGTATCTGCCTGCTTATCTGGCTGACTCCTTCCCTCTTCCTCGATTTCCGTTCTGCTTATGATGCACAGTTTGCAAGCCAGGTGCCCGAATGGTATTACACGGCTTTGCTTGCCGACAGAGCCTCGCTGGCTTCCTCCGACGCCTTCCGCTCCTTAGTCTTTATTTTACTGGGAGCCGGGCTGATTCTATGGTTCGGCAAATCAGGGAACAGGAAAACCGCAACGCTGGTGAGCGCCGGAATGGCCGTCCTGATTCTTGCAGACCTCTGGACAGTAGACCGCCGTTACATCAACGACGGAAGCTATACCCGCGAGAAACCGGAAGAAACCTACCGGGAAGGTCTCGCCAATAAGGAAATCCTGAAAGATACCGCTTCCTTCCGGGTGCTGGGACTGAACGATCCCTGGCAAAATACGGACGTCTCCTATTTCCATCACTCGGTGGGCGGCTACCACGCGGTGAAGCTGCGCAGATACCAGGAACTGATAGAGAACAGGCTGAGCAAAGAGTATCACCAGATTGTGACCGCTTTGCAAAACGCACGCTCACCGGAAGATATTTATCCGGCGCTGGAAGCCTCGCCCTCGCTGAATATGCTGAACACCCGCTACATTATATATAATGCGGAACAGCCCCCTCTGAAAAATCCGTTTGCCTTCGGAAATTGCTGGTTTGTGCAGCACGTAGAGATCGTGGAGAATGCGGACGCCGAAATTGCCGCACTGGAAACCCTCCAGCCTCGGCAGACGGCGGTGGTAGACCGGAGGTTTGCTCCGGAACTGGAAGGCTTTACCCCGCAGCCTGATTCAGCGGCTGCCATTACCCTGGAGCATTATCGCCCCAATCGTCTTACCTATAAGAGCCGAAGCACCGCAGAGCAGGTGGCCGTCTTCTCCGAAGTATACTATCAGCCGGGATGGAAGGTGAAAATCGACGGACAGGAAGCATCGCATTTCCGCGCCGACTGGATCCTGCGTGCCATGCGTGTGCCCGCCGGAGAACATACCATTGTGTTTGAATTTTTGCCCGACCGCTATATCGCCGCGGCCTACGTGTCGTCTTTCGGCTCTTTCCTGATCCTGCTGCTGCTGGCAGGCGCCGCAGGGTATTCCCTCTACCGGGGATATAAGAAGAGGAAATCACCCTCCGAAGCCGTCTGACAGCAGGCGGTTTATTTGTAGAATGTTTTTTCGAAGGCGGAAAACTCGCCTTTGTGCAGTATAATCCGGTTCCATACCGCGGAACAGAAGCCGAATCCGTATCCTGCAAGCTGAATATAGGAGGAAAGTACGGACAGGATACCAATCCTGAGGTTTCTGTTTTGCCGGGCGGAATCCGCGCACACCGCCGCGGCGTATAGAGCCGGAGGCAGCAAACTCCACACACAGACTATACTTCCCAGCACGCAGCACACCGTCCCCAGGGTGAACACTGCCGGCATACAGTGTACCGGCTTCAGCGAATCGGGGTATTTCTTATACAGATTGATACGGGCAATGCCGGAATTGTACACCTGCCGGTAGAACTTTTTCCAGTCCGTGCGGCGTTTATGGTACACCCAGGCCGACGGAAACAGGCACACCTTATACCCCGCCTTATAGATGCGGATGCTGAAATCAATGTCTTCCCCGAAACGCATCCGCGAGAATCCTCCCAGTTTTTCAAATACTTCCCGCCGTATCCCCATGTTGAAACTGCGCGGATAGAAACGGTCCAGTTCCTTCCCCCCTCCACGGATTCCACCCGTTGTGAAGAACGAGGTCATTGAATAGTTAATGGCTTTCTGAATATCCGTAAACTGTGCGGACGCCCTGTCCGGGCCTCCGAAGGCGTCGGCCTGCGTGGCGGTCAGCTCCCGGCTGAGGGCGGCCATATAGCCGGGAGGCAGAATACAGTCGGAATCCAGTATCACCAGGTATTCTCCCGACGCTTTGCCGGCTCCGTAGTTGCGTGCCTGGCCGGGACCTCCGTTGGGGATACTGTAGTAGGCGATGTCCAGTCTGTCCCGGTACGAAGCGGCCACCTGTTCGCTCCGGTCTTCCGAACCGTCTTCCACGATGATGACTTCAAAGTCTTTCGCCGTCTGTACGGATAGGCTTTGTAGCAGCTCTTCCACTTCGGCGGGACGGTTGTATACGGGTATGATCAATGAAAAATAAGGCATTGTCTGTGTGTATTAATAGTTTACTGTCTGAAAATTATCAGGACGGGCAAATGTAGATAATTTAAAAATATGTACTATCTTCACCCGCCTATTTTACAAACAAATATATCATGAAAAAAGTAATTGTATTATTCTGTGTCCTGGCCGCTGCAATGAGCGCGCAGGCACAATGGAAACCGGCAGGCGACAAGATTAAGACGCCATGGGCCGAACAGGTGAACCCCTCCAGTGTATTGCCCGAATATCCCCGCCCTCTGATTCAGCGGAGTGAGTGGGCCAATCTGAACGGCCTCTGGGACTATGCCGTGGCGCCGCGCGGAGCCGCAGAACCGGAGGCTTTCGAGGGGAAAATACTGGTGCCCTTTGCCATCGAATCCTCTCTGTCGGGCGTTCAGAAGGAAGTGGGAGATGCGAATGAACTTTGGTACAAACGGGAGTTCACGGTGCCTTCGGGCTGGAAAAACAAACACGTCATACTCCATTTCGGCGCTGTCGACTGGAAGGCGGATGTGTTTGTGAACGACGTCCTCATCGGTTCGCACCAGGGAGGGTATACGCCGTTCTCGTTTGACATCACTCCTTTCCTCGGCGGGAAAAACCGTCACAAGCTGGTTGTCCGTGTGTGGGATCCTACCGACAAAGGCTCTCAGCCGCGGGGAAAGCAGGTGAACAAACCCGAAGGAATATGGTACACCCCGGTGACCGGTATATGGCAGACCGTCTGGCTCGAACCGGTGGCTGCGGCGAATCATATTACGGCCATCAAAAGCATTCCCTGCGTGGACAGCGGCACGCTGAGCGTCACCGTTTCGACGGCGAACTGTCCTTCTGCAGACATTGTGGAGGTGAAACTGACGGACAAAGGGAAGGTGCTTGCCTCCGCCAGGGGAGTGCCGGGATCGACGCTTCGCCTGCATCTTCTCCACCCGACGCTGTGGAGTCCCGAAAACCCTTATCTGTATGACCTCGGCGTATCGCTCTCGTCGTCGGGCACGGTGATAGACGAAGTGAAGTCGTACACGGCCATGCGCAAAATATCCGTCAAGCGAGACGGGAGCGGTTTGATGCGGATGCAGTTGAACAATCGGGATCTTTTCCACTACGGCCCGCTCGACCAGGGATGGTGGCCCGACGGATTGTACACTGCCCCTACCGACGAGGCGCTGCTGTTCGACATCAAAAAGACAAAGGAATGGGGATTCAACATGATTCGCAAACATGTAAAGGTGGAGCCGGCGCGCTGGTATTACCACTGCGACCGGGAGGGTATCCTGGTGTGGCAGGATATGCCCAGCGGCGATTTGGGGAACAGTTGGCAGTCTGCCGTGTATAACGGGGGAACGGACAAGCGGCGTACCGCCGAGTCCGTAAGGAACTACTATCAGGAGTGGAAGGAAATCATGGACTTCTGCATCTCGAATCCTTCGGTGGTGGTATGGGTGCCCTTCAACGAGGCCTGGGGACAGTTCGATACGGAGAAAGTGGTGGAATGGACAAAGGATTACGATCCTTCCCGCCTGATCAATCCCGCCAGCGGCGGCAACCACCGTGCCTGCGGGGACATGCTGGATTTGCACAACTATCCGAATCCGGCAATGTATCTCTTTGATGCGGCACGCGTCAACGTACTGGGCGAATACGGGGGAATCGGCCTCCCGCTGGAAGAACACCTGTGGTGGCAGAAGCGAAACTGGGGGTATATCCAGTTTAAAAATGCCGACGAAGTGACGGAGCAGTACGTGAAGTATGCGGCGGAACTGAAGGATCTGGTGAAAAGGGGTTTCTCGGCCGCCGTCTACACGCAGACTACCGATGTGGAAGGGGAAGTGAACGGACTGATGACGTACGACCGCAAACAGGTTAAAGTCAAGGAGGCTGCCGTACGGAAAGCCAATCAGGAGGTGATCCGGGAACTGGGAAAATAATGATGGAAACTTAACTGAAAAAAAATCCTCCGGCAGGAGGTGAAAAATTCTCCCGTATGAAAATAAAATTTCATGCGGGAGAATTTTTGTTTTTGTACGGGAGAAATTTTATACCGGAGGCGGTCAGAAGATGCCGCCTTTGTACATATCGTTGAAGTCCGGACGCTTTGCCGGCTCTTCGCCTTCTTTTTCCTGTTCCTTTTCCCGTTCCAGTTCGTCGGCTTTCTGCCTGTCGGCCGCTGCTCCGTCCACATCGCCGCCCATTGCCGCTTTCGCCTTGGCACGTCCCCGGTAGGCTTCCGAAAAGGAAGGGTTCAGCTCGATCACTTCATCGAAAAAGGCAATGGCTTCTTCCCATTTCCTTTCCCTGAGCAGCAGGGCTCCTTTCAGCAGATAAGTTTCCTCGTTGAAGGGATTCAATGCGATAGCCCGGTTGTAGTCGTCCGCAGCAGACGGCAGATCGTCCAGAGCCTCGTGGATGCGACCCCTCAGGCGGTAGACGGCTTCTTCTTCGGGAGCTAGTTCTGCGAGGCTCTCCATACCGGCGAGGGCTTCTTCGGGGCGGTTCATTTCGAGCAGGACGGCGGCACGCATCAGGCAGGCTTCTACGAAGTCGGGCTTGCTGTCTGTCGCCTTGGTGAAGGCGTCTGCGGCGCCTGTCAGATCGCCGCTGTTTTTCCGGATCCTGCCCGCCAGGTACCAGGCCACCGGGTTGGAGGCGTCCATCTCCAGCACGCGGAGGCAGTCTGCCATGGCCTCATTCCCCTGATCGGTCTGGTAGAAGAGGGAGGCACGCGAGAGGAGGGTGGCGGCATTATCCGGCTCCAGTTCCACCAGCCGGTTCGTAGCGAGCAGGGCTTCGTCGGCGTCGTGGATGGCGGCGCAGGCGGCGGCCAGAAACTGGAGTACTTCCACGTCTTCCCTGATCTTCAGAGCTTCCCTGAAGCATTTGATGGCGTAGGGGATCTGTCCGATTCGTTGTGCGCGGACGCCGTCGTACTTGAAGACGTCGAATTTTTTCCGATTTTCTTTTTCCTGCGCAGCGGCAGACTTTTCCGTTTCGGAAGACGGGAACAGAGATTTAAAAAAGTTTCCCATACAGGTTTTTATATTAATGGTTTGAATTGTGTGCGATGTGGATGAGCGAACGGATGTCGCGCACGACTTCCGAAAAGATGCTGTCGGGCACGGCGTCCACAGGGAGCGGACGGCTGTATTCCCGTTCGAGGAACAGTATCCGCTGCAGGGTGGAGGTTTCCAGGTCGGCGGGGGATAGTCCTCCGGCTTGGGTTTCCAGCAGTGCGACGAGGTCTTGCCGATAGTATATCTTCTGCCATGTTTCGTCGTCGACCGGTACCCAGTGGCGTGCTTTCAGGTGTTCGGCCATGTCGCCGGGCAGTATGCGTTCGCCGGCGCAGCAGAGGGAGCAGGTGAGCGCCCTTTCTTCGTCGGTTTTTTCGTACCGCTGCCGGAATATCTGTTCAAAGGGCTGTACGATTCCCTTGCTTTGGATGTATGTGCGGAAGGCTTCTTCCTGTTGTTCACGGTGCAAATCTACCGGGTGGGCGATGCGGACTTCGGCTGTCGGGGCGGGAAGGGGGAGGAGGTCGCCGCCGGCTGTCCGCAGCCCCTGGTCGGTGTAAAATCCCGTGCATCCGTCCTGCGTGATGAAGACAAGGTGTTTGATCCAGGGGCGCAGGAGCGGATTCTGCCGGAAGGCTTGGAGGTCGGAAATCAGGAAGGGGATGCGTTCCTCCATCATCTGTTCCAGCATCGCTTGCGAATGGGTGTAGAGTACCTTGAGCTGTTTGGCTGTTTCCCGGAGGTGCATCACGTAGGGGTTTTTCCTCATTTTCCCCGGAATATGGATCAGTTCCTTGCCCGCCCTGAAAAAATACACGCCGGGTTTGCCCGTACTGTCGGCCCGGAGGCAGACTTTCACCCCGTCTATGGGATGGAGGGCAAAGAGGGGTTCTATCTGTTTGAATGTCCGGGTCTCCACGCTCCACCGGAGGCGTTCCGTGTTCGGGAAGCCGGCATTGAAGGCCAGGTTGAGCATGCCCAGTTCGGCGGCTTTCTTTTCGCATTCCTGCCGCTGGGAGCCGAATTGCTTGCTTTCCTTCAGAAACTGCAGGAAGTAGCGGTAGCGTTCGGTCAGATCGTTGTTCGATCGCTTGCTGAGCGGGATGAGTCCGTACATCATCAGCAGGTCTCGGTTTCTTTTTTCTTCCACTTGTCGGCGCACGTCGGCGGCGTCCGTTTTTCCGTTCACGGCGTCGAAGAAGGCGGCGAGGCGTGCATGTTCGCTTCCGGAGGCGATGTTGCGGGCTGCTTCCATCACTTTGGCAAACCGTCGGGCGCCTGCTTCGCGATAAGCCCGTCGGAACCAGGCGAGGTCGAAGGCTCCGAAGCAAAGGTCTTCGCGCCGTACGGGCGTGAAGCGTGCGATGAGGGCGTCTGTCCGGCTGTCGCAGCGTTCGTTGATATGGGCATGGAAAAAGCAGGCGGCGCTTCGCAGTCCTTTCCATCCGGTGCAGGCTTCTACTATTTCCAGCCACTGGGGGGCATATACGGCGGCTTCGACTAGGCGTTCGTTCGGGACGCCGGTTTGCTTCACGAGGCTGGCGAGCGTTTCGGCTGTATCCGTTTCTGCCGGATAGCAGATACGGAGCAGGCGGCTGAGTACTTCTTTCCGCGTATAGTTTACGGTGTAGTAAAAGTCTATCCGCCCGAAGGCTTCCTGTCCGAAGGCCTTCAGGATGTCGATCAATAGCTTGGCTCCCTCGATCCGTTCGAGTTTCATGGCCAGGTGGGATACGGCGGTGCGTTCGTCTCCTCGCTGCAGTTCGACGTCGAGGATGTGGGCGGATACTTTCTCTGTCAGCTCTTTCAGCGGGGCAAAACCGGCGCCGGCGGCGTAGGCCTTCAAGCGGTTTCGCTGCCAGGGTTTCAGCATGTTGAAAAGAAATGCGGAGGCCAGGGCGATCGATTCTTCTGCGTTTACTCCCGATAGCAGTTCGCGGCGCAGTTCGCCTTCTCCCGCGAGTCCCCATGCGCAGGCTTGTGCGAAGTCGAAGATTGAGAGCGGGCTTCTGGTCAGCGCTGCCGGGGGAGTGGTGGTCAGATAGTTGGATTTCCGGTAATAACGGTAGCGGATCGTAAAATAGTCCGTAAAGGCTTTTTGGGAGTCTTTCCGTCCGAAAGCGTCCGACATCCAGTAGGAAATGCAACTGTGCTGGTGGATAAAGACGGTGCGGAGTTCCTTCTTCGTATAGGTTTCGTGTACATATTCTTTTCTGGCGGTTGGTTTGTCGAGCAGGGGAGAGAAGGCGGCGAGGATATTGTCGGCCATGGTCTGTGCGAAGGCGGCGTCCCAGTATTCTTCTCCCAGCAACTGCAGGACGGTATTGAGTGTATTGAAGTGGGGCAGTTTGGCCAGCGATTTTTTGAGTCCGTGAAGGTCGAAGCCGTAGAACTTTCGGATTTCGGGCAGAAACTCCTTGTTCATAAACTCGTATACCTTGTAGCTTTGGCCTTCTCCCCAGTTGGTGGCGAGGACGAAAAGCATTTGCAGCAAGGTGGGGAAGTCGCCGATTTCTATCCGGTAGAACTCCCTCCACAGGTCGGGGAGCGGGAAGCGGTCTAATTTCCGCGGACGGTATTCGGCGCCTTTCATTTCCGTGCAGGTATCGCCCAGCAAACAGGTGAGGCCTGTGGAGGCGGTGTATTCGTGCCGGGCATGGAGGCGTATGAGTGCGTTGAGTTTGTCGAATAGCAGGAACGCCGCCGGCTGCGCATTCCCGATCAGCTTGTTGAACAGGGGCGTATGGAGGAGGGGGAATGCTTTCTTTACCATAAAATCCGCATCGGCCTCTACCGCAGGCAGTGGGAGGCTGTCCGTTTCCGGTAGCGGGTCTGTATTTTTCCAGACATCAGACTGTGTTGAGCTTGTGAACAGTTGCATCGGTTTCCGTCTTTGAGGTCGTCCATGCAAATATACTGTTTTTATGTCGGGAGGGTATTCCCTGAATGTTAAAGAAATTCTTTCCGGCAGGAAAAGCGGTTGCAGGGGGGACTTTGAATGGGTGGAAACGGGGAGGAGCATCTCTTCTTTTTCTGAAAATATATAGTAAACCGTTTATTTTTATTTTTTATCCGGTATATAAATTCATTTCACCGGGTTGAAATATCTATTTCACCCGGTGAAATACCTATTTCAACCCGGTGAAACAGGTATTTCAACCCGGTGGAATAGGTATTTCAACCCGGTGGAATACCTATTTTAACCCGGTAGAATAGCTATTTGAACCTGATAAAATAAAAAATTCTCTCTGTTCCGATTTATTTTAGAGAGTATCCGAATACCGGCGGGCAAGTGTATCCCGTCTGTTTTAGAACCGGGGAGGGAGGGTATTCGCTGAATGTTGAAGAAATTTTTTCGGGCAGGAAAAGCGGTTGCAGGAATACTTTTTTGCTGTTATCTGCGTTTAAGATTTAACGGATTTTAATGTTTAATTTAAATTACATACAAATGAAAACGAAGTGGAAACTGTTCTTTACCGTGTTTGCAGTAGTGCTGGCGGTCTCTTATCTCCTTGGCGTGTTAAGATGGCAGTGGGAGTTTGCATCGGTTCTTTACGGCATACTCAATATACCCTTTGGTGTGTCGTTCCTGTTTTTCGACAGATATTTTTGGACGGAACTGGGGCCTTCTCACTGGGTGAATGATGAGATAGTCAGTTCATTATACTGGCTGGCATCCGTTCTCTTGCAGGCTATCCTATATTACTTTGCTGTTTTAAAATTCGGGCTATACAGGCAGAAGTAAGGAGGGAGTTATTGGGTTTGGTCAGTTTACGGCAGGAGCGAACCGGGGATCCGGTTCGCTCCTGTTTCGTTTTACAAAGGGAAGGATTCTATATTCCTGCTTTATTTCTAATGCGCTGCCTTTTCGTTTAAGAAGAAGATCGGGGGCGCAAGGCTTCGGCCAACTGCTTTTTCAGTTCTTCAATAGCCCGGTCTTTTTCTTCGAGCAGCCTGTTTTGCCGGTCGATGAAGCGTTCCTTGTCCTGGAGTTCCAGCAGGTAATCGTCTTCCACCTCCATCTCTATGATCGGATTCGCTATGTGCATATACGTTTTTTATTGGGAGGTTGTACGGCAAAGACAATGCTTTTCAGGGAGAAACCTGGAGTACAGGCTGTCCGGGGGAGCGGGTCATGGATTGGTCAGCCACTCATTGATTTGCTTCATTATCTTTTCCTTTGTCTTTTCCGGCATATTGCTGATGCGTGCGCGGTGACTGCCGCGGGGCTGGAAGAAGAAACGGGCGTTTTTCTTTTTCTTGAAGACCGGAGCGTGTGCAGCGCTCCAGGGATCGAGTTCGCCGTAGATAAAGATGATTTTAGGGTCGTTCTCCTTCAAAAAACGATATATCTTTTGGTACAGGGCAGGGTCGAAGGCTGTATGCTCTGCACCCGGCGGCAGCATAAGCTGTTTGAGGTAGCCTGCGGCATGGGGAATGGTGAGGTACTTTTGGAACGGGCGGGTATCGTATCCGTAATATCCCAGCTCTTTGGCGGCCTGCACGAAGAAGGTGGCGTTGGGTTGGTTTTCGGCGAAATAATCCGGACCGGAAATATTCATCAGGTGGTCGAACAGCGTTTTATCTTCGGATGCGGGCGAAGGGATACTGCCTGCGGGCGTTCCCCATTGCCAGAAGGCAAACGAGTATTCCAGTACGCAGTAATCCAGTACTTCGGCGGCGGAGATGCGGAAGGTAAGGTTTTTCTCCCGGCAGAAGGCTTCCAGCAAGGGCAGCATGGCCTCTTTCCGACGGAGCGTTTCCAGTTGAAAGGCCTCTACTTTTTTGCGTTCAGCCCTCGTGCCTACCTTGCGGAGGAAACCCTCATGACGTCCGTCTTCCACACCGCGGCAGAGCGGCGCCACGTAGGGGATGGAGAAATCCACATCGTCCGGAAAGAAGGTGCGGTATATCAGGGTTGTCTGTCCTCCCTTGCTGATACCGGTACTCATCCACCGGCCCGGATAAAGCGCCCGGAAGGTGGACGTTACGTGATGCAAATCGAAAGCGGAGTTTTCAGCCGTCAGACAGTCCCAATCCGGCGATTCGGGTGTGGATTCCAGGAAATAACGGTGTTCTACGAAGACGACATTCGCATTCAGCAGCATCGACAGTTCTTCCCGGTAGCTGGGCGACAGGGCGTACCGGCCGCCATAGCCTTCGGTCACGATCACCGTAGGGCGGTCGGTTCCCACGTGGCAAACCACTACCCGCTGGGTGAAGGAGCCGGCTTCGGGACGCCGGTGATCGACCGGCTGGCTTATACGCATCAGATACTTTTCGGCATAGTGTTCCGAAGTGAGTTCCTCGACGCCGCTGATGTCTTTCAGTTGCTCGAGTTTTCCTTTCAGTTCGGCGGCAAAAGATTGCAGCGAAAAAAGAAAGGAGAGGACAAGGAATAAAAAAGTGTGTCTCATATACGTTAGGGAATTTTAAAGTTATATCCTTCTCCCTGCAGCCATTCGATGGAACGGGGGAGGGCTTCTTTCATATTCTTTTCGGCTTTCAGGGAATCGTGGAAAACGATGACCGAGCCGTTGCGTGTATATTTTTGTACTGCCCGAAACACCCCGCCGGGTGTCATGCGCGGGCTGTAATCACGGGTCACCACGTCCCACATGATAATCCGGTACGACCGGCGGAGGCGCCATACCTGCGGAAGACGCATATGTCCGTGTGGCGGACGGAACAGATCGCTGTGGATATAGGCGCTTGCCTTTTCTACGTTCTCTATATAGCGCGACGTCAAAAAGCGGATGCCCTGTATATGGTTGTACGTATGGTTTCCGGTACGGTGTCCTCTGTCGAGAACCTGCTGATAGATGCCGGGATACTTCCGAACGTTGTCTCCCACGCAGAAGAAGGTTGCTTTCACGCCGTACCTGTCCAGCGTATCCAAAACCCAGGGGGTGATCCCGGGGACAGGGCCGTCGTCGAATGTGAGGTACACACATTTTTCTTTGGCCGGCATCCTCCAGATCACCCCCGGAAAGAAAACCCTGTACAGGAAGGGCGGTTGTTCTATCAACATGTCAGTCCTGTGCCAGGGCGGAGTATTTCATACGGTAGCTGTCGAACAGCTCTTTATATTTGGCTACATACTCTGCTTCATGTTCTTCTCCCATGCGGAGGGCTTCCTGCAAAACCATCAGATTCTGTTCCATAAAAGACCAGACCGATTTGCGTTGCGACGGATTCAGACGGAAACACCAGTTCAGGTTGTCGGCGGCTATCTGCGCCATGGAGTCGTAGATGGCTTCGGCCTTTTCGTTGGCTCCCAGCAGGTAGTAATACTCGGCGATATAGATAGCGCTGTAATCCAGCGGAACATTTTCGGGAGGAAGCACTTCCATGGCCTTATCCAGGACGTTGAGCGCCTTTTCGTTTTCCCCTTCGTTGATCAGCGTTCTTGCCAGGGGAGCGAATACGTGAATCCGGTAACTCTTGCACATGCGCGTGATGTTTTCATCGAGGTAAATACCGGGGCGGTCTACATTTCCCCATTTGAATTTGTTCATCACGTTGTCGTACATCTTTTCCGAATCAATGGCCAGAGGAGAGTTTTTCGTGGACAGCGGCACAATCCGGTAAGCCAGGCCTGTCTGCTGGAAGTTGCCGTCCAGGCGGGCAAACTGGTCGGGAGATACCGTAATGGCGTAGTATACCGGTCGCTGCCAGTTGTTCGTCCGGAGCATATCCAGTATCATCAGTTCCTGTTTGCCGAGGGTACTTTTGTTCTGCAGGTCGACTGTCATTTCTTTCAGCATATAGGGCTGATATTTGGGGCTGAGCGTGCCGGTATTCACTACGGCTGCCGAATCGACCTTGTAGACGAGCTTCTCCGACGGGATATAGTCTATATCCTGACTGTATTGGGGAAGTCTCTTGTACTTGGGGTCGTCCGATCGCACCCAGTCCAGCGCCAGGCTCAAATCGACCGCCTGTTCGGTGAGGGGTAAAATATGGGCTATGTCCCGCTTGCCCTGTACGTAATCCTTGCGTTCCCACGAGATGGGCAGAGGTTGGGATTCATACGCCTGACGTTTCATCTGGTCGATGTACCAGTCGGTCTGCAGGTAGCTGGTGTTGCACACGCGCACGTCTGTGCGGATGCCCTCCACTTCCTGTGCGTACCAGAGTGGGAAGGTGTCGTTGTCTCCATTGGTAAAGATAATCGCGTTCGGTTCGCACGATTCCAGATAGTTCCGTCCGAAATCGCGGGTTGCATAGCGGTTGGAGCGGTCATGGTCGTCCCAGTTTTCTCCGGCCATCTGCAGGGGGACAAACAGGCAGCCCACCGAGGCCAGCGTTGCGGCAACAACGGCCGGCGCTTTGACATACTTTTCGAGCGCCTTTGCCATCCCGGCTACTCCGAATCCGATCCAGATGCAGAAGGCATAGAAGGAACCGGCATAGGCATAGTCCCGTTCGCGGGGCTGTTCGGGCGTTTGATTCAGATAAAGCACAATGGCTATCCCCGTCATAAAGAAGAGGAAGAAGGTAATCCAGAATCCTTCGATACCTTTTTTCCCGGAATAGGCCTGATACAGCAGGCCGACAATACCCAGCAGCAGGGGGAGCATATAATATACGTTGTGCCCCTTGTTGTGGGCTACGTCGTACGGCAATCCGTCGGAGGGGCCTACCCTGGGTTCGTCGATAAAGGAGATGCCGCTTATCCAGTTGCCGTTAAGCGCTTCGCCCCGTCCCTGTATATCGTTCTGGCGTCCGGAGAAATTCCACATAAAGTAACGCCAGTACATAAAGTTGAGCTGATAATGGAAGAAGAAGCGCAGATTCTCCACAAAGGTAGGCTTCATCACCGTGTCGCTTTTCCCGCACTGGTCGTACCTGACGGGTGTACCTTTTATATTCGCCCATTCCTTGTAGGCCTGCACATGATTCGGCTGCGAGCTGTGCATACGCGGGAAGAGCATATCCAGTTCGTCCGCCATATCGTAATCCCTGGTATATGCCGATACGTAATAGCGGTCTTTCTCGCTGCCGGACTGCTTGATGATACGTCCCCATACCGGGTTCTTTTCCTTATATACCGGGACGCAGTTATTGCCTTCCCGCTTGTATTTTACTTCCGACACGTAGGTTTGCCCGTAGATGAGCGGTACCTGACCGTACTGTTCGCGGGCCAGGTAAGTGCGCAGGGTAAATATATCCTTGGGAGAATTCTGATCCATCGGTGTGGCAGCCGAAGAACGTATCATAATCAGGGCGTACGACGAATAGCCAACCACAATCACCAGCATGGATACCAGGATTGTGTTCAGTAGTTTGATATTCGCTCCCCTGCGTCTGAACATGAAGAAGGCAAGGGCGCCGATCAGCAGGATACCCAGCCAGTAGCCGCTACCCATGAAGGGAATCCCCAGCAGTACGATAGAGAGGATGAAGGCTATCTTCATGCGCGTTTCTTTTACTTCGGAACGCATGGTTTCGTAGATAGACCAGCCCAGCACGCCGGCCAGTATAATCATGTAGGCAAAGACGCCCGAATTGTAGGGCATGCCCAGCACATTGACAAAGAGAAGTTCAAACAGTCCGCACACCTCAACCAGTCCCTGTACCACGCCGAACATCATCAGGGCGACGATGCCGAACGAAACGCCCAAAGCTACGAGTGTGCCCTTCATGGTAGGATTCGTAAACTTCTTATAGTAATAAACCAGCACGATGGCAGGGATACAAAGCAAATTCAGCAAGTGGACGCCGATACTCAGCCCCATCAGATAGGCAATCAGTACGATCCAGCGGTCGGCATGAGGACGGTCGGCGGCGTCTTCCCACTTCAGGATGAGCCAGAACACCAGGGCGGTAAACAAAGACGAGAAGGCATACACCTCGCCTTCCACCGCGCTGAACCAGAATGTATCGCTGAACGTATAGGCCAAAGCGCCCACCAGGCCGCTACCCAGGATGAGGATGATTTGCGCCGTACTGGTTTCCTTTCCATCCTTCACCACGACTTTACGTGCCAGATGGGTGATAGTCCAGAAAAGAAACAGAATCGTAAATCCGCTGAAGATTGCCGACATGGAGTTCACCATCCGGGCTACATCGCCGGGGTCTGATACTAATTGCGTAAACAGGTTGGCCGTAAGCATAAAGAAAGGAGCTCCGGGAGGATGTCCCACTTCCAATTTATACGCCGAAGCAATAAACTCGCCGCAATCCCAAAAGCTTGCAGAAGGTTCCATCGTCAGTAAATACACCGCAGAAGCTACCGCGAATGTAATCCATCCGAATACATTGTTGAATAATTTATATGTTCGCATACCTTAAAATGGATAATATTTGTCTGTTAAAAAAATCCCTTGTACATGTTAAGTGCAAGGGTGGCCCGCAAAGATAAACAATAAAACGGGTTCATTACAACAGCCGTGGAACTTTGAACAGTGAATAACGAACAGTGAACAGTGAATAACGAACAGTGAACAGTGAATAACAGATCAATGCGGTAATGCGGCTATGAATGTAACGCCGTTTCCCACATTGCAGATGCTTTCTTTGTGTCGCACCGATGCAAGATACTGAGCAAGCAGTCATTTTTTACACCGAATTGATTTATGACCGTGATCAATATATTAATCTTCATGCCGAATTAATTCAGTACCGTGATCAACGAATCAATCTTCATTCTGAATTGATTTAGGATCATGATCAACGAGTCGATCATAACTTTGCACTGATTCAACGCATTGGAGTCCGTCCGAACGGTTGTTATCAGCGCTCAATTTCCGACAACGCGGGAGCGGAGATGAGGATTGACAGGCACCAGATAGTATATCGTGAGAAAAAACTCGGTGGGTGTACCGGAGCAGTTGTTGTTATAGTAGGGCGTGACGGTGATTTTGGCACGTCCGATTCCTGTGGCATCAAATTCAGGCAGATTACCCTCTCCGCTCGCCGGCAGCCCTATATCCGTATTGCTGTTCGTCCACTTATACGTGAGCGTGATACTGCCGCCTGCGAGAGAAGTGAAGGGGATTTCCGGTACGCGGGTGTTGAGGTAGTACTCTTTGTCGGAAATGGAGTTGACTGTTACAATCGGATTCACCGCAACTAAGGTGGAGGCGGTGTACTGCGTTTCGCAGTCGCCGCTCGTTATGCCTCGGCGGAAGTAGGCGTTTGCCGTCAGGATGCCGGGCGAATACGAAGGCGAGGTGGCGCCGGCAATGTTTGTCCATGTCACATTATCGGGGCTGCTCTGCCACTGGAAGATGTCGCCAGA
>JAISMW010000052.1 GCA_031276545.1 Tannerellaceae bacterium
GATTTCTTCTTCGAAGAGATTCAATTTTGCAAGCATCTTTTTATGGGTTTGACACCACAAAGATGCTTACTTTTTTTCTATCTTCATCTCACATTTTTACCCCGCGCTAAGTATAATCACTTCATTAAAATACGCTCGTTGTTTCTTCGTTCTTAATTGCATCTTTAACTCTTTTGGGGAGTCAACTTTTTCTAGCGAAAGACAAAACCGAATTGTCTTAAGACAAAACGGTTTTGTCTTAAGACAGAAGCGTTCCGGCTTAAGCCAAAACGCCACCGTATTAAGCCGGATTGTCCGGCATTTAAGCGTGTAGTCCAGGTACTTAAGTGCGTATTTCCGACGCAGATTCAGGCGCGGAAGACGGCAAAACGGTTCCTCTTACGCTCGCCCACGAGGTGGAAGCCCTTATGTGGAAATCCTCAACGATTGGGTATTCTGCATTCAATGCCGTTTACTTAATAAACAACGATGAGCGTTAATGAGTGCCGCTAATGAGCGGAGCAACGTTCGCTGCCGGATTATCTCATGTACGTCTATACGGCGTACAGGGGATAATCTGAAAAGTCAGGCTCAGTGAATTACAGGAGATTGTAGCTGTTTATTAAGTAAACGACATGGAATTGAGAGTTGTTACGCTACACTTCGCGGGGAGGTGAATTGCAACACAAAAACCTTCGTTTTAATGTGCCGGCAAATGCAGCCTTTTTCGCTTATTTAACGTGAGTTCGACGTGAGAAAAAGGCTGAAATATCGAGGCAGAGACCGCCTATCAGGAGGCTTCCCCAAGCCAGGCTCAAGCCCTTGCAGGCTAATGGGGGTTAACCCCAAACCATCGGAGAATTCCTCCCGAAACACGGGTTCTTACGTCGAACTCAGGTTTATTTATTGCACTTTATAAAATCACCCCCCCCTCACCCCGCTTTATGTAAAATAAACGAACGTCTATTCTATACATCACTATTCGTTATTCACTGTTCACTGCTATAAACTGTTCACCGTAAAAAAACTTGGCGGAATGAAAAGAACCGCATATATTTGTCCGACTGTTCTTATACTGAATTTATTATCATGGAAAATACAAACATCCGCTATGCTTATTTCTCCTCCGGCTGCTTCTGGGGTACCGAGTATCATTTTATGAAGGCGCACGGCGTGACGGCTACCGCCACCGGATTTATGGGAGGACATCTTCCTCATCCTACGTATCAGCAGGTATGTACCGGGGAAACCGGACACCTGGAATGTGTGGAAGTAACATACGACTGCACAAAAACAACGTATGAGGATTTGCTGAAACTCTTCTTCGAAACGCACGATTTTACGCAGACCGACGGGCAGGGACCGGATATCGGCTCCCAGTATCTGTCGTGTATTTTCTACCGGGATGCGCACGAAAAGGATATGGCCGAAGCGTATGTGTCTCTCCTGAACGGGATGGGACACCGGGTGGCTACGCTGCTGGCCCCCGCTTCCACATTCTGGAAAGCGGAAGATTATCATCAGCAGTATTATGCGCACAAAGGCACACAGCCCTACTGCCACAGCTACCGGAAAATATTCTGACGGAAGGAATAATCAGCAGGAGCTTTTTCGCCGAAAAGGCTCCATTATACCGACATAATATATGGATAAGAAGAATCTGCCTGAAAACATAGATGCCTACATCGCGGCGTTTCCCCCGGAAATACAGGCCATAATGAACGAAGTGCGTAGCGTAATCGCTAAAACCGCTCCGGATGCAGGCGAATGTATCAGTTGGGCGATGCCCACATTCAGGATCAAGAAGATACTCGTACAGTTTGCAGGATTTAAGAGCCATCTGGGTTTCTATCCCTTTCCCGAAGCCGTCGCGCATTTCCGCAGCGAATTGGCGCCGTATCATACCGGCAAAGGAAGTATCCGGTTTCCTTATCACAAACCCGTACCTTACGATCTGATTGCACGTATGGTGGCATATAACCGGGAAAAATTAAGACCGGGAAATGAACCGGAACAGAATATAGCATGAAATTCACTTCACCTGTTTAAAAATTTATATTGCAATGAAAGAACTGAAAATGTATGTCGATGGAACATTCATCGAAAACCAGTCCGGAAAATGGATTGATGTAGTAAATCCCTCTACCGAAGAGGTCATCTCGCGTATGCCCGACGGTACGGTAAGTGATGCGCAAAGGGCTATCGAAGCGGCCGCCAAAGCGCAGGGCGCCTGGGAACGTATACCGGCGGTTCAGCGCGCCGCCTATCTGATTAAAATGGCCGAAGGGATCCGGAAGAGAGCGCAGGAACTGACGGATATTATCGTGCGCGAAGGGGGAAAAACGCAGGGACTGGCCAATGTGGAAGTACTCTTCACCGCCGACTATCTGGAATATATGGCCGGATGGGCGCGACGCTACGAAGGAGAGATTATCCAGAGCGACCGGCCGCACGAAAATATCTTCCTCTTCAAGAAACCGATTGGCGTAACCACCGGTATTCTGCCCTGGAACTTCCCCTTCTTCCTGATTGCCCGCAAAGCGGCGCCGGCGCTGGTGACAGGCAATACCATCGTGATTAAACCCAGTCAGATTACACCCGAAAACGCTTATGTCTTCGCACAGATTGTGCACGAAACCGGCTTGCCGAAGGGAGTGTTTAATATCGTAAACGGAAAAGGAACGGTAATCGGTCGGGAATTGGCAGCCAATCCGAAGGTGGGCATGGTGAGCCTGACCGGCAGCGTGAGCGCAGGCGTACAAACCATGGCGGCAGCAGCGCCCAATGTGACGAAAGTATCGCTGGAACTGGGAGGGAAAGCGCCGGGTATCGTGCTGCCCGATGCCGACCTCGACTTGGCGGTGAAGTCGATCATCGCCTCGAGGGTGATCAATACCGGACAGGTATGCAACTGCTGCGAGCGCGTATACGTGCACGCAAGCATCCGGGAAGCCTTCCTCGAAAAAGTGGTGGCCGGCATGAAGGCGGTCAGGACGGGCAACCCGGCCGAAACGGCCGACCTGGACATGGGGCCGCTGGTGGAAGCCGGCGCCCTGAAGTCGGTGCAGGAAAAAGTAGACAAAGCCGTCTCGCAGGGCGCCCGGCTCCTGTGCGGCGGCAAGCGCATCGGAACAAAAGGCTATTTCTTTGAACCGACCGTACTGACGGACTGCACGCAGGGAATGGATATCATACAGGAGGAAACCTTCGGGCCGGTGCTGCCGGTGGTGGAATATACCGACCTGGAAGACGCCATCGCCTGGGCCAACGATTGCGAATACGGTCTCACGTCGTCTGTATATACACAGAATCTGGACGTTGCCTTCCGGCTGATTCGCGCCCTGAAATTCGGCGAGACCTACATCAACCGCGAAAACTTCGAGGCCATGCAGGGATTCCATGCCGGCTGGCGCAAGTCGGGAATCGGCGGGGCAGACGGCAAACACGGACTGGAAGAATACCTTCAAACACAGATGGTCTATCTGGAGACCAGAGGCTGAGCATGAAAGCCGGTTTATTCATCCCCTGCTACGTAAACGCGGTCTACCCGGAGGTGGGCGTCGCCACCTGCAAACTGCTGGACTGCCTGGGCGTCGAAACAGCGTATCCCCTCCGCCAGACCTGCTGCGGCCAGCCGATGGCCAACGCCGGTTTCGAGGGGAAAGCCGTTTCGCTGATTGCCCGTTTCGAAAGGCTTTTCGAGTTGTACGAATATGTGGTGACCCCCTCCGCCAGTTGTGCCGCGTTTATCAAAAGCCGTACAAGCAGCCCTGTCTACGAGATTTGCGAATTTCTGCACGACGTAGTGAAGGTGAACAGCCTCCCCGGCAAATTCCCCCACAAAGTAAGCGTACACAACAGTTGCCACGGCGTGCGGGAACTGCATCTGTCGTCGGCCGGCGAACTGAATATACCTCCCTATTCCAAGCTCAGGCGCCTCCTGTCTTTCGTGGAAGGCGTCGAAGTGTTCGAACCGGAAATAACGGACGAATGTTGCGGCTTCGGCGGGATGTTTTCCATCGAGGAGCCTGCCGTGTCCGTCTGTATGGGGGAAGACAGACTGGCCGGTCATCTCGCTACCGGCGCCGAATACATCACCGGCGCCGACAGTTCGTGCCTGATGCACATGCAGGGTATCGCCCGCCGGGAAAAACATCCGGCACAGTTCATACATATTGTACAAATTTTAGCCGCAGGATTATGAGTTCCCGGCACGCAAAAGCAGCAGCAGGCTTTCTTCAGAACAGAGAGCAGGCGCAATGGCACAACCGGACGCTCCGGATGGTGCGCGAGAAAAGAGACCGCATGGCAAAGGCCCTCCCCGAATGGGAACAGCTTCGCGAACAGGCCGGTCGTATCAAGATGCACAGCCTTTCCCACCTGGACAGCTACCTCTCCCGCTTTGCCGAAACGGCCGAAGCCAACGGAGTGGCGGTTCACTGGGCAAAGGATGCGGAAGAGCACAACGCGACGGCGCTGCGGATCCTGCAGGAGCATCGGGTGAAGAAACTGGTGAAAAGCAAATCCATGCTTACCGAAGAATGCCGCCTGAACCCTTTCCTTGAGGCGCACGGAATAGAGGTGGTGGAAAGCGACCTGGGAGAACGTATCCTGCAACTGATGCACGCTGCTCCCAGCCATATCGTGATGCCGGCCATTCATCTGAAAAGGCAGGAGGTGGGCAAACTGTTTGAAGAAAAACTGCATACGGAAAAAGACAACTGCGACCCCGTTTACCTGACCCGCGCCGCCCGCCTGCATCTGCGAAACGAATTTCTGACCGCCGACGCCGCCATGACGGGAGCCAACTTCGGCGTGGCGGAGACCGGCGAGGTGGTGGTCTGTACCAACGAAGGAAATGCCGATATGGGCGCCTCTTTCCCCCCGCTGCATATCGTGTCGATGGGGATCGAGAAGGTGATACCCGACCATGCGTCGCTGAGCGTCTTTGTCCGTCTGCTGGCACGCTCCGCCACCGGACAGCCGGTCACCGCCTATACGTCCTTCTACCGCAAGCCCCGGCCGGGAGCCGAAATGCACGTGATCCTGGTGGACAACGGACGGAGCGACATCCTGGGAAAGGAAGATTATCTGCAAATCCTGAAATGCATCCGCTGCGGCGCCTGCATGAACACCTGCCCCGTATATCGCCGGAGCGGGGGATACGCCTATACGTACTTCATACCGGGGCCTGTAGGGATCAACCTGGGGATGCTCAAATCGCCGGAGAAGTATTCGGACAATGTATCGGCCTGCTCGCTTTGCTATTCCTGCAATATGGTATGTCCCGTCGGCATAGACCTGGCAGACCTGATATACCGGTGGCGGCAGCAACTGGATGCTTTCGGCAAAGCAGACCGCACGAAAAAAATCATGTCCGCGGGAATGAAATACCTGTTTGCGCAGCCTTCCGTATACCTCAACGGACTGAAGCTGGCTCCCGTCATAAACCGTCTCCCCCGTTTCCTGACGTACAACCGCCTGAATACATGGGGCGCCGGACGGGAATTGCCGGCATTCGCCAAAGAATCCTTTACCCAAATGTGGAAAACCGGCAAAGTGAAGAAACTTCCCAATCCGTAAATCATGAGCAGCAAAGAAGACATCC
>JAISMW010000089.1 GCA_031276545.1 Tannerellaceae bacterium
AACTTGCGTTTCATATTTATCAGGATTTAAAATTTGTTCCGATTACCGCTGTAACATGTTGCACGAAAACCTTGGTTTTCACGTTATACTTTCCGGCGATAGAAAAAAAAAGTCTGATAATCATTTGGATAAAGCGATTCTTTTACGCTAAATTTGTGGCACATTAAAACGAACATTTTTGTGACACATTGCATACCGTAAACCTGCTGATTACAGGATTGTTGCAAAGCCCTCCCTCTTCCGACTGATTTGGCACATTTTTGTAAATTTCCGCAAAAACCCCCGAAAACCCCCGAAATCTGCGTAATACGTCCCTGCAAAACCCTTGATTTTACAGGGGTTTTTGGATGTAATATGAATGTAACAGAAAAATACAGGCTGTTACAGTTCGTGTAACAGGAAATAAAATGTTACAGTTAGAGGGAGGCTCCCCCTTAGAGAAGCGGCCTCTCTCTATCCTTTATAAAGTAAAGAAACCGCATTGCCACCTAATTTTCAAAACAGAACAACCGCAGTAGTAGCCACGGGGAATATCTACAAACCGGACCTCATTGTTCCGTATCCTTCCGGCAGATGTTCCCCGGATAGTTTGCGTATTGGTGGAATGAGGTAATTAGCTTAGAGAAGGGGGGGCTATCCCGTGGCTACTACTGCGGTTGTTCTGTTTTGAAAATTAGGTGAAGATGAGGTTTCTTCTCCCTATTGTCCGAACAACTTTCAATGACTTTGTTGCAACGGCAGTTATAGGACAGGATTATTCGTTGACCGGCGTTGCAACAAAGTTGTTGAGCATTGAGCATTGAGCATTTTCATCAACCATAACATTGCCGACGTCAACCGCGCCATTGCCGACGTCAACCACGCCATTGCTGACGTCAACCGCGCCATTGCTGACGTCAACCGCGGCATTGCTGACGTCAACCGCGGCATTGCTGACGTCAACCGCGGCATTGCTGACGTCAACCGCGGCGTTGCTGACGTCAACCACGGCGTTGCTGACGTCAACCGCGGCATTTCTGACGTCAACATTGGCGTTGCCGACGTCAACCACGGCATTTCTGACGTCAACCACGGCATTTCTGACGTCAACATTGGCTTTGCCGACGTCAACCGCGGCATTTCTGACGTCAACCGCGGCATTTCTGACGTCAACATTGGAGTTGTTGACGTCAACATTGGCGTTTCTGACGTCAACCATGGCATTGTTGACGTCAACATCGGCGTTGTCGGCGTCAAACCCTTCTTTTTTTACTACCGTTGCAACAAAGTCACTTTCAATTCTCAACTCCACTGCCTGCAAATACATCCTGTGTGTAGAGCAAATCACGAAATATTCTATACCTTTGCGAACTACAATCTATTAACAATTTTAAGTATTAACAATTTTACGATGAGAATGAAAACAATTATTGCTACCGGTTTTATCGTTGCGCTTCTGAGCGCTTGTACGTCGTCTAACAAATCAGCAGACGAAAGCGATACGAATAACCCGTTTTTTACGGAGTATGCCACGCCGTTCGGCGTCCCGCCCTTTGACAAGATAAAGATAGAGCATTACAAACCTGCTATCGAGAAGGGTATTGAAGAACAGGCTAAGGAGATTGAGGCTATTACCGCCAGTCAGGAGGAGCCTTCGTTTGAAAATACCATCGTAGCCCTCGACCAAAGCGGGAAACTGCTCAGCAAGGCTACCATCGTGTTTTCTGCCCAGAACAGTGCGAATACCAATGATGAAATGGAAGCGCTCAGCCGCGAGATTTCGCCTCTGCTCACACAGCACCGCGATAATATCTCGCTGAATGCGGCGCTGTTTGCCCGTGTCAAAGCTTTGTACGACAAGCGCGACGGCCTGGGGCTGGATAAAGAACAGGCCAAGCTGCTGGAGGAAACCTACAAGGACTTTGTTCGCGGAGGGGCCAACCTGAACGCCGACGACCAGGCCAAGCTGCGCGAACTGAACGGCCGGATAGCTCTGCTTCAGCTTACTTTCGGACAGAATATGCTGAAAGAGACCAATGCCTTCCAACTGATTATCGACAACGAAGCCGACCTTTCCGGCCTTACCGAAGCCCAGATTGCCAATGCGGCCGATGCTGCCAAAAAAGCCGGACTGGAGGGCAAATGGCTCTTTACCCTGCAAAACCCCAGCATCATGCCTTTCCTGCAAAATTCCGACAAGCGGGAACTGCGCGAAAAGATCTTCAAAGGCTATATCATGAGGGGTAATAATGATAACGAAAACGACAACAAGGATGTCGTGAAGCAACTGGTCACCCTCCGCCTCGAAAAAGCCAAACTCATGGGCTATGCCGATTTTGCATCCTTCGTGCTGGAAGACCGGATGGCCAAAAACGCCAACAGCGTATATGCGCTGCTGGATGAAATCTGGGAACCGGCCCTTAAAGTGACCGGACAGGAGCTGGCGGATATCCAAAGCGAGATACAGAAGGAAGGAAGCGACTTTACGGCCGAAGGCTGGGACTGGCGCTACTACTTTGAAAAGGCCAAAAAAGCCAAATTCGACCTGGACGAAAGCCAGGTACGCCCGTACCTCAAGCTGGAGAACGTGCGCGAAGGGGCCTTCTATGTGGCCAACAAACTGTACGGCATCACCTTTACGCCCATCAGCGATATACCTCTTCCGCATCCCGAAGCACAGGCCTTTGAATGTAAGGATGCCGACGGCTCCCATCTGGGCGTACTGTATATGGACTTCTTCCCGCGTGCGGCCAAAAGGGGCGGCGCCTGGTGCGGCGGCTATCGCTCGCAGAAGTACGAAGACGGAAAGCGGGTGTCGCCCATCGTAACCATCGTGTGCAATTTCACGCCCCCGGCTGCCGGCGAACCGGCGCTGCTGAGCCTGGACGAAGCCGAGACATTGTTTCATGAGTTCGGCCACGGACTGCACAGTCTTTTCCGCGACGTGCATTACGGAGGTGTGGCCGGCGTACCGCGCGATTTCGTGGAACTTCCCTCGCAAATCATGGAACACTGGGTGCTGGAACCCGAAGTGCTGAAGGTATACGCCAAGCATTATCAGACGGGCGAAGAGATTCCCGCCGATCTGATCGAAAAACTGGACAGGAGCAGCAAATACGGTCAGGGCTTTGCCACCACCGAATACTTGGCAGCTTCCCTGCTGGATATGGACTATCATGTGTTGCAGAACCTGCCTGCCAATGCGGAAAACGTGAATCTGGATGTGGTAGCCTTCGAAGCCGAAACGCTGAACAAACGCGGTCTGCCGTCGCAGATACCGCCGCGTTATCGCTCGACTTACTTCAACCACACCATGGGTGGCGGCTACACGGCCGGCTATTACAGCTATATCTGGTCGGAAGTGCTGGACGCCGACGCTTTTGAGGCCTTCAAGGAAACAGGCGACATCTTCAATCCCGAAGTGGCCGCACGCTTCCGCAAATATGTACTTACACCCGGAGGGATAGACGACGCCATGGATATGTACAAAAACTTCCGTGGGAAGGAACCCGGCACGGGTCCGCTGCTCAAGAACCGGGGACTCAACTGAGCGGTCGGGGATACGGAATCATAAAAAACGAAAGCTGCAAACTGTTCACACAGTTTGCAGCTTTCTTCATTAGTGGCGGTCATTACTTTCGACTCTTTAATACTACTATTTGTTTCCAAAAAACCGCAGCCCCAAGGAGAAACCATGGCGCCGGCAGGTCATCTTTTTGCCTTTTAACCATATTACTAACTCTGTCATATCTTAATCACTTTGCTGTTTTGGTCTCTTATTTGAATTGGAATTATTGTCTCTTTGTTTGCGCATGTAAACGTACGACAATAAACAGGGAAGGCCGCGATAAAATGTTGCGGGTTTACGCACGGTTTGTTAGCCCGCAGGGGGTTGTTTGTTGCCCGATAGGGTATGAAATGTAATACCTGCACCTTTTCATTCCTTCCGGAGGTGGTATTGCGAGGGGAGTACGCCGAATTCGTCCTTAAAATACTTGCGAAAATATTTGGGATTATTAAATCCTACCTCGTAGGCGATTTCGGATACCGTCAGCCGGCTTTCCTTCAGCAGTTGGGCTGCCCGCTTGAGGCGTATCACACGTATAAATTCGATGGGGGTCTTGCCCGACAGAGACGACAGCTTTTTGTACAGGTGCACCCTGCTCATGCCCAGTTCGCGGCTCAGTTCCTCTACGGAGAAGTCCGGATTGGAGATATTCTGTTCGGTATATTCGATGGCTTTGCCGATCAACTGTTTGTCTAATGAATTTACCACGATTTTCGACGGTTCGATACGTATCTGTTCGTGGAAAAGGGCTTGGCTGCGCTTGCGCATTTCGATCAGGTTGCGTATTTTGATTTGGAGGATCTCCTGGTTGAAAGGTTTGGAGATATAGTCGTCGGCGCCGGCCGTCAGACCTTGCAGCTTGCTTTCGTCGCCGGTTTTGGCCGTCAGCAGGATGATGGGGATATGGGAGGTACGGATGTCGCCCTTTATCTTCCTGCTCATTTCGATTCCGTCCAGCCGGGGCATCATGACGTCCGACAGGATCATGTCCGGTATTTCCCGGAAGGCGATGTCGAGTCCCTCTTCCCCGTCTCCGGCCTGCAGGATGGCGTAGCGCTCCTGCAGCCGCGAGGCCAGGAGGCTGCGGAGTTCTCCGTTGTCTTCCACGATGAGCAGCTTGGGCGAAGCCTGACGCTTGAACTCTGCTTCAAAGGCCGCTTCGTCGTCGTGCAGGTTTCGCTCATGTTCCGGAGCCGTATGCGAAGGCTCGGAGCCGTGGCCGGCCGTTTCTTCCCTGCACGGAAGCAGTATCACGAACCGGGAGCCTCCTTCGGGTATACGCTCGGCCCATATCCGGCCTCCGTGAAGCTGTACAAATTCTTTGGCGATATGCAGCCCGATGCCGCTCCCCTGATAGCTGTTTGCCCCTTCGCGTTTTACCTGGTAAAAACGGTCGAACACCCGGTTCAGCTCGGATTCGGGGATGCCGATGCCGCTGTCCGTTACGGCGATGCGGAGGCTGTCGCCGTCCGCACGCGAGAGTTCCAGGCAGATACTGCCCTCCGCAGGCGTAAACTTATAGGCGTTGGAGAGGATGTTGACAAGCACTTTGGAGAGTTTCTCGGCATCGAAATAGGTATGCAGTTGTTCCATCTCCGTCTGAAAGCGGAAGCTGATGTCCTTCCGCGCCATCACTTCCACAAACAGGTCGGCCTGCTGACGGATGAACAGTACGATGTCGCCAAGCGACTGCTGAAGGCTGGGAGAGTGGCTGTCCAGTTTGCGGAAGTCGAGCAACTGGTTCACCAGCGTAAGCAGGTGTTTGGCATTGCGGCGGACGATGGACAGCAACTCTTTCTCCTCGGCGCTTTTCGCCCGGCTCGACAAATCTTCCAGGGGCGAGAGAATCAGGGTGAGCGGCGTACGGAACTCGTGGCTGATGTTGGTGAAGAAATGAAGCTTCATCTCGTCGATGGCCAACTGCTGGTTGACGCGCATCTTCTCGCGGGCGTCGTTCAGCTTCCGTTCGGAGCGCCGGCTCATCCGGACGAATACGTACAGAGCCGTTCCCGCCAGGAGGACGGCATATACAGCCCGCGCCCACACGGTATTCCAGAACGGGGGATGGATATGGATGCGCAGCACCACCGGGTCGGCGCTTTCCACCCCGTCGTTGTTGATGGCTTTCAGGTACAGGGTATACTTTCCGGGGTTCAGATTCGTGTAGGTCACTTTGCGGCTGCCGCGGCCGGCCTCCAGCCATTGGTTGTTGAAGCCTTCCAGCTTGTAGTAGTAGCGCGACTTGGCCGGCATACAGTAGTCCAGCGCCGCGAACGACAGGCTGAAATAGTTATCGCTGTACTGCAGGTTGATTTCCTCCGTATGCGTGATGCTCTTCGTCAGGACGGTGCGCCCCTGCCAGACCTCCTGCGGCCGGATCTTTTGGTTGTACAACTGCAGACCGGTGAGGGCTACGCGCGGACTGTGGCGGTTGTAGCGGATGCCCGAAGGGGTAAAGATGTTGTAACCGCGCGAACCGCCGAAAATCAGCTCGGAGCGCGACGTGAAACAGGCTGCATTGAAGTTGAACATCTCGCCCTGCAAACCCTCCGAACTGTCGTAGCTCAGCAGGCTGTAGAAATATCCCGGTTCGTCGTGCGAGGTGGACACCCGGATGCAGTTGAGTCCCCTGTTCGTAGCCACCCACATATTGTGTTCCGAATCTTCCAGGATGCTCTGCACCAGATCGGACGACAAACCACTGTCCGACGTGAACGGCCGTATGTCGCCGGTATACGGATTGAATGCAAAGAGGCCGTTCCGGGTGCCTATCCACAGCAGTCCCCGGCTGTCTTCATAGAGCCGGTTGATGTCGTGTTTAGCCAGCCTGATGCGTTCGAACACCTCCTTCCCGTAAGGCTCCAGGCTGTCGCCCCGGGCATTGTACGTAAAGAGTCCGCTCTGCGTGCCAATCAGCATACGCCCCTCCCTGGTCTCGATGATGCTGTATACCGCCCCGCCGGTCGGGTATTTTTTCAGCCGCCTGCCGGTGCGCGTATCCCACACCAGCAACCCGGCGCCCAGCGTACCCGTCCATAGGCGGCCGTCGCGATCGCAGTGAAGCACCCAGGCGTTTTCGTCGGCCAGTCCGTCGGGGTCGCCGGACGTATAGTGGGTAAAGGTCTTTCCGTCGAAACAGTCCATTCCCGCCAGGAAGTAGCCAATCCAGATGCGCCCCTGTGGGTCTGTTTCGAGGTCTACGATCACATCTCCGGCAGGCGAGTTCCGGTCTTCCGGACGGTGCGTATAGGAGGTGTATTGCCCCTTCCGGCGGTCGAAATGGAGCAACCCGCCGCCGTTGGTGCCGAGCCAGAGGTTGCTGTCTGCCGACTCCAGAAAACAGTTGATGTCCTTGAAGGGAATCGGACTCTTTTCCTCCGGCATCGTAAACTTAAAGATACTCTCGTGATAATAGCAGGCGCCCCTCTTGAAGGTACCCAGCCATACGATGTCCGTATCGTCCCGGTAGATGCAGCGGATGGTATTCTGCGGCAGGCCGTTCGGATCCTGTTCGCTGTACCACAGCAGGGAAATTTCGCCCGTAGCCTTGTTGATCAGATTCACCCCCCCGTGGTCGGTACCCACCCAGATGATGCCGTTAGCGTCTTCCTCCACAGCCGAAATAATATTGCCCGATATGCGGTACGGATGCGGAGCCGAGGCCGAATAGTGCGTCCACTCATTGCGCGCCGTCCGGTAGCACGCCAGCCCGTAGTGCGTCCCCGTCCGGTACACCCATACGTCGCCCGACGAATCCTCAAAGAGGCGGATATTCCGCACCCCCTGCAGCCGGGCGTCCCGGTGCAGCGTAGAATCCCGATGGATGATGCGATGCGACTGCGCATCCATGCACTCCAGCACGCCGCTGTCGAAAAGAAACCAGTACCGGTTCTGCCCCTGCCGGATATCCCTTATTTTCCCGCGGCTCAGCCCCTCCGGTTCCCCCAGGGGGAACCGGATGCACTCCTGCCGGCTCACGTCGTACCGGCGCACATCTTCCGGAGTGACAAACCAGATATTCTTCCCGAAGTCGATATATATCACGGCGTCCGGCGCATTGCGGAACCCGCCGCCTCCTGAACAGGCCTCGAACACCCGGTCGGCATCCTCCACAAAACATTCTTGTTCCGGATCATACAGACAATACCCCGGACGGGTCTTGATCCACAGCCGCCCGTCGGCGTCCTCCTGAATCCGTTCAATATCATTGTTGGAAATATTCCGAGAGTTGCCCTCCAACTGCTGTTTGCAGGTGATGATGCTGTAGCCGTCGTAGCGGTTCAGACCCGAAGGCGTACCGAACCATACGAAGCCCGTCCTGTCCTTGTAAATACATTTCACTTCGCTGTTCGAGAGGCCGTCTGCGGCGTCCACCCTCTTGAACTTGTACTTGTCGGCAGGCGTGGCGCAAAGCGCGGGAATCGCAAAGGCGCCGAATACGATGCAGGAGAAAAAATGTCTAACCATTAACACTGTTCATTGTGATTTTCAAACGTGCCAAAAGTATAACTATTTTTTACGCTCTGCATCGCTTTGAGAAAAAAATATGTACATTTGGCAGCAAAACAGCCATCTTATGAAAACACAAAAACACAAACCGGCGACAGCCCTGTTACTCCTCATCCTCCTCTCGTGCAGCGACGGCATCAACGACCGTCTGGAAGGCAAATGGCAACTGCAGCAGGTAGAAACCGAAGGTAGAAGAGAAAAAGCAGACACGCTGTTCTACAATTTCCAAACCTCCCTCTTCATGTATCAAATCTATCATCCGGACGTAGACACCTTCAGCCACTGCTACGGCTTCAAAGTACTGGAAACAAACAATCAGGTAAAGCTCGAACTCACCGGATACTCCATCTCGCTGAGCAAATTCCTCCCGCAAACCGACTGGCCGGCCGCCCAGCGCCGCTTCCGGATCGAGCAAATCACCGACAACCGCCTCGTACTGCAATCCGAAGAGAAGCGCTACACTTTCCGCCGCTTCTAAGGCTCCGTTCCCCCTTCCTCCCTCTCCACCGGCCTCCGCCCCCGCGCCGCCGTCCCCTCCGTCAAATGATCCGGCACCGGCTCATTTTGCCGAGTCCAAACCTATTACGATGCTGGGACAAAACCTGATTTTCACCTGATTTAATAAGTCCCGCAGGCACTTAAGCGCCGGGGCTTCCGTCTTAAGCCGGCGGCGCTCCGACTTAAGCCGGACGGCTTTGCCGGATTGATGGGATTTATCAGCCTGATAATGAGTGTTTCGAGACGGCTTTCCGGAGGATTTCCGGGAGGCTTCAGTCGCCCGAAAAGTTGTCTACCAGTACTTCCCGGTAGGAATTGAAGATTTTGGATTTGGACATGAAGCCGATGTAGCGGCCGTCCCGGTCTACAACCGGAAGGTTCCAGGCTTTGGTGTCGTCGAAGATTTGCATCACCTTTTCCATGGGGGTGTTCATCACGATCTTGGCGGGAACGGATACCATGAATTTGGATACGCGGAATCGGTTGTAGAGTTCGGGACGGAACATGATGTTGCGGATGTCGTCCAATTGGACGACGCCCAGCAGTACGCCCTTCCGGTCTGTCACCGGGAAGGTGTTGCGCCCGCTGCGGGCAATTACTTTGACGACGTCGCCCAGCGTCATGTCCGGCGAGACGGTCTGGAAGTCTTGTTCTATCACGCCGTCGCTGTTCAGCAGCGTCAGTACGGCTTTGTCTTTGTGGTGGGTGAGCAGTTTTCCTTTTTGTGCCAGACGCATGGAGTAGATGCTGTGGGGCTCGAACATGAGGATGGTGAGGTAGGAGCTGATGGAGACCATCATGAGCGGAAGGAAAAGGTCGTATCCTCCGGTCAGTTCGGCAATCAGGAATACGCCCGTGAGCGGGGCGTGCATCACGCCGGACATCACGCCGGCCATCCCCAGGAGGGCGAAATTCTTTTCGGACAGGTAGCGGGTGAAATCGAAATAGTTCGACGCATGGGCAAACATAAAGCCCAGGATACATCCCAGGTACAGGCTGGGGGCAAAGATTCCGCCGCAGCCGCCGCCGCCGTTCGTGGCGCCGGAGGCGAACACCTTGGTGAGCAGGATGAGGAGCAGGAACAGCAGTACGCCTCCGTAGGAGCTGTTCATGCCGTAAAACAGGCTTTTGTTCATAATGTGCGTATACTGACCGTTCAGCAGGGAGGCTATCGTATCGTAGCCTTCTCCATACAGGGGGGGGAAAAGGAAGATGAGGATGCTCAGGATAAGGGCGCACAGGGTGAATTTCTTCCAGTACGCCAGCTTGCGCAGGGCGCCTTCCATCCGGTTCATCATCCGGGTGACGTAGAGCGAAAGCAGTCCGCAGAAAACGCCCAGCAGCAGCACGTAGGGGATGCGTCCGATCTCGAAGGCTTCGGTTTGCGAGAATTTAAACATCGCCTCCGTTCCGGTGAAGATATAGGACACGGTGGCCGCCGTTACCGACGAAATCAGCAGGGGCATCACGGAGGTCATCGTCAGGTCGAGCATCAGCACCTCGATGACGAATACCAGTCCGGCTATGGGCGCCTTGAATATCCCGGCTATCGCTCCGGCGGCTCCGCAGCCTACGAGCAGCATCAGGGTTTTTTGCTCCATCCGGAACAGGCGCCCCAGGTTGGAGCCTATGGCTGCTCCCGTGAGCACGATGGGCGCCTCGGCTCCCACCGATCCTCCCAGGCCGATGGTGACGGAACTGGCCGCCAGCGAACTCCACATATTATGGGGCTTGATGCGGCTTTTGCGCTGCGAGATGGCGTAGAGTATCTTCGTTACCCCGTGGCTGATGTCGTCGCGCACGATGTACTTTACAAACAGTCCGGCCAGCAGGATGCCTGCCACCGGATAGAGCAGCAGCAGATAGTTGGCTCCGCTCACGTCCATATTGCGGGTCAGCGCCGACTGGATGAGGTGAATCAGTTGCTTCAGCACGATGGCGGACGCCGCCGTACAGATGCCGACCAGAAAGCTCACCAGCAGGACAAAGTGTTTCTCCTTGATCCGTTTTTCCTTCCATATCAGGAAGCGGTAGAATAGATTGTCTTCTTTTGTTTCTTTTGTCATCTTAAATGCCTTTCCCCGTAATGACGGTTTTGACGGTATATGCCAGTATGGTCAGGTCCAGTACCAGCGACATGTTTTCGTAATAAAGGATGTCGTATTCCAGCCGTTCCAGCATCTCGTCCACGTTGCCGGCGTAGCCGTATTTCACCATCCCGAGGGAGGTAATGCCCGGTCGCACGTTGTGCAGGAGATAGTAAAAGGGGGCTTTTTTCACGATTTGATCAATAAAATAGCGCCGTTCCGGACGGGGGCCTACCAGCGACATATCTCCCTTCAGCACGTTCCAGAACTGGGGCAGTTCGTCCAGGCGGTACTTGCGCATCAGACGTCCGAAGGGAGTAACCCGGCTGTCGTTCCCGCTTGAGAGCAGCGGTACCTCGCCTTCCGAGCCGGCAAACATCGTCCGAAACTTGTACATCACAAAGGGACGTCCCCGATAGCCCGTCCGCTCCTGCCTGAAAAGCACGGGGCCGGGAGAATCTCTTTTCACCCTCCAGGCGAGATACAGATAGACCGGGCAGAGCAGCACAAGCGCCAGCAGGGCGACGCATTTGTCCATCCAGAACTTGATGTTTTTCTCTGCTCCGGAGAAATTATTGTCGGTCACGTCTACCAGAGGCAGCCCCAGGATGGTTTTTATCTTGACCTTGGCCAGCATATTCGATTTGTCGGCCAGAATCTTGATCGGGCATTTGTAGCGGTACAGCGGATACAGCAGGCGGATTCTCTTTTCGCTGTCGGCGGATTCGATAGCCACCACGATTTCATCAATACGTTTTGCCGGAACGATAGCCGGCAAATCATGGATTGTACCCGCCAGAAGCGCCGGATCCACCTGTATTTCCGCCTCCCCGTCTTCCGCCACGAAGCCGGCGATGCGATAGCCCATCCCATACAGGCTGCCGGCTATCTGTACGGCCTTGGGGCCGGTTCCGATAATCAGTACGTTCAGCGCCCATTCCCGGCGCCTTATCCGGTTCAGTCCGTCTTGCGTGATGCCGAGACGGGGCAGGTACGTAAGAAAGAACTGCAGGGCAAGAAGCGCAAAAAACAGCTGGTAATAGACATGAAACGAACTGGGCAAATCGTTCAGGATTAAGATAAAGAACAGCAAGGTTACTCCGCATATCACCGTGGCGCAGGTGAGGAAAAACTCCCCAAGCCTCGACTTGCCGAACGGCCGGTTGTAATAGCCCGAAAAGTAATAAAGAATCAGCCAGAAAAACGGAACCGCCACCTGCACCTTCCATACCATCGGCGACGTCAGGTAGGAACTCAGCGAAGTATAGCCGAGATCGCCGGCAATCTGTTCATAACGCAGTATATTGAAGAGCAGCCATACCGCAGAGGCCGAAAGAAAATCCGAAGCGATGTATTTCAACATCTGTCTCTTTCTGTTCATCGCCTGATTACCTGAACAGTTCCTCCGGTTCCCAGCCTGATAATGCCCGACGGAGCGGCTTTGCGGGTATCGTTGCGGCGGTGATTCACGATATAATCGACGCCCTCCCTTATAGCGTCGGAAATCTCGCCGAAGCAAGCCGGCGAAGGCTCTCCGCTCACATTGGCGGAAGTGGAGACAACGGGCTTGCGGAAACGTTCACACAGCGCGTGCGAAAAAGCTTCCTGCGTCACCCGTATGCCGATGCTGCCGTCTTCCGCCAGGAGGGAAGCAGCCAGATTCCGCCCTTTTTCGTAGACCACCGTCAGCGGCCTGTCGGCCACTTCCATCAGTTGCCAGGCTATATCCGGCACCTCGTCTACATAGATTTCCAGTTTGGCAGGCGTATCGATCAACACCAGCATAGCCTTTCTGTCTACCCTCCGTTTCAGCTCATACACCTTCTGTACAGCCCTTTCGCAGGTAGCGTCGCAACCAATCCCCCAAACCGTATCCGTAGGATAAAGTATAATACCTCCGGCCTGCATCACCTCGCAAGCCTTTTTTATTTCTTCCGTCATGTATAGTTTAAATAATGAGGCAAATGTACAGGATTATTTCACGGGAACAAAACCCGCGAAGCAGGCGTCCTGCCCGGTTTGCGGACAGTCGGAACAGTTCATGCCGCATTTTTATCTTGATAAAAGTGTATATTTGCGCCCAATTAAAACGGATAAATATGTACAGGGATGCCATCACGCAATTGAATAACTGGAAAGAGGATAAGTTTCGCAAGCCGCTTATCCTGAGAGGTGCGCGGCAAGTCGGGAAAACGTGGCTACTGCAGGAATTTGGACGGACTGCGTATGCAAAATGTGTGTATGTGAATTTTGAAGAAACTCCTGCTTTGCAAAATATCTTCACGGCCGATTTCGATATCGGGAGGATCATCACCGTGCTGCAAATACATTCCGGCGTTACTGTGACGGCAGAAAATACGCTCATTGTCTTTGATGAAATACAGTCGGCAGAGCGGGGTGTGACCTCTTTAAAATATTTTTGCGAAAAGTCGCCCCAATATCATCTTGTTGCCGCAGGATCTTTGCTCGGAATGGGCTTGCACAGTCGGGTGTCATTTCCTGTCGGGAAAGTGGATTTTATGGATTTGCGCCCTCTCTCGTTTCACGAATTTCTGCTTTCATTGAACGAATCCGATTTGGCGAATGCATTGAAAGCAAAAGATTGGCACGTGATTTCGATATTTAAGGAAAAACTCAAAGAGTATCTCCGGTATTACCTCTATGTGGGAGGAATGCCCGAAGTGGTCGATGCGTTTGTCCAAACCCGCGACTGGCAATTGGTGCGCCGTATTCAAAACAGGATACTTCATTCGTACGAGGGAGATTTCTCCAAACATGCCCCCCGCGAAACGGTTCCCCGCATCCGGATGGTCTGGCAAAGTATCCCGTTGCAATTGGCCAAAGAAAACAAAAAGTTTGTGTACGGAGCGATAAAAGACGGAGCCCGTGCCAAAGATTTTGAACTGGCTATTCAGTGGCTGGTCGATTGCGGATTGCTGCTGAAAAGCCATCGGGTCTCAAAGCCCGGTATGCCGCTTGCCGCTTATCTGGATTTGGCCGTATTCAAATTATTCCTGCACGATGTCGGTTTATTGGGGGCAATGGCAGGGCTTCATGTACGGACTGTTATCGAAGGAAATGATATTTTCACGGAATTCAAAGGTGCACTTACCGAACAGTATGTGATGCAGCAGTTACGGTTGAAGAGCGAACGGCTGGTTGCTTACTGGACAAATGAGCGGAGCACTTCGGAAGTCGATTTTGTCATTCAGGAAGATGGCGATGTGATTCCGATAGAAGTCAAAGCGGGAGAAAACCTGAAAGCCCGCAGTTTTAAACTGTTTTGTGAAAAATACAAACCCGCAAAAGCCATACGGACGTCGCTGTCGGATTACCATGAAGAATCGTGGATGACAAACCTTCCGTTGTATGCCATATTCGGCGACCTGCGGTGAACATACCGGGGCGGGGTGTTCAGTCCACCGTGATTCCCATTTTTTGCATCAGGAAGCAGGCGTTCATGTTTTGGGCGATTCCTTCTTTGAGCTGATAAGAGAAGGTAAGGGCGTCGCCGGTGATATCGGCTTCAAAGCGGAAGTTCTTTGCCTGTCCGGGAAACTTCTGTTCCAGCAAACCCAGCGCCAGGTCGTGCGTGGCAATGATGCCGCAGGCTTTGTATGAAATCAATTGTTTCATGAGGGCAATCGAACCTTTTTGCTTATCGGCGGAATTGGTTCCTTTCAGTATTTCGTCTAAAATGATGAAGAGCTTTTCTCCCTGTTTCAGGCGGTCTATGATCATCTTCAGGCGTTTCAGTTCGGCAAAGAAATAGGATTCGCTGTCTGTCAGGGAATCGGATGTGCGGAGGCTTGTCACCATAGTTGCCGGACAGAGGCTCAGTTCGCCGGCATAGACCGGAGCGCCTATGGTGGCCAGCAGGAAATTGATGCCGACGGTTCGAAGATAGGTGCTTTTCCCGGCCATATTGGCGCCCGTAATAATCAGGAACTGAGGGCTTGTTTCGATAGCCACAGGGTTCTTTACGCATACATCCCGACGAATCAGCGGATGTCCCAGCGCTTTGCCCGACATCCTGAAATACGTGTCGGACAGGATAGGGTAGATGTAGTCGGGATGGTTGAAGGCAAAGCCGGCAAGCGAACTCAGTGCATCGAAACAGGCCAGTGCATCGAACCAGTCTGCGGCTTCTGTGCCGTGCGCCGATTTCCACTGCTCGATGGATATGCAGGCCTGTATATCGCGGAAGGTAAATATATTCAGCAAAATGCCGGTAAGCGTCATCCGCTGGTCCAGTACCCCGATATGGGACGATAATTTCTTTATAGCCCGGGATGCGGTTCCCTCCTTGCCGTGCAACTGCCGGCGAATGCCGGAAAGTATCCCGGACGTAAAGTCGCGGTCTTCGATACATTTCATCAGCCTGGAACAGGCCACAAGGATCTTTTCCAGTGTATCGACCGTCCGGTGCAGACGGTTTATTTGCCGGATTCGGATATAGGCCACCAGCGCACTGAGGATAAACAGGAGGCTGAACAGCGGGAGCGGCATATATCCCCCGATAAAGCAGACGAAGACAGCCATCCAAAGTACGGGTACTGTCCGGACGGCCACTTTCCGGAAGCGGCTGCGGGCAAAGACGGTGGACGTATTCATCAGGTGCGAAAGCAGCCGGGTATCCTCCGCAGGCCTTTCGGCACGGAGTATTCCGTTTACATAAAAATCCTGCCGCAATCCGGCGAGCGGAGCCAGTTCCTTCACCGCCTCCTGACGCTGTACAATTGCGTCTTTGTCTGTCAGCGGTTCCATAAACCAGGCGGCCAGCCGTTCATGTCCTATAGCCGTAACGGTACGGTTGACGGACTGGAAGAAGGAATGCGGCCCGAATATGTCCAGGTCCGAACAGAAGGACGGCGCTCCGGCTATTTTGCCGGCGGCTCCGTCGAAAGCGCTGAAATCATAGTGCAATCCTTTCAGCTCGTTCGCGCAAAGTTCGCGCAAAGCTTCCGTATATGATTTTTTGTGCGACAGGAGGGTATGGAGAACCATCAATACCGCAAAGGCGACTGCAAACAGCGACACTACGCCGGCTATCTCTTGCCAGTCCCGTTCTCTTAAAAACCACACGGCTGCGACGGCTCCCACGACGAGCGCCAGACGGGCGGTACCCATTCTGTGTATTTTTTTCTGCAAATCTTTCGCACGCTGCGAACAGGCGTCTATCGTACGGTTGTAGTAGCGGTATACATTCTCCATTGTGTATTCCTGTGTATTCCGTCTTTTTTACATCGGGCTGCAACCGGTCAGGACAACCGACTGTTCTTCTCTCTGAATCTGGAAAGATAGGCGCAACTGCGGATATTTCGCTTCGATTCTCCGGGAGAGGGAATCTCCTACCGACAGATACATCGAAGATTCAATGGCGGTATAGGGCAAACTCCCGTGGCAGCAGAAAGCGCCTTCACTGACAAACAAATCGGCCGATACCCACGACAGCCTGTCTAATCCCAGTTCGTCTGCGGGGCACAGAATATTCAGAGGCGCTTCGGTATCGAACGATGTCCGGAGGCGTTTCACCTCTTCCGGCAGCAATACCTCTCCACCCTGTTGCCGGGCTGTCCTTTCCAGCAGTTTCCGGCTGTAACTGCCTACCCATACCCCATTGTGCACATAGTATCCGAAGAAATGATTTTCGGCGTCTGGGTAATAGCGGAAATTCACCCCGTTTTCGGTTTGTACCTGGGGCGAATAGGGTCTGAATTTTTTTGGCAGGATATCATTCGCTATCGCATGGGCGGTTTTGCTCCCCACCTGCATATACCCTATCACCCCCTGCGGGTGGAAGGAAAACACAATCGAAGTCATCTGCTGGTTTTCCCGGACGACAGAGAGAAAAATCTCCGGTATTTTATCGGCAAACATTTTGCTGAGCGAAGAATTGCGCAGTATGATGCGGGAAAATACGGACGGACGGTTCACGGCCAGCAGGGTTGTGGCATTGGGCGGAACCAGCGTGTACAGATCGGTGAGGCTATTGTCCTTTTCCTCGTTCACAGCCTTGAAATAGGCTACAATTGCCAGCAGCATAATCAGCACGGCAACGATACTGATGATTATTTCTTTCAGGTAGCCTCTCATTTTTGTTCCTGGAAACAGTTGCACCACGGTTTTATTCCACAGATATCGCATTTCGGATTGCGTGCCGTACATACATATCTCCCGTGAAGTATCAGCCAGTGATGCGCCTTGGGAATCAGTTTTTCGGGGATATTTTCCACCAGTATCTTTTCGGTTTCCAGCGGTGTTTTGCTCTTATGGGTCAGCCCGATTCGGTTGGCCACACGGAATACGTGCGTATCCACGGCCATAGCCGGTTTGTCATAGACTATGGCGGCGATTACATTGGCTGTTTTGCGTCCTACGCCGGGCAGTTTCTGCAGATCGTTGATATCCTGCGGCACCTCTCCGCCGAACTCCGTCTGCAGTTTCCGCGCCATGCCTACCAGGTGTTTCGCTTTGTTGTTCGGATAGGAAATGCTTTTTATGTATTCGTATACCGCTTCGGGGGAAGAGGCGGCCATCACCTCCGGCCTGGGAAAGGCTTCAAACAGGGCGGGAGTTACCATATTCACCCGCTTGTCCGTACACTGTGCCGAAAGTACCACGGCAACAAGCAACTGGAAAGGTTCTTTGTAATGTAATTCCGTTTCTGCTATCGGCATGTTTTCCTCAAACCAGCGGATTACTTCCCTGTACCGTTCCTCTTTGCGCATATTTCGGGGATTCTGTGTGTTTCCCCGAGCCCGGTTATAAGCTCGGGGATGGTAAAATGAAAGGTTCTCAATCTAATTGGCAGACTCGAACTGTCTCAGGAAACGAATATCGTTTTCCGAGAACAGGCGCAAGTCGGTTACCTGGTATTTCAAATTCGTGATGCGTTCGATGCCCATTCCCAGCGCATAGCCGGAGTAGATTCGGCTGTCGATACCGCAGTTGTCGAGCACATTGGGATGCACCATGCCGCAGCCTAATATTTCCACCCAGCCGGTATGCTTGCAGAAAGGGCATCCTTTGCCGCCGCAGAGGTTGCAGGAAATATCCATTTCGGCAGAAGGCTCGGTGAAGGGGAAATAGGAGGGGCGCAAACGTATTTTGGTGTCCGTACCGAACAGCTCCTTGGCAAAGAACAGCAACACCTGCTTCAAGTCTGCAAAAGAGACGTCTTTATCTACATAAAGCGCTTCCACCTGATGAAAGAAGCAGTGCGCCCGGTACGAAATAGCTTCATTGCGATACACGCGCCCCGGGCAGATGATGCGTATGGGGGGCTGCTGTTTTTCCATCACGCGCGTTTGCACGGAGGAGGTATGGGTGCGGAGTACGATTTCCGGATTATGACGGATAAAAAAGGTATCCTGCATATCGCGTGCCGGATGGTCGTCGGCAAAGTTCAGAGAGGAGAACACATGCCAGTCGTCTTCTATCTCCGGCCCTTCGGCAATGCTGAAGCCTAAGCGTCCGAATATGTCGCAGATTTCTTTTTTCACAATGGAGATGGGATGGCGTGTGCCCAGCGTGAAGGGAGCGGCCGTGCGTGTCAGGTCGAAGTCGCCGGACTGATTTTCCGTACCGGCCACGCTATCTTTCAGATTGCTGATTTTTTGCTGCGCTTTCTCTTTCAACTGATTCAGGTATTGCCCTACTTCCCGTTTCTGTTCGGCAGCCACTGAGCGAAAATCATTCATCAACCGGGATATTTCCCCTTTCTTACTGAGGTACCTGATTCGTAGTGTTTCAATCTCGTCGGCATTGGCTGCTTTCCATTCATCCACTTCCCCGAGCAGCGTCTTAATCCTGTCAATCATTTCTGTGTCAAATTCATTTTTTAAGTGGGGCAAAATTAGACTTTTATTTCCATTACGCAATAGTTTGCTGCTTTTTTATCTGTTCCTGCACGATAGCGTCTACTACGGCCACGGTCGTCAGGTTCAGTATGTCGCGGGTAGAACTTTCCAGGTCGGTGAAGTGGATGGGTTTGTTCAGTCCCATTTGTATCGGGCCGATGCTTTCTCCCACTCCCATTTCGAGGAGGAGTTTATACGCGCTGTTGGCCGAACTCAGGTTGGGAAATATCAGGGTATTGACGTCTCTTCCTTTCAGTTTGCTGAAGGGATAGGTTTCGTCCCTCAGTTTCCGGTCGAATGCGAAATTGATTTGCATCTCGCCGTCTATCAGCATTTCGGGATGCTCCCTGTGCAGGTAGCGGATGGCCTCATGTACTTTTTGCGGACTGCCCTGCTTGTCGGATCCGAAGTTCGAATAGGAAATCATGGACATGACGGGTTCGTGTGCAAAGAACCGGACGGAGTCGTGCGTCAGGCGGGCTACGTCTATCAATACCTCGGTGGAAGGATGCCGGTTGATGAGCGTATCGGCCATAAAGAAGGTGCCTTTTTTACTGATGAGGATATTCATCGCCCCGAAATATTTATAGGGAGAGCGAATACCGATAATCTCTTCCGCCAGTTTGATCACTTCGGAATAGCGGCTGTATACACCTGTGATAAAGGCATCCGCATCGCCGGTTTCCACCATCATCATACCGAAGGCATTCCGGTTTATCATTTTCTCGTAGGCTTCGGAGAACGTCACGCCTTCGCGCGCCTTCTTCTCCGAAAGGATTTCCGCATAGCGGGTACGCCGGTCGTTTTCCCGGTCGTGGCGCATGTTTACGATTTCGATATCGTGTATATGGAGGTTTTCTTCCGCCGCTATTTTGTGCAGGCGTTCCTCATTGCCCAGCAGAATGGGGTAGCAGATGCCTTCCGCTTTCGCTTCTACGGCGGCCTTCAGCATATTTACATGATTGGCTTCGGCAAAGACAACCCGTTTGGGAGCGGCTTTGGCCATGTCCATGAAAGAGCGCATCAGCACGTTTTCGTAGCCCATCATTTCACGTAGCCGGTTGGTGTATCCCTCCCAGTCGGTGATGTTATGGCGTGCTACGCCCGATTCGATAGCTGTTTTGGCTACGGCAACCGATACGGCGGTAAGCAAACGGGGGTCGAGGGGTTTGGGCAGGATATAATCCCGTCCGAACGTGGTACGTTTCAGTTTGTAGGCGGCATTCACCACATCGGGTACCGGTTCCTTCGCCAGGTCTGCAATCGCTTTCACGGCGGCCAGCTTCATCTCTTCGTTGATGGCTTTGGCGTGTGTGTCCAGGGCGCCGCGGAAGATATAGGGGAATCCCAGCACGTTGTTTACCTGGTTCGGATAGTCCGATCGTCCGGTAGCGAAGATGAGATCGCTGCGCGACTCCACGGCGTCCGTATAGGATATTTCGGGGTTGGGATTGGCCAGGGCGAATACAATCGGGTTTGCGTTCATCGACTGTACCATTTCTTTTGTCAGCACATTGGCCACCGACAGCCCCAGGAAGACGTCGGCTCCGGCTATGGCTTCTCTGAGGGTTTTTATATCCCGGTGTGTGGCAAATTCTTTTTTTGCCTCATTCAGGTCTGTGCGGTGTACGGAGAGGACGCCTTTGCTGTCGCACATCAGGATGTTTTCTTTCCGTGCGCCCAGCATCACATAAAGTTTGCTGCACGAGATGGAAGCGGCTCCCGCTCCGTTTACCACGATTTTTACCTCCCCGATTTTCTTTCCGGTTATTTCCAGCGCATTGATCAGTGCGGCTCCCGATATGATGGCTGTGCCGTGCTGGTCGTCGTGCATGACGGGAATATCCAGTTCGGCCTTCAGCCGGGTCTCTATTTCGAAACATTCCGGCGCCTTGATGTCTTCCAGGTTTATCCCTCCGAAAGTGGGGGCAATCGCTTTCACTGTCTGTATGAACTTCTCCGGGTCTTTCTCGTCTACTTCAATGTCGAACACATCAATGCCGGCAAATATTTTAAAGAGCAGTCCCTTGCCTTCCATTACCGGTTTCCCGGCCACGGCGCCTATGTCTCCCAGTCCGAGCACGGCGGTTCCGTTCGATATCACGGCTACCAGGTTTCCCTTCGAGGTGTATTTGTAGGCATCCAGCGGGTTTTTCTCTATTTCCAGACAAGGTTCGGCCACTCCCGGAGAATAAGCCAACGATAAATCAGCCTGCGTACTGTACGGTTTGGTGGGGACTACTTCTATTTTTCCGGGTTTGCCTTCGGCATGATACCGGAGCGCATCTTCTCTTGTCGCTTTTGCCATGGTATATTGTTTAATTATTGTTCGTTCGGCTCAATGGATTCATTTGTCAGTCAAACTCATACAGGTCGGAGGGTGTAGAGCGCTTCAGCGTTGTAAGCGTCACGTCTTTGCCCACGCGTATGCCTTCGTTGAACAAGCGTATGTCTACGGTCTTGTATGCCAGTTCGGGATGGTTGTTGTCGCGGCTGAGGTGGCAAAGCCATATATCCTTCAGTTCCGTATGGTAGTGCGTAGCCAGAAACTCGGCGGTTTCCCTGTTGCTGAGGTGTCCGGTCGGACTGGAAACCCGTTCTTTCAGGAACTGCGGATACGAGCCCGACATCAGCATTTCCTCGTCGTAATTGGCTTCTATAATCAGGTGATTGGCCTTACTCATATAAGCGCTCACCGTATCGGTGATATGCCCCACATCGGTAGCAAGGGTGAAGGCATGGTTCCCGAACGTGATATGATAGCCCACATTGTCGGCGCTGTCGTGCGGCACTTCAAAAGCCGTGATTTGGAAATCGCGTATGGTGAACGGTTTTTCCTTCTCGATAATCCTGCGCGAAGTATCCAGCGCCTCTTCCACGTACCGGCTGGAGGCGATACCCTTGTGTACGGCTTCGGTAGCATACACGGGTATATGATATTTTTCCCCCAGGCATCCGGCTGTTTTGATATGGTCGGCATGGTCGTGCGTAATCAGTACGGCAATAATTTGGGAGAAATCAATCAGGTTTTCCTTCAGTATTTTCCGGATAGTGCGTATACCGATACCCGCGTCCATCAGCATACCGTATTCGCTGGTACCCAGATAATAGCAGTTGCCACTGCTTCCACTTGCTAAACTAAGAAAATATAATTTCATATTTGTTTATCATTTATCAGGGACAGTAATTTCTCCGATAAGCGAACAGTTCATATATTCCTTCACTTCTTCCGGAGACAGGCCTTGCCCGAAAAGAAACATCAGCTTGGTAATGGCGCTTTCCGTTGTACTGTCGTAGCCACTGATTACGCCGGCTTCCAAAAGCCTTTTGCCCGTTTCATACCGGTGCATTTCCACGCATCCGCCTACGCACTGGGTTACATTCACAATCACGAGTCCTCTCCCTACGGCCTCCTTCAGCATATCCAGAAATCGTTTTTCACCGGGTGCATTCCCGCTGCCGAAAGTTTCCAGCACGACGCCCTTCAGGCCGGGGGTATTCAGTATGTTTTCTATCACCTGGAGCGATATGCCGGGAAACAGTTTCAGTATGGCGATGTTCCGGTCTAAGGAATAATGCGTTTTCAGCGGTTTGCGCAGCAAGGGGTAGTATATCTGTGCGGTATCGTATTTGATATGGATGCCGGCCTGTGCCAGGGGAGGATAATTATAGGAGCGGAACGCATTGAAATGGTCTGCATTGATTTTCCGGGTGCGGTTTCCCCGAAGCAGCGTATTTTCGAAGAAGATACATACTTCGGGCACAACGGGCAAGCCATTCTCCCCGGCAGCGGCAATTTCTATCGCCGTAATCAGGTTTTCCTTGCCGTCTGTACGCAACATGCCGATAGGCAACTGTGAGCCGGTAAAGACAACGGGTTTACAGAGGTTCTCCAGCATAAAACTCAGGGCCGAAGCCGTATAGGCCATCGTATCCGTTCCGTGCAGTACCACAAAGCCGTCGTACAGCGGGTAATTGGCGGCAATGATTTCCACAATCTTTTGCCATCCCTCAGGCCCCATTTCCGACGAATCCACCGGAGGGTCGAATTGATAAGTAGAAACAGCATACCCCATTTTTTTCAACTCCGGCATAAGTTCCTTCAAATGTTCAAATTGAAAAGACTCCAGAGCGCCTGTTTCGGGATTTTCTATCATGCCGATTGTCCCGCCTGTATAAATCAGCAAAATAGTAGCTTTTTCCTGTTTTGTGTTTGCATTTCCTGTCATAGAGGCGCAAACTTACATGAAATTCTCCCCAATTCCAAATCTTAACTGCGGATAGAGTATAATCCCGCATGACGGCTTGACGCATTTTTCAAATTCTTTTCTGCTTCATTGGGCTATTGACGGCACAGGATACTATATGTTCCGCCAGTTTTTGATAATGCGCATCACCTCCTGCGGTAAGCATCTCAACCATGGTCAATAACGTATTAGAATTTACCATTGTGTAATCTATCTTTTTATGAATCAGAAAATCATACAATTCCCGGATATTTTTCTGTTTACCTACTATTTCACAATACAAATCTAATGTTCGGTAATTGTATAAGTCGGTATTTAACAACTTCAAAACCTGTTCTTTTGCCTCATCCAATTTCCCTAAAATTATTTTATCCTGAATCGTTTGAATTTCCCTTATTATTCTGTGACGCGGATGGGCCGGCAGAATACAGGTAACACTGTCTGCTCCTGTTTCAAAAATAGGGGCGGGACAACCTTCTTCTTTCATCGTGCGGATAATGGTGGGAATACCCTGTCCTTCGGATTGGGCAAGCTGGAGTTTATTAAAGAGATAGGCAAAACTCTGGTTCCGCCATTTTGCACTGGCTTTACCGGCTAAAAATTTCTCTTTATCAACCCCCCAATGCAATCTTCCGGGCGAATATATTTCAATTCTGTCGGAAAAAACCGTCACTCTGACAGGTTCCGAAATCTCATAATCTCTGTGAACCACGGCATTTATCAAGGCTTCCTGCAAAGCGCGAACCGGGTATTTCACCTGATTGGGCTTGTCGCTCATTTTGTCGAATGCGGTATATGCCTGCGTGTTCAGCAATTCGATTGCTTTCTTTGCCTGTTCAATAATAGAACCTGTCAGCAAGTGCCGTTCTGCCGTCGATTCGCTTCGATCTGTTCCATTATAGATGGATAATGCAATATAGACATCAGGGAAATTGAGGCTAATGGATTTTTTCTTTCCAAACATAAACAGCGCAAAATTCCTAAGGCATAATTTTCCGTCAAGTGATTTTTTTACACACAGCGGCGGAACAAATTCAGCAATCTGCTCTCTGTCGGAAAAATAACGCTCCAAAGGCTTATCCGGCTGTACCAGATTCATTTCAATCATACAGTCTCTAAACAACAGAGAATCTATATCCGCTTCATCCACATTGGCATTTGCTCGCCTGTCGAATGGTTCTATCTCCTGTTTAACGTTTAGTAACTGGCTTAAAATTCCGTTTCGGGCTTCTATGGTTTCTTTTATTTCTTTTGCTCCGCATACCACATATCCTCCACCGACATTGGCAATGTCGTTAGCAAATGCCGAGATCGTTTTGACAATGCTTTTTATTACATCTTTATCATCGCCATTCTCTTTCCATTCCACCTTTTCACTTTCACGTATAGAAAGCTCTTTTAGGTCAATAGTATAGCTCATAATAATCTTCATTAAATTCCAATGCAAAGCTACAACTTTTTGTCCGGTTCGACGGCACACACGGGTACTTACCGGTGATAGGCCAATCGCTAACAAAACGTCAGGACTGCCATTTTGTCAAATTTGGGAATCTGAAAAGGTGGGTTTTTGCCGCTAAATTGTCCGGATGCGGTGAAAAAGGTCGGGATTTGGCGCTTCGGAAAAAATGAAGTGTAACGAATAGTGCATAACGAATAGTGAATAGTGACAGAAAAACAGGAAATATCGTCAATAAGACAATATTTGCGCTATAAATAAGCAATAGGATATTTCCGCTATTCACTGTTCGCTGTTCACTATTCACGATATTCCGCTGTTAATTTCTGTGACTTTAACGAAATTTTGAAGAAAATTAAATCGTGTTGGAAATTCATTGACGTGTCTCCGGAAATTCATTGGGATCATTTTTAAAATGATCACAATGAGTTTTTGAAGTGATCGTAATAACTCCCGGAAGTGATCCCAATGAATTTTCGGATGGCGGAGGAGGTCATTACCAAAAAGCGTAGAATCATTTTTATAAAATAACAATTGTGTCCGAATTAACTTTAAATTACATTGACAATATGCTATCTGTCGACCCGCTTTTGCTGTGAATATGTATGGAGATTTACGATGTTTAACTATTTTTAATTTTCCGATACAGGGGCTAAAATGGAGCTTAACCCCGGTTAGCTGTTGATAACTTTTTCTATTTTCCTGATGATTATCGGAAAAATGATGCGTACATTTGCGGAAAATAAACATCTGGAGTATGTCGGACCGCAAAATAACAGATCTGCAAGGTAATGATTACTCAGCGTTCGCGTTGGGAAAGTTTAACATCTTATGTTTGTTTGTCCGGGAATTTTTCTTAAACACACACACACACACACACACACACACACATACATACATACTACATACCATATACATACCACACATACTATACTTCATACCGTAAATCAGCGCCCGCGCGCCACATATATATTCCCGAAATACAGTTTCCGCCGCAGCATGTTTTTTTCATGCGCGGCTTTTTTGTGTCCGTACCGAATTTTTTATTATCCACTAACTATACAGGAGAATTACTTATGGAAAATTTAACTGAAAAATTGCTTGCACTTTACCGTTCCAAATGGAGTCCCTACATTGATCTGCTGCGTGAGATCGCAGAAAACGACCCGGCGCCCGAACCGTCCAATCCGTTTCTGATCTGTGTGGACGAAGAGGAACAGTGGACGAAGGCCGACCTGAAGGTGATGGTCTTCGGACAGGAAACCTGCGGATGGGAAGGCTATGCCGGTACACCGGCAGAATATCTGCTGGATCTCTACCGGCGCAGATTCCACGGACGGGAATGGGAAGAGGGAGACCGGAGGCCTTTCTTCCGGGCCTTTTCCCTCTTGGCAGCGCTGCTGGCCGCCAAGTTTCCGGACAAACATATCCAGTACCTGTGGAACAACATCATCAAGGTAGGCCGTTCGGATGAAAAAGGCCGCCCGCCGGTTCATATTTACGAGCTGGAGCTGGAATATTTCTGCGTCATCCCCTCGGAGGTGGAGATCCTGCGTCCGGACGTGATCCTGTTTTTCACCGGACCGGACTACGATGATGCGATCCGCAACAACTTCGGGGCTGTGCCCCAGACGGCCATTCCG
>JAISMW010000031.1 GCA_031276545.1 Tannerellaceae bacterium
AGCGGCAGCCTGTATCTGACGTCGGAAATATTTCTCCCCCTGGGATTACCCGCCGACCATCCCTTCTGGACCTCCCCCGAGCAGGACTGGACGGCCAAAAAAGCATGGAACGGAAAAGACTTCCCGAAAGACCGTGCCATACGCCATTAGTCTGTTGCCGTACGCCCCGCTTTCGGTATTTATCCCGGCATATTGCGATGTCGATACAAAATCATCTGACGGAAGTCTGACCTATTGCGATGTTGATATAAAATCATCTGACGAAGTACCAGCATATTGCGATGTCGATATAAAATCATCCGACGAAGTCCCTGCATATTGCGATGCTGATATAAAATCATCCGACGAAGTCCAGGCATATTACAATGCCGATATAAAATCATCTGACGAAGTATCGGCATATTGCCATGTTGATACAAAATCATCCGACGAAGTATCGGCATATTGCCATGTCGGTATAAAATCATTTGACGAATCGTCGGATTGACTCAAAGGCAGGATTTGCATAAGCTTGGATCAGCGGCCTGCGGCGAAGGCGCTATCCCGTCCACTCTCTCTGCTTTGCGTCGTTGCCGCAGGTCAATACTATGCAGAAATAATGATTCAGGGATACGAAAGAAATAATCGGACGATAAACGGTTTTTAATTCTCAACTTCCAACTCTCTATTATCAACTCAGATTATTGCAGTCTCCTGTATTTTTCTCCGTGTTTTTATTGGAATTTCAATATATAATCCGTATCATTGTCGCCGTCTGAACCCTTACCGCGGGGAGACGAATAATACATATCGAATAGCGTACTAATTTCTAAATATAATTCTAAGCGATGAAAAATTTAATGACCATCTCAGCCGCCATCCTCTATGTCATGACAGGATGCGGCGAAAGCAAACAGACGGCGGACGGTTTTATCACCGTCGATGTAACGGCAAGCTATCCCAAGAAGGAATTAATCCTCCAGGACTTTATGGATGTGGAATATGTTCCGCTGGAGACGACGGACGAGTTTATCACTTCAGCTTATGTACAGGCAATCGGTAAGGATATCATACTGGTTAGAAACACTAATCAGGCCGGGCCGGGCGACATATTTATTTTTGACAGAACCGGAAAAGGAGTGAGAAAAATAAACCGCAGAGGGCAGGGCAATGAGGAATATACAAACATTACAGGAACGATTGCCCTGGATGAAGAAAACGGTGAAATGTTTGTCAACTGCGGCGGCTTAAGAAAAATATTGGTGTATGATCTGTTCGGGAATTTCAAACGAAGTTTCGACTATATGGAAGGTGAAGATGAGTCAAGCATGTTTAAGAAGGAGATAGGCTACAATCCGATATGCAACTTCGACCGGAATAATCTAATTTTTCAAGACTGCACGAATGCCCGTAACTTCATGGGTAGAGGCGGAGTCTATGTAGATCTGGATCCGAGAGATATATTTTATATTATATCCAAACAGGATGGATCTATTACAAAAAAGATACCGGTACCTTTTGAGAAAAAGATATTGCAGATAGTGTTTCATCCAAGTGGAGGAGTAGGTAAGGTTTCCAATCTCGGATTAACTCCTTATCACGACCGCTGGATACTTGTAGAGCCTTCCGCCGATACGGTATACAGCTATTCGGCCGATCATGTGATGAAGCCTTTTATTGTACGAACTCCGTCTGTACAGTCCATGGATCCGGAAGTGTTTCTGTTTCCCGGTGTGATTACCGACCGTTACTGCTTTATGCAGAGCGTAAAGAAGGAATATGACGAAACGGAATCCGGAAGCAACCTGAAGGAAACCGATTTGGTGTACGACAGACAGGAGAAAAAGATATTTGAATACACGGTGTATAATGATGATTTTACTACCAAAAGACCCCTAAAGAATCTGGTGGATGATGTACTCACATTGACCGTAGTCAATCATGACGAAGTAGCCTTTTCGGAAAAAATAGAAGCCCCCGAACTTGTAGAAGCATACAGGAAAGGCCAACTGAAAGGCCGGCTGAAAGAAATAGCCGCCACGCTGGACGAAGAGTCCAACCCGGTCATCATGCTGGCAAAGTACAAAAAACAATAACTTTGTTGATAGCTGCTAATCTTCCATCAGAACAAGGATTAAGGCGCACACTAAACTATTCCATAGGAACATCCGATATAAACAAACTGTACAGGCTTTGACGCCGGCAAGCATATCCTGCTTCCTGTTCCGCTTTCGGAAATTCAAATGAATAAGGACGCCGAACTGGTGCAAAATCCCGGATATTAATCAAAAGAGAACTGCTGAAAACCCTAAACTCAAGCCTTGAGTTTGGGGTTTTTCAGAAGCTCCCGCAAAATCAAAGAATATGAAACATACGCTTATTTGCATCACCCTCCTGTTTCTCGTGCACGCACAGTCGTCGGGACAGACAGGCGGCAGCGGCGACAGGCAATACTGGACAGACCTGGCCTGCCGAATCGCATCACCGGTTCTCGACAATATGAGCCGCGGTAAACTGTCCGACAACATGCCGGTAGAAGTCAGCCCCACCTGGGACGGACGCGATAAACGGGTGACGTACATGGAAGCCTTCGGACGACTGATGGATGGCGTCGCCCCCTGGCTCGCCCTGCCCGACGACGACAGCGCCGAAGGCAAACAGCGCCGGTTGCTGCGCGAACAGGCGCTGGCAAGTTACGCCCATGCCGTCGACCCCGACAGCCCCGACTATCTGCTGTGGCGCAGCGAAGGACAGCCGCTCGTGGACGCCGCTTTTATCGCAAGCAGTTTCCTGCGCGCTCCCCGGCAACTCTGGGAACCGCTGGACAGCGTGACCAAACGGCGTTACATCGCCGAATTTCAGCAACTGCGCCGCATCGATCCGCCTTACAGCAACTGGCTGCTCTTTTCGGCCACCGTCGAAACGTTTTTGCTCTCGGCCGGCGCTCCCTGCGATATGTACCGCATCCACAGCGCCATCCGCAAAATAGAAGAGTGGTACGTGGGCGACGGATGGTATGCCGACGGCGAGCATTTTGCGTTCGACTACTACAACAGTTTTGTCATCCAACCCATGTATGTGCAGGTGTTGAATACGCTCACGGAACACCGCCGCCTCGCTCAGGAAAAAAACAGGGATCTGGCCGAACAGCGGATGCAGCGTTTCGGAATCATTCTCGAACGCATGATTTCGCCCGAAGGCGCCTTCCCCGTGTTCGGACGTTCGATGACCTACCGCCTGGGCGTCTTTCAGCCGCTCGCCCTGCTGGCATTGAACGAAAAACTGCCCGACGCACTTCCCCCCGGACAGGTACGCGCCGCACTGACCGCCGTGATGAAGCGCATGTTTGCGGCAGAAGGAAATTTCAATGAAGCTGGATTCCTGCAACTCGGCTTTGCCGGACATCAGCCCGGTCTTGCCGACAGCTACACCAACAGCGGCAGCCTGTATCTGACGTCGGAAATATTTCTCCCCCTGGGATTACCCGCCGACCATCCCTTCTGGACTTCCCCCGAGCAGGACTGGACGGCCAAAAAAGCCTGGAACGGAAAAGACTTTCCGAAAGACCGTGCCATACGCTATTAGTCTGTTGCCGTACGCCCCGCTTTCGGTACTCATCCCGGCATATTACGATGCCGATACAAAATCATCAGACGGAAGTCTGACCTATTGCGATGCTGATACAAAATCATTTGATGGAATCTCGACCTATTGCGATGCCGATACAAAATCATTTGACGGAATCTCGACCTATTGCAATGCCGATATAAAATCATCCGACGAAGTACCGGTATATTGCGATGCCGATACCAAATCATTTGACGAAGGACTAACCTATTGCAATGTCGGCACAAAATCATCTGACGAAGTACTAACCTATTGCAATGTCTATACAAAATCATCCGACGAAGTACCGGCATATTGCGATGTTGATATAAAATCATCTGACGAAGTCCTGACATATTGCGATGTTGATATAAAATCATCTGACGAAGTCCTAACCTATTGCAATGTTGATATAAAATCATTTGACGAAGTCCTGACCTATTGCATTGCCGGCATAAAATCATCCGACGAAGTCTCGGCATATTACGATGCCGATGCAAAATCATTTGACGAAGTCCGGGCATTGCAAACTGCTTTATCATCACCCGCTTTAATTCGGGAATTAAACTGTCGGTGAGTAAGGAATAGTGAACAGTGAACAACGAATAGTGAACAGTGAATAGTGAATAGCGAACGGCCTGGCGAGGGGTTCGTCAGGCCGTTTGTTATCGTACAGTTATGAAACCGTTTAATGTTTAATGAGAATCTTGTGCACCTCCGGTTTTTCTGCCGTACCGTCGTGTACATGCAGGATGTAGAAGCCGTTCTTCAGACCGGAGACGTCGAACGTTACACTTTCGCCCGCAGAGGTGGTTTGACGCTGCAGGACACCGGAATCGTCATACAGCTTTATGGTCAGCAGGAACCTGCGTTTTGCCGTCTGCGTATTGCCCGGCGATTGCAGCGAAGCCTTAGCCTGCGCCACCCGTTCGGGGTTGATACCAACCGTCAATGCGTCGGATGCCGGATTGGGATAAGCCAGCGAATAGGTGCTCGGTTCGTATACCGTCAAACCGGTTACTTAAGTTCGTACATAAGTTGAATTGTTTTGCCTGGAAAGAACTGGAGGCTATCAAGTATTATGAACTTGCGTAACATGAGTTAATCAATTGATTCTATGAAATACTTTCTCAAATTTTCCACTCCCCGGCCTTATCTCTCCATCTACATCCCAGTAACGGACAAAAAACGTCACGAGCCAGGATGGAGATAACTGGCAATAGTATTTGTTCTCGCCTATTACTAGATTGGGAGGTGGATTCAGTGGATCGCATAAAGGACAATACGGATCGGTAGAGTATGAATACTCGAACGTACCGCTTGCTATTTCCTTTATCTGACTTTCTATGGTCACCGTACCGTCGGCATGAAAGGAATAAATAACTTCCGTGCAGGAGCGATCTACCGTATCTCCTGCGCTGAAGTCCAGCAAAAGTTTCCATGTGCCTACAATGCTTATTTCCTTATTTATCTCCGGATTCCACTCCTCATCCACGGTTGAGATTCTTGCATCTTCGCACTTTAAATGCTTGAGGAGTGATGTAAACTTTATCGCATGGCTCCAAACAGGTACCTCCCATTTCTCGCATCCGGAGAAGGTGAAGAACAGAACGGCTGGGAGGAGTATCTTGCACAGTTTGTTTATACTTTTCATGTTCTAAATCTTTAAAAATCGGTATTTCCGAAAGTCATATTTATTCCGCCACTCCCGCTTTCAGATTCGGGAGCTGCTGTTTTATGCTGCTATGGGTAAGGGGCAGGAAAATGGCGTCCTTTCGGGACTTTTGAAATGCGCCGGTTTTTTTCCTTCCGGCTAAAAAAAACGTACGCCGCGTTGGGGTGCGGCGTACGTCCGGGGGGTGTTTCGTTCGGCGGCGGCTATTCCGCGCGTTTCATCTGCACGGTGAAGTCGAAGGAGTCGGCCAGGATGTCGCACTGCAGCGTTTCGCCGTTCGGCTTGAAGGCTACCGATAGTGGGTAGGACTGGACTTCCATGTCGGCGTAGTATTTCCCGTTTTCGTTCGGTCGTAGCGCCGTGGTGACGATGGTACCGTAGTCGAGTTCGAAGGTGGCTTTCACCGTGGCGCCGTCCTGCGTGAGGGTGCACGTGCCTACGGAGGACTGCCCGCTCTGGGGATCTTCGTAGGTGTAGGTCCATTTTCCGAGCATTTCCTTCGGGATGTCTTTCTGCTGGGCGGAAAGGGTAAATGTGCACAGGAGGCCGATGCACAGGGCGAGAGATTGAATTGCTGTTTTCATAAAATTCTGTTTTTTAGTTGTTGTGATGTATGAACAGGCCGGCAGTCGGGGGGGGAGGCGTTATTGCGCGTCTCCGGCGTCTTCCGGATCTTTTTTGCGGCGTGTCCGGCGGCCTTTCAGGAGCGCCTTGTAGCGGGCGATGCGGACGTTGAGCGCACGGGCAAAGTGGAGCAGTTTTTCGTCGGGCGTTTCCGGCAGGGCGTCGCGGCCTTCCACCGGGCCGTCGTCTTCGTCTTCGTCTTCTTCCGCTTCGCCTGCGGAGCCGCCGCTGATGCCCAGCAGCAGGGCGTCGACGGTGTTAATGATGTTCACATAGTAGTGATCCATGTCGAGGCGTACTTGCTTCATCCGGCCGGCGTCCGAACGGGCGGCTTCTTCGTCGCTGCGTTCGGCAAGCGACTGTTTGTAGGCGGTATTTACCGTATCCAGGTTGGTCACCCATACGGTGACGCCCAGCAACTGCACTTCCTGCGTCAGGTCGACGCCTCCGGAGGTTGTCGTAAGGTCTTGCAGCAGGTTGTCTATGGCGGCTGTTTTCGAGGCCAGCGAGCCGCGCAGGATGGCCTGGCTGTATTTGCTTACCACGGCGTACACTTTTTCGCCCGCGCTTTGCTGCGCCGGGTCCAGTGCGCGGCGGAAGGACTTTGCCACGTCGCGCAGGCTTCGGAATACTGCCTCGCGTTTCCGGTCGGCTTCCGACGTTTCGGCTGTAGTGAAGCTCCGGCGCAGTACTTCCAGCAGGTGGTCGGCTTCTTCGTACAGCGTGCAGTAGAGCACGAACAGGCGAGCCGAGCCCAGCAGTTCTGCGCCGTACAGCAGTACCAGTTCCTTCACTTCGGTATGAAACCGGAACCATTCTTCGTTGCGCAGTTTAGGAACTGCAAATCTTGAGATTGTCATAATGCTGTTTTTTATAAGATATTATTAATTATCTGTTAAGCCTTCCGGAAAAAATCCATCCCGACAAAGGTATGGATTAAAAAATTGAATATCCAAACAAAATACAATAAACTTTTATGACCGAATCAGACCGTATACTTTACGCTTCCGGCAACATCTTTAATGGCATGAAGAATGGAATATGGGACATGGAGATATAAAAGAGGCGGCAATCTGGTTTTGTGCCGGAAGCGTCGCTGGTTTGGCCTAAATTATTTGACGGAGGGGTAGCAGCGTTGCTGGTTTGGCCTAAATCATTTGACGGAGGGGTAGCAGCGTCGCTGGTTTGGCCTAAATCATTTGACGAAGGGGTAGCAATGTCGCTGGTTTGGCCTAAATCATTTGACGGAGGAGTAGCAGCGTCGCTGGTTTGGCCTAAATCATTTGACGGAGGGGTAGCAGTGTCGCTGGTTTGGCCTAAATCATTTGACGGAGGGGTAGCAGCGTCGCTGGTTTTGCCTAAATTATTTGACGGAGGGGTAGCAATGTCGCTGGTTTGTTCTAAATCATTTGACGAAGGGGTAGCAACGTCGCTGGTTTGTTCTAAATCATTTGACGAAGTGGTAGCAATGTCATTGGTTTGTTCTAAATCATTTGACGAAGTAGTAGCAATGTCATTGGTTTGCTCCAAATCATTTGACGAAGCGACGTATTGCCTGAGAGGCAGGATTTGCAGAACCTCCGCAGGTCAGCGCCCCCCGGTAGCGACGCAAAGTGCAGCCTCTGCCTGCAATGGATTGCGCTACACCATCAGACCGGTCGCGGTTCCGTATCCGGCGGTCTGCACGGAGAGGGCCGGATTTGATTTTCTGCAACCGGAATGGAGTCATTCGGGAATACCGGCTGTTTTACCTTCAAATGATTATCTTTGCGTCCATAAAACAAACGTATCCGCAGTCGGTGTTTATAATCATCACAATAATATACATGCAGAAATGATAGCAAACCGGAAATATACGTCGGCGCTACTGGAAAATGCAGTGAGCGCATTGTCTTCCCTTCCGGGTATTGGACGGAAAACGGCTTTGAGGCTGGCGCTTTATGTGCTCCGGAGGGATGTGGGATATATCGAAGGCTTTACTTCGGCTTTGCTGGCCTTGCGAAAGGAGGTGAGGTATTGCCGGATATGCCACAATATATGCGAAGAGGAATTGTGCAGCATCTGCGGCGATTCGCAGCGCGACCACTCTACCGTATGCGTGGTGGAGAATATCCGGGAGGTGATGGCTATCGAGAATACCGGGCAGTACCGCGGGGTGTATCATGTGCTGGGCGGGATTATTTCGCCGATGGACGGAATAGGCCCCTACGACCTGGAGATTGAGAGCCTGGTGGAACGGGTGGCTGCGGGGGAGACGAAGGAGGTGATTCTGGCGCTCAGTACCACGATGGAGGGAGATACGACGGGGTTCTTTATCTACCGTAAACTGTCTCCGTACAATGTGCAGGTCTCCGTCATCGCACGGGGCGTTTCCGTGGGCGACGAAATAGAATATGCCGACGAAATAACCTTGGGGCGTTCGATACTGAACCGCACAAGTTTTGTGGTAAACCATTAACAGCTACGATGTATGAGATATGAAGAAGTAAAGGTTTCGATTGTCATTGTGAATTACAATGTGAAGTATTTCCTGGAGCAGTGTCTCCAGTCTGTCCGCATGGCGACTCGCGGGATCGATACGGAAGTGGTGGTGGTAGACAATCACTCTACGGACGGCTCCGTGGCGTATTTGCGTCCGCGGTTTCCCGAAGTTTTTTTTATTGAGAATCAGAAGAACCTGGGGTTCTCGGCGGCCAACAATCAGGGTATCCTGCAATGCCGGGGTGAATATGTGCTGCTGCTGAATCCCGATACGGTGATAGGGGAAGAGACCGTCCGGACGCTGTGCTACTTTATGGACGAACATCCCCAGGCCGGCGGCGCCGGTGTGAAGATGCTGGACGGACGCGGCCTTTTCCTGCCCGAAAGCAAGCGCAGCTTTCCCACTCCCTGGGTTTCGTTCTGCAAGATATTCGGCCTTTCGAAGCTCTTCCCCGGCACGAAACTCTTTGCCCGCTACAGCCTGCCCTATCTCAATCCGGACCGGCAGCACCGGGTGGATGTACTGGCCGGCGCTTTTATGATGATACGGCACGAAGCCCTGGACAAGGTGGGACGGATGGACGAATCGTTCTTTATGTACGGCGAGGATATAGACCTTTCGTACCGCCTCGTACTGAACGGATACACCAACCACTATGTGCCCGAACGGATACTGCACTACAAGGGCGAGAGTACCCGGCGCCACGATGCGGCCTTTGTGAGGAACTTCTACGGCGCCATGCTTATTTTCTACAAAAAGCATTATCCCCGTTCGGGACGGCTGATGTCATTCCTTATCCGTATGGCCATCGGCCTGAAGGCTTTTCTGACCTCCGTCATGGCAGCCTCCGCCCGCCGTGCGGAGGAAAAGAGGCGGAAGAAAGTGAAGAAACGCCGGGCGCTGATTCTCTGCAGGGATGAAACCTTTGCGTATGCCGGGATGGAATGTCGCCGGCGTATGCCCGAAGTGGGATATTTGAACCGCTGGGACCTGGATAAGGAGCGCGCAACGGACGCCATCCGCCGACGCCATCAGATGAAAGTGTATACGGACATCATCTTCTGCTTCCCGGATATGAGGTTCGAGCAAATGCTTCTGCTTATGGACTCCATACCGAATAAAAAAACAATGTATCATATCTATAATAAGATGAGCGACCGGATGGTCTCTCCAACAAAACAATGAAGCTGCTGAAAAACGACCGCCTCCGTCTCCGTACCCTGGAGCCCGAAGATATAGACCTGCTGTATGCCTGGGAGAACGACACATCGCTGTGGGCCTGGGGCAGCACGGTGTCTCCCTATTCCCGCTATACGCTGAAGGAATACATTGCCGGTTCCCATCAGAATATATACGAAGCACGGCAGTTGCGCCTGATGATAGAGGATACGGCGTCGGGCACGGGCGTCGGCCTGATCGATCTGTATGATTTCGATCCGCATCACCGGAAAGCGGCGACGGGCATCCTGATAGATCCTTCCCGTCAGCGGCAGGGCGTCGCTACCGATTCGCTGAACCTGCTGGCAGCCTATGCCTTTTCTTTCCTGAAGCTGCATCAGCTCTATGCCTATATACCGGCAGACAACGGGGCAAGCAGGGCGCTGTTCCTGCGCTGCGGCTTCTGCGTGTCGGGCGTATTGAAAGACTGGATCTCCTCCGGCGACGGAGGGTTTTCGGATGTATTATTTGCACAACGGATCAATAAAGGCAACGGAAGTGGAAGCGTATCTGAGTAAACTGAACGGGAGCCAGCGGGAAGCGGTGGAATATGTCGGCGGGCCGGAACTGGTCATTGCCGGCGCAGGATCGGGGAAGACAAGAGTCCTGACCTGCAAAATAGCGTATCTGATGCAACAGGGCATTCCCCCCCAGAGTATCCTGGCGCTTACCTTCACCAACAAGGCGGCAAGAGAAATGAAGGAACGCATCGCTTCCCTCGCCGATCCCTCTCTGGCGCGCAAACTGTGGATGGGGACGTTCCATTCCGTCTTCTCGCACATCCTCCGGCGGGAAGCCGAACGCATGGGATATCCTTCCGGCTTCACCATCTACGACAGCGACGACTCCAAAAGCCTGCTGAAGTCCATTATCAAGGAACTTTCGCTGGACGATAAGGTCTATCGCCCCGGATTCGTGCAGAACCGGATATCCAATGCCAAAAACGCCCTGGTGACCTGGAGGGCTTACGAGCAGAACAAGGAGCTGGTGGAATACGACATGCATGCCAGGGTACCGATGATACGGGATATCTACAAGCGCTATCAGAGCCGCTGCTTTCAGGCAGGCGCCATGGATTTCGACGACCTGCTGCTGCAAACCAACATCCTGTTCAGAGACTATCCCGACGTGCTGGATAAATACCGCCGCTTCTTCCAATATATACTGGTGGACGAATATCAGGACACCAATTTTGCACAGCATCTGATCGTACAGCGACTTTCGGAACTGCACCGCCACATCTGCGTGGTGGGCGACGACGCGCAGAGCATCTATTCCTTCCGCGGAGCCAATATCGACAACATACTGCAGTTCAAAAGCCAGTATCCCGGCTGCCGCGTATTCAAACTGGAGCAGAACTACCGCTCCACACAAACCATCGTGGGCGCGGCCAACAGTTTGATTCATAAAAATCAGAAACAAATCCGCAAGACGGTGTATTCGGAAAAGGACAGAGGAAACAAAATCCTTCTTACGTCCACCTATTCCGATTACGAGGAGGCGTATGCGGTCGCTTCCAAAATAGCCGAAATGCGCATGGGGAGCATTCGCTATACCTATACGGACTTTGCCGTGCTGTACCGCACCAATGCACAGTCGCGCACGCTGGAAGAAGCCTTCCGCAAGCGCAATATCCCTTACAGGATATACGGAGGACTCTCTTTCTATCACCGGAAAGAGGTGAAAGACGTGATGGCCTACCTTCGCCTGATTGTCAATCCGAACGACGAAGAAGCGCTGAGGCGCATCATCAACTATCCCGCCAGAGGAATCGGCGACGCCACGGTCAATAAACTGATTGGCGCCGCCACCGAGCACAGCGTAAGCCCGTGGAGCGTACTGAAAGACCCGTCGGCCTACGCGCTGCCCATCAATAGCGGCACGCTGGGGAAACTGACCGCCTTCAGGGAAATGATGGAGCGTTTGATGGAAAAGAACGCCTCGCTGATGGCCGACGACATGGCAGCCCTGGTGGTGAAGCAGACCGGAATCGTGGAAACCCTGGTGCAGGAACGTTCGCCGGAAGCCGGAAACAAAATGGAAAACCTCGAAGAGTTGCTGAAAGGAATTTCCGAATACATTCATATCCGCAGCGAAGAAGGCGCCGAACAGATCAGCCTGGCCGACTACCTCTCGGAAGTATCCCTGCTGACCGACCAGGACAACGACAAGGACGAAAACGCCAACAAAGTAACCCTGATGACCATCCATGCCGCCAAGGGTCTCGAATTTAAAAACGTCTTTGTGGTAGGCCTGGAAGAAGACCTCCTGCCTTCCTCGCTCTCGAAAGACGCCCCGCACGCGATAGAGGAAGAAAGGCGACTGTTCTACGTAGCCATCACCCGTGCCGAAGACAACTGCATCCTTACCTACGCCCAGACCCGCTTCCGGAATGGGAAAAGCACTATGTGCTCCCCCAGCCGTTTCCTGCAGGATATAGACCCGCAATATATGGATGCGCCGGGATTTGCCGCAACGGAACGCTTCGAAAAACGCAGCATGTTCGATGCTCCGGCTCCGTCATTCACATCACGCCGCCCCCTGCCACGCCTGAGTCCGAAGCCGGAAACGATCGCTCCTCCCCCCGCCGCCGGCGCTCCGCTGCCGAAGCTGAAAGCCGGAACCAGAGTCTCGCACGAACGCTTCGGAAAAGGAGTCGTATTGTCTGTCGAAGGAGAAGACGGAAATACAAAAGCAACTGTTGAGTTCGAAAACCTCGGACAAAAACAGTTGCTCTTGAAGTACGCCCGTCTGACTATCGTCTGATTACAGCGGGAATCGGTATACCGGAGAGGAACCCCAGGTCATCTGGGTGGAATCCTTGTTGAAACCCTGTACATAATTAATCCTGAAAATCAAAGAATCCGTCTCCCTGCGGCTCAAATCCACAAGGTCAAACGCATTGCACTGCACCTGCATTTGGGCTGCAGGAGGAGCTTCCGTGCTCTTGCTTACGCGGAGGAACAGCTCGTACGTGCGATCCGATACCGCCTGATTCGGATCGTAAGACAGTTCGAAGCGGAGAGGCGACATATCGTCGGAACGGTGCTCGGTGTACAGAAAAAACCGGTTCAGTATAAAGGCGCTCCGCTGCTGGATGGACGAAACGGTATGTTCGCCGGGCAGTACGACGGAGGTATCCGTCAGTACGCTCTGCGCCGGCCAACTCTGCACGGGTATGAGGCTGGATATATCCACCGTAAGAAAGCCCTTTGCCATGCCCGAATCCGAGTTCTCCGGTTTTCCGTAGTCCAGCGTAAAATCTATAATCACGCAGTCGCCGTCGTCCACGCCGCTTGTTTGGGGAGAATACACCACGTCGTTTCCCCTCAGGTGTATTTTGACGCTGTCGTTCCGCTTCACCACGACTCCCGGATAATTGCCCAGCGAGATGGTTTGTCCGCCATCGCCCAGACAGGAGGTGACGAAAGAAAGGATAAGGGGGAAAAGAACACCGCAGACGCTATACTTTTTCATAACTGCTGATGTTTATTCGGCTATCCCGATGGGCAGCACCTCCGACTGCGCCCAGGTGAACGTCCCGTCGTCTTTTATTTCGTTGATGTGGTGAATCTGGAAATAGGCCTTATCCTTTCCCTTCGTTTTTTCCAGGCTTGAGATGGTCTCTATGAATCGCTTCGTGTCGAAGGCATTCGTGGCATATCCGTTTATCACGGGGGCCTTCCCCTGCTCGATGATTTCGGCGCGCAGGAACAGGGAGTATACCGTATTTCCGTCTATATCTTTCGTGGGAAGATCCGAATCGTAATACAAATACCACCGTGTTTTTTGTTCGGTATTGACGGAGATATCGGAGGACAGAAACAGCACGTCGGAAAAATAGAGCGTATTCCCGCCGCCGGAAGATATGGCATAGGAAATGGCCTGCTCGTTCTCAATCAGGCTGGCCGTGTCGTACACCATCGACGACACGCAGGGATACCGGTCGATAAGAGTTATGTTCGTAATACCGACTTGCAGGATATTGGTGGTTTGATAATTGGCGTTGGACTCGTCGTTGAAATCCACACTGTAACCGAATATCACGCAATCTCCGTTCTTAAATCCGAGAGACTGTATGTTCGCATCGTAAAGATCAAGCGGATAAAAATCCGGAGCCGTTATCAGCAGCTTCTGATCGACTTCCTTCACTATTCCCGGAACACCGCTCCTGGATTGCACATTGCTCCCGCCTTCCAGACAGGATACCAGCCCGAAGGTGAACATGGACACTAACCCAACACAAAACAACTTTTTCATACGATTCATTTATTTACTGTTATATCATTTATGTATTAAAAATTCAGACGGAATCCGATTTGCGGGCTTAGATTAAACGCCTTGTCGGAATAAAGAGTTTCGATGTCGCTCCCGTTGTCGAAATAATAAGCCGCTCCCATTTCGGCAAAGGCGCTGATGTGCGGAATCAGCGGATAGCTCACCCCGGCACGCGCATGGGCAGACCATTGCCATTCCTTCATCCGTTCTCCGGACAGCCTTACGCCGGTTTGCAAAGCGTTCAGGTATTCCCGCTCCCGCAACTGTCCGGCCACATTGACGTCGGCCTGCACGCCGGCGGCGGCATAGACCTGAAACCTGTTCCATTCGGCTATCCGGTACGACAGGGACAACGGTACGCCTACAAAATGCAGCGTCTGCCGCGTCCGGGTATTATAGGCCGTAGCCTGCGTTTCCCAGTCGGAGATGAGCAGCGAATAGACCAGGCCGGACTGAAGCGACAGGCGGCGGGTCAGCGACCGGCTCACCGAAAGACCGAAAGAGATCGGCGTCCTGTGCCGGATATTCGTCTTCGGCGTTTTCCCCAGATTCTGGTCGGATGCCGCATTCAGAGACAGCAACTTTTGATCCTCCATCGAACTGCTGCTTCTCAGCACGTAGGTGTTCACCACCTCTCCGGAACCCTGCGTCAGCCCTCCGATACCCGTACCGAAGCCCCATTTTCGCAGGGAAGAAGCCTTCGCTCCCTTTCCTGCCGGTGCTGCATCGGCAATAAGCGTCCTGCCGGGGGTTTCCTGAGCGCCGGCGGCAGCGTCGGGGATGCTCGCCGGCTCTGCGGCAGCTTCGCGGGGCGGCGTTTCTGCCGGAATATCTTCTGCCGCAGGAACGTCTTCTGCAGGATGAAGAGGAGCTGAGGCCGGCGGCGCCGGTATATCCTCCACCCGTGCAATAAAAGAAGACACAGCGGGCGCAACGGAGGGCATTTCAGGCAAAACTTCCGGAGGAACGCCCCGTACAGGTTCCTCCACAAAAGAAGTACTCCGGTTCGTATCCTGCAACCGAAACAGATAGACGCCTCCGCCGCCCAGCAGCAAGGCTACACAGGCCGCAGCCGCCCAGTACAGGCTACGGCTCCGGAGCCTAAAGGTCTTTCCTTCGGGCAGTCGCCTCTCAATGGCCTCCCAGTCTTCCGGCGAAGTATCCGCCTCCATAGACCGGAGCTTTTGCCGGAACCAATCATCCCAGCGATCTCTTTCCTTATTCTTCATTGGCGTATGCAATGCAATTCTTTTATTTTACGTTGTAAAACCTGTTTAGCCCGTGTATACTGCGAGCGCGACGTGCTTTCCGTTATACTCAGCATCTCGCCTATCTCCTTATGCGAAAACCCCTCGATGGCGAACAGATTAAAAATTGTACGAAAGCCGGAAGGCAACTCCTGCACCATATCCATCAGTTCGCGCGCCGACATTTCAGCTATTACGGAATACTCCTGTCCGGACAGTTCGCCGGTATGATCCAGTTCCACCGATTCGCGCAGCACATCCGATCTGCGCAAATACTCCAGTGCACAATTTACAAAGATCTTTCGCATCCAGCCCTCAAAAGAGCCTGTTCCCGAATACGTATCAAGCGCCCCGAAAACCTTCACGAATCCATCCTGCAGCAAATCCCTGGCTGTTTCCCTGTCGTTCACATAACGCAAACACACACCCATCATTTTGCGGGAATACGCATCATAAAGCGTCTTCTGTGCCAATCTGTTTCCTCTTCTGCAACCATCTATAAGCTGTTGCTCATTCATCAACGTCGTGCCTCGTTTTCCTGTGTTTTTAGACGCGGAAGCGCTGTAAAACGCTGCATCCGTTACACGTTATATTATTCGCTCAAAAATAGTCCTTTTTTCGAAAACATCAAGCGCCTCAAGCCGCGCCGCAGGGCAAACCCCAAAAAGGCTTTCCATTTGCAGGCGCTACGCAGAAACAAAGAAGAGCAAGAGCGCCGGGTATTTGCCGGGATGCCACCTGTTGCTGCCAGACAAACACCCCTTGCTGTTCTCAAAACAATCCGGTACCGGCATATTGCGATGTTTAGCCTTCGTCGGATGACTCAGTATCAACATCGCAATATGCCTGGACTTCGTCAGATGATTTTATACCGGCATCGCAATAGGTTTGGTCTTCATTAAATAATTTTATGCCGACATCGCAATATGCCGGTACTTCGTCAAATGATTTTATGCCGACATCGCAATATGCCTGTACTTCGTCAAATGATTTTATACTGGCATCGCAATATGTCAGGCCTTCGTCAAATGATTTAATACCGGCATTGCAATATGCCGGTACTTCGTCAAATGATTTAGTATCGGCATTGCAATATGTCAGGCATTCGTCAAATGATTTAGTCCAGGATACGCAATGAGTTTAGAGAAAATCATCCGACAAAGTACTGGATATGTAATGAGTTTAGAGAAAATCATCTGACGAAGTCACAGATACGCAATAAGCCGATACCAAATCATCCGACGAAGTCCCGGATACGCAATGAGCCGACACCAAATCATCCGACGAAGTCCAGGATACGCAATGAGCCGAAACCAGATCATTCGACGAAGTCCCAGATATGCAATGAGCCGAAACAATGCCGAATGACCTCATCACAGTAATTCTCTATTCCTGAAGCCCCATTCTCTATTCCGATAAGGGCGGAAGAAAGACGTAAACAATACAGTTTGATTTTGGAGCCGAACTGCTGATCGTCGTTCGCCTGTTCATGCTCTACTGCCCGCTGTACGAAGAAGCCGCCTGGCGACACACTGCACAGACCCTTCCCGGCACGCACCGGGCATAGTACGGCGTATATCCAACTACACAGCTACCGCATATCTTTATGGAAATTCACCAAACACAGTTTGGCATTAAAAAAAATAAATATATAACTCATGTTGCGCAAGTTCATAATACTTGATAGCCTCCGGTTCTTTCCAGGCAAAACGATTCAACTTATGTACGAACTTGAGTAACCGGCTTGACGGTATACGAACCGAGCACCTATTCGTTGCCTTATCCCAATCCGGCATCCGATGCATTGACGGTAGGAATCAACCCCGAACGGGTGGCGCAGGCTAAGGCTGCGCTGCAATCGCAAAGCAATACGCTGACAACAAAACGCACATTCCTGCTGACTGCCGAACGAAACACCCCTCCGGCTGAGGCGGTATGCGGTACCGGGAGACGGAGCGGGCGACGACAGTGGCGGGACGGGGTTTATTCATGCTCTTAGTTTTAATTAACATACAAAACGCCTTGCTATTACGAAATACTCGTAGTTTTGCGAAATAATCGTAATTCAACAAGCATCATGGAAAAATTAAGTGTACAGGAAGAACAGGTCATGCGCTGTATCTGGCAATTGGGGCCGTGCTATGTGAAGGATATATTGTCCCGCTATCCGGAGCCGAAACCGCCTTATACGACCCTGGCTTCCGCCGTTAAAAATCTGGAACGTAAGAAATATGTCAAATCCCAACAGCACGGTAATACCTATCTGTATACGCCGCTGGTGGAGGAATGCGAGTACAAGCGCACTTGTACGAGCCATATCGTACATCAGTATTTCGAAAATTCGTACAAGGAGATGGTGTCCTTCTTTGCCCGCGAACAGAAGATCTCGGCTTCCGACCTGGAGGATATCCTGCGGATGATAGAGGAGGGGAAGGAACAGTCACGCTGAAATACGGGTTTGCCATGTCACCGGAAATCGTCTATTTTCTGAAAGTAAACGTAGCGCTTGCACTGTTCTACGTGTTCTATCGCCTGTTTTTTCAAAAGGACACCTTCTTCCTGCTGCGCCGGCTGATGCTGCTGCTGTGTTTCGCCGTGGCCGTCTTGTATCCGCTTCCCGACATGCAGGAATGGGTGAAGGAACAGAAGCCCGTGGCGGAGTTCATCCGGATGTATTCGTCCCTGCTCCCCGAAGGGGAAGCTCCGGCGGAAACGCCGGCGGACGCCGGCAGCGGGACGGACATGTTCCTGCGGGTGGTCTCTGCGTGCTACGCGGCGGGCGTAGCGCTGCTCCTGCTGCATTTTCTGGTGCAGTCGGGACGTATCCTGTGGCTGACGCTGAACAGCCGCAGCCTGCGCATACGGGGTACGAAGGTCTACGTGCTCGACCGTCCCGCCGGCCCCTTCTCCTTCTTCGGCATGATTTTTCTGCATCCCGACAGTCACTCCGAAAGGGAAACGGACGAAATCCTTGCCCACGAACGCGCCCACGTCTCCCAGTGGCATTCCGTAGACGTCCTTGCCGGCGAATGGATGTGCATCCTGTGCTGGATGAATCCCTTCGTCTGGCTGCTGCGGAGAGAGGTGCGGTGCAATCTGGAATACCTGGCCGACCGCAGCGTGCTGGCTTCCGGATTCGACAGCCGGATCTATCAGTATCACCTGCTGGGACAGGCCTGTCATTGTCTTGAGGCTACAGCCGGTTTATATAATAATTTTAATGTATTACATCTAAAAAACAGAATTCGTATGATGAACAAAAGACGTTCGCGAGCCATAGAGCGAACAAAGTATCTGATGTTTCTTCCGCTGGCAGCCCTGCTCATGCTGCTGGCCAATGTGGAAGCCGTGGCACGTATCGCCGGATCCGTGCCGGAACCTGCCGCCGCGCCGGAGGCCGTACAGCCGGAACTGCCTCAGGACGGCAAGAAGGTAATCTTTACCGTAGTGGAAGAGATGCCCCAGTTTCCCGGAGGCGACTCGGAACTCCTGAAGTTTCTGGACAAGAATATCCAGTATCCGGCAGAAGCGAAGGCCAAGGGCATAAAAGGAAGAGTCATCGTCTCCTTCATCGTGAATGAAGACGGACGGATAAGCGATCCGCAAATAACCCGCGGCGCGGAGGCCTCCTTAGATGCCGAAGCGTTGCGCATCATCCGCACCATGCCTGTGTGGACGCCCGGCAAACAGCGGGGTAAAAACGTGGCGGTGAAGTACACCGTCCCCATCTCGTTCCGTATCCAATAAAGACGGAGGTACTGTCAACCGGAAATCCCCCCTTGCCGAAACGGAAGGGGGGATTTTTTGTGCGTTGCGGCGCCGGTGCAAACCGTCTGCAGCAGCGTACGGAGGCTACAGGAACGTGAGTTCGACGTAAGGAAAAGGCGGAAATACCGGGGAAAGGGACAGGCTATCTGGGGGGATCCAAGCTACGGGGGGCTTCCCCCAAGCTGCGGGGGAGTTCCCCCAAGCTGCGGGGGGCTTCCCCCAAGCTACGGGGGGCTTCCCCCGAGCCGCGGGGGGCTTCCCCCAAGCCGCGGGGGGCTTCCCCCGAACCGCGGGGGGCTTCCCCCGAACCACGGGGGGCTTCCCCCAAGCTACGGGGGGCTTCCCCCGAGCCGCGGGGGGAGTTCCCCCGAGCCGCGGGGGGCTTCCCCCAAGCTCCGGGGGGCTTCCCCCAAGCTGCGGAGGGCTTCCCCCAAGCTACGGGGGGCTTCCCCCAAGCTGCGGAGGGCTTCCCCCAAGCCGCGGGGGACTTCCCCCAAGCTACGGAGGAGTTCCCCCAAGCCGCGGGGGGCTTCCCCCCAAGCCGCGGGGGACTTCCCCCAAGCTGCGGGGGAGTTCCCCCAAGCTGCGGGGGAGTTCCCCCAAGCTACGGGGGGCTTCCCCCCGAACCACGGGGGGATTCCCCCAAGCCGCGGGGGAGTTCCCCCGAGCCGCGGGGGAGTCTTCCCTAAACAAGGGTTTTTACGTCGAACTCACGTTACAGGACGATTCGGTTTTCCTTTCCCGTCAGGGGGATGCCGTCTGCCGGTACCGTGGACGGCTTTCCGTTTACTTCGCAGGGGGAGCCTGCGGCGGCGGGTACTCGCAGGGTATAGTTCCAGCCGGCTTCTTCGGAGGAAAGGCTGTACACCGTCCGGTCTTTTTCCTTTGTGATGAGGATGGAGAAGTTGTTGCCGCCCACGCGCAAATCCGAAAGCGACAGTCTGTCCCAGCCGGCAGGGATATGGGGTTCGAAGACCACCTCCCTACGGAAGGCGTCGGGCGAGACGCCGAAGATATGCGTGACAAGGGGTGTGGCGATACCGTAGATCGTCCAGGCCTGCACGGGGCATCCGTACAGAAACATGTGGCTGGGGATGGCTCCGGGCAGGGTGCCGGGCAGCATTTCGTTGATGGAGCCGGGCAGGGTCGTATGCAGGGCTTTGGCAATGGCGTTTACGTACCACAGCATTTCTTCCGTTCGTCCGTAGGCGGCTTCGCTCATGGCCTGCACGCCGGTGCTGATGGTCATGGTTTGGTTCGGTTCTGCGGCATAGAGGTAGGGGCCGTACTCGCAGCAGTGTTCGGCTCGTATCTTGTCGAGGCTCCGGATGGCCTTTTCGCGCGGGGCGATGCCGGTTTCCATCGGAGTGGTCATCACCCAGCATTTGTTGGTAGACCATCCCCGTTCGGTTCCGTCGGGCAGGCGGCCGATTTGTTCGATTAGCCGGCTGTAGTACGCTTTTCTTTCGGCCAGCCGCACCGTATCGTCCCGGCGGGATATATGGCGGAGGGCTCCCTGCGCCACCTCCAGGGCTTTCTCTCTGGTTCCGTAGAAGTCGTAGTAGATGGATTCTTCCTCGTTCCAGAAGCAGGTGTTGATTTTTTCCTTCAGGGCTTCGGCTTTGGCGCGGCAGTCGGCGGCGGCTTCCGGGTCGTTCATCAGCAGCGCCATTTGGGCGGCTGCGTCGAAGGCCTGCTGAGTGTAGACGGCGACGTCTATCAGTTCGGCGTTCAGTCCCGACACTTCCATGATTCCGTATCCTTCGGGGAAGAGGTTGCGGTTCCTGTCCATCTCTTCGGTAAGCCAGCGGAGTCCTTTGGTGATGTAGGGATATTGTTCGCGCAGGAAGTCGACGTCGCCTGTCCAAAGGAAGGTTTTCCATACGGCGAGGATGAAGTGCGGCGTTTCCTGCGTATTCCCTTTGTTGTACACAAAGCCGTTGGAGGACATTTCGTGTATGATGCGTCCGTTTCCGTTTACTTTTTCCGATACGTTTTTGAGCAGCGAGAGGGTGGATTGTGCCAGCTCGAAATCTCCGGTAGCCACGACGCCCTGCAGCGCGTAGGTGTTGTCGCAGCCGAAGAGCCAGGGGTATTCCACGGCTCCGGCTCCCAGGAAACGTCCGACGCCGTCCAGGTCGGACACGAGCCAGTGTGTGTTTATCCTGACCCAGTTGTACGCTTCTTCCAGATGTTTGTCCGGTATTTCGATGCGTGCACGCATCAGGAGGTCCTGATAGAGGTTCTTTTTCTGTGCCAGCAGGAGTTCGCTGTTTTTCATCAGGTCGGCCAGGAGTGTACGGGCTTCCTCTCCGCTTTCGGTGGAACCGCAGATGATGTATGTCACGACGTGTTTTTCTCCCGGCTTCAGAAGCAGGGAGGAGCTGAGCGTGGCCGTTCTTCCGTTTACGGGACTGTCTTCCGGCGTCTCCCGGTGGAGGGTCTGCCCGCTCACCGTGGCCGTGGTTCCCCATACGGCGTGCCAGTTGTTGCCGGTATCCCAGGCGTGGAAGGTTTGGCTGCCGGCATCCCATTCGACGGTGTCTTTCGCGTCGATGATTCCGTTTTGTTTGGAGAACCATACGGGGGTAAGTTCGGTCTTCAGCGTGAAGTCCAGCAGGAGTGTGCGCTGCGTTCCGGAGGTGTTTTCAAGTGTATATTGTATGACAGCCCCCTTTTTCCCTTCGGGAACGAACTGCGTGCGGCTCATGCGTATCCCGTCTGCCGGCGGATACAGGAAGCGGTTGCCGAAGGGATAGTTGGTAAAGGTATCGGCTGCCGCCGGCCCGCAGTCTTTCTTTGTTGCGGCGTCGGTCAGTTTCAGCCGGAAGCCGTCTGCCAGTTTAACCGGGAGCGTCCATATTCCTCCCATTTCTCCTCTCAGGTGGCTACCCAGGTCGGGGAAAAGGCCGTCCTGCGTGCCGATTATATACGCTTTGTCTCCGGGCGTGATGTAGGCTTTGCCGGCCATCTGTGTGCTGTTGCTCACTCCGGCGAAATAAGGCGCGGCATAGGGATGGAGCGTCCCGCTCGCGGTGCAGCCTGTCAGGAAGGCTGCAATGAATAAGTAAACTATCTGCTTCATGTGTGTATGCGTTTTTTTTTGAATGGATAAGGCCCCCGCGTGAAGAGGGCCTTATTTTGGATATGCGGTCGGTTCAGAACCCCGGATTCTGAACCAGCAGGGGATTCTTTATCATGGCGGATGCGGGGACAGGATAGAGGTAGCGGTAGGTGGCTCCGTCGTGCGGCCATGGGGTGCTGAGGTAATGTTCCCAACTGAGTTTTACTTTTTCCAGCAGCCTGTCGTGCCGTATCAGGTCGTCGCGGCGGTATCCTTCGGTGTAGAGTTCCCATCCCCTTTCGTTGAGGATAGCTTCGCGGAACTGTTCCTTTGTCAGCGAGGCAGCGAGGTCTTCCAGTCCGGCACGCCGGCGGATCAGGTTGATGTATTTGAGCGCTTCGGCGGTTTCGTCCAATTCGTTCTGCGCTTCCGCGTAGGTGAGGTAGACTTCGCCGAGCCTCATCAGGACGTAGTCGGAGGTCATCCATTCGCCGGAGACGGGGTTTTCCTGCAAGGGGTATTTCAGGGCGATGATGCGGTAGAGGGCTTCTTCCACTTTCAGCGGATTTCCGTCTCCATCCTTAAAGAGCGGGGTTCCGTCTGCATTGTTTATATAGCCGTGAATCATGATTCCTTTTTTGGTGACGGGGTCGAAATCGGCTCTTCTCCTGTCCTGGGGGTCGAACGTTTCAAAGAAGGGTACGCTCAGCCCGTAGCCGTTGGAACCGGCAAGCCCTTGGATGTTGAGGGCGCGAATCAGGTTGGATTCGAGCGACAGGGCGTCGTAATTGTTTCCCCGGTAGTGCTGCGCGATAGCGACGCATACGAGGATGACTTCGCTGTTCCCGTCTACCCCGAACACATCGTGATATTCGGGCAGGAGGGTAAAGCCTCCGTTGTCTATCACATCTTTGGCGTAGCGTGCGGCATTCGTCCAGTCCTTTTGGTTCAGGTAGATATTGGCCAGCAGTGTTTTGGCAGCCCAGCGTGTGGGACGTCCGTAGTCGGAGGCCTTACGGGATGCGGGCAGCAGTGTTTCAATGCGCGCCAGTTCGTCTACGATAAACCGGTATACTTCGGCTTTGCCTGTCCGGGCCAGACCGTTCGACATATCTTCGCCGCCTTTCACCAGCGGCACGTCTCCGAAGGCTTTCATCAGCCAGTTGTAGGCATACGCCCGCCAGAAAACGGCTTCGGCCAGGATGGTTTGAACTTCGGGGTCCGAATCGTCTCCGAATAGCCGGATGGCTTCGTTGCACTGCGCAATGATGGTGTACGACTTCGTCCAGGTGTTGCTTGCCGCCGAGTGGTTGGCATCGTAAGAGAGGAAGTGCATCTGTCCGCCCCATCCTGTTTGCGGGATGCCGCCCCAGTTGATAAACATCTGGTCTGAGGGAGCGTCGGAGGTATAGATCGTGAGATCCTGTATGGAGTTGGGCTGGAGGCTGGGATAGATGCCGAGGACGAGCTGGTTCACCCCTTCCACTCCTTTCGGCAGGCTGGATGCGCCCAGTTGGCTGTACAATTTTTCATCCAGCAGGCTATCCGAGCAGGATGCAGCGAGCACGGCAAAGAATGACAGGCCTGCTATGAGGACATTTATATATATCTTGTTCATAATGCAATCAAATTAAAAGGTGATACTAAGACCGCCCGTCAGGGTTCTGACGGAAGGGTATAAACTGGTTGATTCGGGGTCGATGCCGGAATATCCTGTGACGGTAAACAGGTTCTGCCCCTGTACGTACAGCCGCAGATTCTGTATTTTATCCTTGAAGAGCGCCGTGGGGACGATGTAGGATAACGTCAGGTTTCTCAGCCGTAGATAGGAGGCGTCTTCCACCCAGCGCGAATTGTTGGTATAGTTGCCTCCTACGGCCACGTTGTATATCGGGAGGTTGGCCTCGGTCAGTACGCTGCGGAAGAGGTTGCGCGGATGAGCCAGGTAGGCGGACGCATGGTCGGCCTTGTGATAATTGTGCAGTTCCTGTCCTAAAGCGCTGCTGAAGAAGAAATCCAGTTCCACGTTCCGGTATCGCAGCGTATTGCTGAAGCCAATGGTGACGTCGGGGTCGGGATTGCCCACCACCGTGCGGTCTTTTACGTCTACGCCTCCGTCGCCGTTCAAATCGTAGAAGGTGAGGGAGCCGTTTTCGTCTACTTCCTTGAATTTGTACATGAAGTAGGATCTGGGCTTTTCGCCTTCGATGATACCGATGCTTTCCAGGCTGGATTTGGCGGCTTCGCCTCCGATGTTGATTTTCGATACCTTATTGCTGTTCCATCCGAAGGTGAGGGCAGACGTCCATTGGAAGAGGTCTGTGTGGATCACCTTGGCGTCTGCGGAGAGTTCAACGCCCAGCACTTCAAAGTCTGCGGCATTTACCCATTGCTGGCTCAGTCCGCTTTCAATCGGCAGGGGCATCGGTATGATAAGATTGGATGTTTGTTTCCGATACACGTCCAGGGAAAGCCCGTAGCGCCGGAAAGCGGAGAAGTCGACTCCGAGGTTCAGTTGTCCGGTTGTTTCCCATTTCAGGTTCGGGTTGGCCAGTGTGGAACTGAGGCGGGTAGCGGCAAGAATGGTCTGACCGATGATGGCGCCGTTTTCTTTCACCACGCTGTATAAGGCCTGGCTCAGGTAGTTGTTGAATCCGGAGTTGCCGGTTACGCCCCATCCGGCGCGTATTTTCAGCAAGTCCACCGCTTCGAGGTCTGCGAGGAATCCTTCGCTGTTCAGCTTCCAGGCTGCCGACAGTCCGGGGAACCATCCCCATTTGTTGTTCTGCCCGAATTTGGATACGCCGTCTCTCCGGAGTGTACCGGTCAGGAAGTATTTGTCTTTCCAGGTCAGGTCTACTCTGCCGAATCCGGAGATAATGATGTTCTCTCCCTTCCATGTTTCGGCAAACTGCGTTTGCGCCGCTCCCATATTGTTCGGGCCGAAGATGTCAATGGGCGAGAACTCTTGTCCTTTGGTTCGGTTTCCGTTCCATCCCTGGAACTGATAGGAGTAGCCTAACAGGGCAATCAGTTTCAAGTCTCCGGCAAAGGTACGGGTGTAGTTCAGCAGTCCTTCCAGCGTATAGTTGGTGTTCCTTACGCTGCTGGCCGAGGCTCTTCCGCCGTGGAAGCGTCCGTCGCTGTTGGGCAGGCCGCCGTTGTAGGGCGTCGTGGAGGGCATGAAATAGGTGCGGAAGGCGTCCTGGACGTCGTATCCGGCTTTTATCTGCGGCTTCAGTCCCGGCAGGATCTCATATTCTGCGCTGATATTCAGATTGGTCTTATTGCTCTTTGTCTGGTCTTCAATGCCCAGCGCCGAAAGCGGGTATATATTGAAATTGGATCCTGCGTCGCCGATATAGCTGCCGTCTGCCGGTTTCTGCAGATTGGGCGCGAAGCACAGAGCGCTCTCAATAATCGAGCTTCGGGTACTGCCTTCGTCCGACTGGTTCAGGTCGTTGATATTGGCGAAAGAAGCATTGGTGAAAATACTCAGCCTGTCCCGCTGATAGTCTACATTGGAGCGGGCGGAGAGCCGTTTTATCCCGGCATTCCGGATAATCCCCGTCTGGTCGTAGTAGGCAGCGGAAAAATAATAACGCAGGTACTTTTCGGCAGCCGACAAATTGATTTGATGGCTCTGCACATGCCCTTGCCGGGTAATCTCGTCCATCCAGTCTGTCGTGGCAGCTTGTGCAATTTCTTCGGCGGTATATGTAGGCCCCTGCTCGAATTGCGACCAGTAGGCCATATATTCGGGGCCGCTCAGGAGGTCGTACTTTTTGGCCTGTTCCTGTATGCCGGCATAACCGTCGTAGGTGACTTTCAGCTTGCCTGCTTTCCCTTTTTTCGTTGTGATAACCACCACGCCGTTGGCTCCTCTTGTTCCGTAAATAGCCGTAGCGGCTGCATCTTTCAGTACCGATACGGCTTCAATATCATTCGGGTTGATGAAGTTCAGGGGGTCTCTGCCGGCGTTCTTGAAGTTCTCTCCCGATTCGGGCGAGCTTACTTCATTGTACGGAAACCCGTCTACGATATACAGGGGTGAAACCGATCCGTAGATGGAATTTCTACCCCGAATGATAATGGTGTTTCCTCCTCCCGGCTGCGCAGACCCCTGCTGCACGGTTAATCCGGCTACCCGGCCCTGAATCATTTGTCCGACGGACGCGCTGGAGCCTCCCTTGTTGGAGTTGTCGGCCGAGACATTGGCCACCGATCCCGTCAGGTCGCTCTTCTTGACGGTTCCGTAGCCGATCACCACGACTTCATCCAGTCCGAGCGAACTTTCCGTAAGGACAACCTGCAAGGCTGTTTTATTGCCTACTTCAATTTCCTGCGTCGTATATCCGATGTAGGAAACGACCAGGACGGCATTAGGCGGTACCTGCAAGGCAAATTTACCGTCTACATCGGAGACAATCCCGGTGTTTGTTCCCTTTACGGAGATATTGGCTCCGACGATGGATTCCCTATTCCGGTCTGTCACCGTTCCGCTGATGAGTTTCCCCTGTTGCTGTTGCCCCCGGGGGATTAGCAGGATTTGTTTGTCTTCAATCACATAGCTGTAGTCTTCCGAGATTTGACTGAGCATATCCGTAATTTTACCGTTTTCTATGTCGAAGCTTAGTTTTTTATTTAAGTCTACATAGTCGTTGTTATAGAAGAAAACAAATTCCGTTTGTTTTTCAATAGCCTGAATAGCTTCTCTCAGCGTGACATGGGTTGCTTTTAGATTGATCGTTGCTTTTTGGGCATAACTGTCGGCAGCGGAAAGGCTGCAGATGGCCATTGCAAGGGAAAAAGCCATTAATTTCATTTTTCTTGATAGCTTAGTATTAGAGAAAGGCTTCCGCCTTCCTTTCACAGATTTTTTTTTCATACTTTTGTGTTGTTTTAATTTTACCTGATGCTCTTGTTTACGGAGCATTTTTTTTTGCATTGATTAGGCAGGTGTTGCTTCACTTGCCTAATTTTTTAGTCATTTTCCGATTCATTCACCATAGGCTTCATTCTTTATTATTTGTTCGTACTGCATATTGCTCTCTCTATTTTGTGATAATTACTTTCTCGTTGTCTATCCTGTATTTGATAGGGGTGATCATAGACAAAAGCCTGAATATTTCTTCCTTGGGTTCGTCGGTAATCGTTATGGAATACCTGGACCGGAGAGGTATGTCGCCCCGGCAAAGGATGTCGACGTCATACCAGCGTTCCATTTTGCTGAAAATAGAGGCAAGTTCTTCGTTATTCATCACCAGTTTTTCGTTTTTCCACAACGTATAGAATGAAGCATCTACCGTTTCCAGACTGACGGATGCGCTTTTTTTATCAAACGACAGTTTCTGGTTTGGAGAGAGCGTGATGGGTTCGTGGCTGCCTTCCATCATCACCTCTACCTTTCCCGAAAGGAGTACCACTTCCGACACCTCTTTGTCCGAATAACTCCTCACATTAAATTCGGTGCCCAACACCTGCACGCTGAAATGTTCGGTTTTCACGTAAAAGGGCGAATCATCCTTGTGTACTACCTCCAGAAAAGCTTCACCTTCCAGCCATACAACGCGCTCTTTCTCGTCAAAGGGTTCCGGATAGGTGATTTGCGTATGGTTGTTTAGCCAGGCCAAACTGCCGTCGGGGAGGCGTAGCGAATGTTTGTTTTCCCGCAGGATGGTTTGATTTAATACAAGCGGAGGGAGGCTTTCCGCACGGTTTACTGTTCCCAGCAGGTATGCACCGAGCGAACAAATGATTAATACGGCAATCGAGGCGGCTGTTTTCAGGTATCCGAAAGGAATGCTTTTCTTCCCCCGTTTCGATTTTTCATATCTTGCAACCCGTTCTTTGAACCGCTGAAAAGCCATATGGCTCTCCGGCGCAGACGTCCGGAGATGCCCGGATGTAATCCAAATATCCCTGCACTGATGGAAATAGACCCGGTTTTCTTCCTTTTCATGTATCCAGTCCAACAGCGCCTGCGTATCCTCTTCCGAGGCCGTACCTTCCAAGTAGCTGACAATAATGCGTTCCATAATTTACACTTTCTCTTATAAACACAAAGAAGAGGGCTTGTACCCTATGTCGTTTCCCGATAATTTTCGTTTATTAACGTATCCGGAATAAATTTATGAATACATTTGCATCACAACCTCATAGTTAGATGCAATTTACGGAACTCGCAAGCCATGGTCGCAGGAAACAGGAATTAGCTCTTTTTCAAAGTTTATTTGCGACATATTACCAGCCTCTGTTAGCATATACCTGCAAAGTAGTAAACGATATACAGTCGGCTGAGGATATTGTGCAGGACGTTTTCATGTCCCTCTGGATAAACCGGGATACCCTTGATTTTACCGAACCGCTTGGGAGCTATCTCTATAAAGCCGTATACAAGCGTTCGCTGACTTACCTTAACTCCCGCCGGGCTATCCACGAAAAAGATGCAACAGCCCGGATGCACGAAGAAATTGTTCAATACGACCAGCAGGATTCCCTCCTGCTGAAAGAAACATTCGAGGAAATCCGCCATTTCGTGGAAACGCTGCCGCCCCAGTGCAAAAAGGCTTTCAAGTTAAGCCGGTTTTCCCATCTGAAGAACAGAGAAATTGCAGAAGTAATGCAAATCAGCGAAAAAACAGTCGAAGCCCATATCGGCAAAGCGCTAAAGGAGCTGCGCGCCTATCTCGTTAGAATCGGATTGCTTGCCGGAAAATAGCGATTTAAGTTTTTTTATTGTTGTATCCGGAACAATGCGCCCCCGTTTTCCGTTTTACATATAAGAGAATCACAATTTCATTGTCTATGCAAAGCAAATTATTGAACAGCGACCTGATTGAGGCTATCAGAAGAAGCCTGCCTCCCAAAACAAATGTAACGAATGTACTGATGGACGTGCTCGACATCGGAAAGGAAGCCGTCTACCGGCGTCTGCGCAGCGAAGTGCCGTTTACGTTTGCCGAAGCATCCCGGATAGCCCGGTCGCTGGGTATTTCCTTAGATCGCATCACCTCCGTACATACGGAGGATATCGCCGTGTTCAATCTGTACATGATGCACAGCGAAGACCCGTTTGAGACCTATTACCGTTCGGCGGAAGATTTCCTGCACAATTGCGCAGCCGTACAGGGAGACCCTTCGGCCGAATGGTATACGGCCTCCTGCAGCATTCCCCATGCCTTCTGCATGGAATACGAATACCTGGCCAAATTCCTGCTGTATAAATGGCTGTACCAGCAGGACCGCATCGAAAACGGCAGGTACTATGCCGATCTGGAAATTCCGGAGAAGATCCGGAAGGTACAGTTGGACTGCGCGGAAGAAACCCGCTCGGTGGCATCGTCCGGGTTTATATGGGACGAAATCGTGTTCCTCTCGCTGGTGAACGACATACTGTATTTCCACGAAATTAACCTGATTACGGACGCCGAGAAAGGTCGGCTGAAGGAAGAGCTTCTCTCCATGATGGACATGCTGGAGAATCTGGCGGCGAAGGGAGAGTACGAAAACGGGAACCGGATTTATTTCTATATCTCCCATATCAATTTTGAAGCTACATACGGCTATCTGAGTACGGAGGCCGTAAAGCTCAGCCTGATTCGCCTGTATGCCATCAATATGATTTACTCTGCAGACCCGAATGTGTTTGAATACCAGAAGAACTGGATCCTGTCGCTCAAGAAATATTCTACGCTCATCTCCGTAAGCGGAGAGCGGCAACGGATCCGGTTCTTCGAGAAGCAGCGCCTGCTTATCGACAAACTGTAAACTGCGGCCTCACCGGGTGATTCGATCGGCCGTCCAGCTATCTATCACGACGGCTATCTGTTCGCGGGGCAGGGCGGAACGGAATTGCAGCCCGACGGTCTGACTGTCGCCGGGCATCAGCGTGATATAGTTGTCGGAATAATGCACCGGAAGGATCCGCTTGCCGGTGAGGCGGTCGAACACCTTCACGCGGTTGAAGAACGAAATACGGTCTGAGGCCTGCAGACGGACGGAGCCGGTATAGCTTTCTCCCTGCTGCGAGAGCGTGCACTGCACGTCGGGAACCGTGCGGGGCAGGCGTGCCAGCGAGGTATAGTCTTTGGGACGCGCGGTCAGCCAGTAAATATTCGAGGTGAGGCATTCGTCCTTTTCCCACAGACTCAGTTTCAGAAAATAAACACCATCTATACGATACGCTTCCGCGCCGGGGACGGGGAAGAGGCGTATGACGCTGTTGGGCTGTACCGCGACGGCTTCTTCCTTCTCCCATACCGCTTTTCCGTCGGCTGTCCAAAGCTGGGCTTTCAGCCGGACGGAACGCGTCCCCGGGGCGGAATGTACGATTTCCACCCGTTTGTCTACCGGGTTGTACTGCGGATGCAGGGGTTCGCATCCTTTCTGCGTACCGTACAGCGAGGCGTTCACGTCGAGAAACCAGTCGTACATCTGTCCCCGAAGAGACGTCCAGGGGTTTTGAGTTTTCCAGATCAGTATTCCCGTATACCATTCCCACATGCGCGAGGCTCGTCCTTCCATAAAGCTGCGGTACTGGTCGTAGTTCACGGCCTGGGCGTATTTGCAGTAGGTTTCGATGTCGTTCACTTCGCCGTAGCGCTCCAGGTGGTCTCCGTATCCGAGGTCTTTGTGGTATCTCCAGGCGGGATGCGTGCGCGTTCCCTTGGGTACGGCGCGCAGTTCGTCTTCCGTCATCATCTCCCTCATGCTTTCCACTTCGGGCGATCCGACGGAACCGGCCTCCGGATTGAACGGAGTGGAGCGGAAAGAAAAGAACCATTCCGGCTCCCGGATGCCGTAGGGTCCGTCTCCCACGCCCCCGATGGTATTCCGCGTAAACAGGGTGTCGGTAGAATAGCTGATGAACAGGCGGCCGGGATCCAGCCGGGGGAAGAGGTCTTCCTTCAGCGCTTCGTCGACGTCTTTGGCCGTCGGCCATTCGTTGCCGCCGCACCAGAGGCAGAGGCTGGGGTGGTTGCGTATCATTTTCACCTGGTCTTCCACGGAAGCGAGGAAGAGGCGATGGTTGTCGGGATATTCCCAGCGCCGTTCGCGCGAGTCGGCTTTGGCGGCGTCCTCCCAGGCTCCGTTGCAGTCGCCGCTGTTCCAGAGATCCTGAAAGACCAGCAGGCCGTACTCGTCGCAGGCGTCATAAAATTCGGGACGTTCCAGCAGGGCGCCTCCCCATACGCGAATCATGCGCAGGTTCATTTCGGCATGGTAGCGTATTTCGGTGCGGTAGCGTTCGGGCGAGAGCCGGAGCAGCCAGTCCGAAGCGATATAGTTGCCGCCGGCGATATAGACCGGCTGTCCGTTGACGTAGAATTTGCGTCCTCCCGTATCCGGACATTTTTCGGAAGCAATCTCGCGTATCCCGTAGCGAAGGCGGTGGCTGTCGCTTTCCTTTCCGCCGGTTTCAAAGGCGATGCGCAGGTCGTGGAGCGCCTGTTCTCCTACCCCGTTGGGCCACCAGAGGCGGGGTTGCCTGAGCGTCTGTTCCTTCAGCTTCACTTCCCTCTTTTCCTTCGGCGCCAGGGAGAGGGGCTGCGTCAGGCGGAGACCGCCGGTTTCGCATACCAGCGTACCGGTCTGCGGTTCGGCCGAGGTGTTCTCCACTTCTACCGAGACGGACAGGAAGGCGTCCTTCTGACGTCCTTCCGGCTCGCGTACGCCGGGCACGCGGGTGGTCACGTAGGGATGCAGCACCCTCACGGCGCCGGTGACGGTAAGCGACACTTCGTCCCAGATGCCTGTATTCCGGTCGCGCACCGGCTGAATCCAGTCCCATCCCGGCGTGAACTGCATGGTGACGTTCCGGGCGATCCGGCCGTCGCCTCCCTGCCCGCCGTTGGGATTCCCCGGATCGTCGGGAGGATAAACGATAACGGCCAGGAGGTTGGTTTCCCCTTCATTCGTTTTCAGATAGGGCGTGATGAGGTAGCTTTCGCGCAGGAACATCCCCTCGTGCGTATGGGTATTCAGGCGCTTGCCGTTCAGGAAGATGTCGGCGCGGTAATTGATTCCGCGGAAATTCAGCCATACCTGCTTTCCGTCTTCCGGAGGCCGGCTGAGGCGGAAGGGTCGCACGAACCAGAAGGTATAGAACCCGTTCCCCACGTCGTAGATGTCGGGGATAAGATTGTTGTTCATACTGAATTCCGGAGCGGGAAACAGTCCGTTGTCCAGCAGCGTGGTCAGTACCGTTCCCGGCACCCTTGCATTCATCCATCCGGACGAATCAAAAGGCGTGGCCGTCAGTCTGTTTCCATCTGCCAACACCTCGTTTGCTCTTCGCGCACGCCATCCGGAGTGCAGCACACTTTTCTCTCCTGCCTTCGGCAGCAGCACCCATTCGCCTGTCTGCGAATGTCCCGGCACACTATACCCTGCTTCCAGCAGGCATAAGGCCCCTACGATAGGTATAAAACTCTTTTTCATCATGGCAACAAATATACAATTGTTTTAGCCGTCCTGCCGTATGTTCGGCTCTTTGTTGTGCCACACGCGAAGCGGGGTGGAATCAATGAAGGAAAAAGGAAGGCCGGCGAACGATATCGGGTGTCCCCACAAGTGCTCCGGGTGTCCCCACATAAGCTTTTGTGTAGCCCCACAAGTGCTCCGGGTGTCCCCACAAGTGCTCCGGGTGTCCACACAAGTGCTCCGGGTGTCCCCACAAGTGCTCCGGGTGTCCCCACATCTGCTCCGGGTGTCCCCACATCTGCTCCGGGTGTCCCCACAAGTGCTCCGGGTGTCCCCACAAGTGCTCCGGGTGTCCCCACAAGTGCTCCGGGTGTCCCCACAAGTGCTCCGGGTGTCCACACAAGTGCTCCGGGTGTCCCCACATTTGCTCCGGGTGTCCCCACATTTGCTCCGGGTGTCCCCACAAGTGCTCCGGGTGTCCACACATCTGCTCCGGGTGTCCACACAAGTGCTCCGGGTGTCCCCACATTTGCTCCGGGTGTCCCCACAAGTGCTCCGGGTGTCCCCACAAGTGCTCCGGGTGTCCCCACATCTGCTCCGGGTGTCCCCACAAGTGCTCCGG
>JAISMW010000045.1 GCA_031276545.1 Tannerellaceae bacterium
CAAAGAAGACGAACTGAAAGACCTCAAAACGGAACTGGCCGCTCTGAACCGCAAAATCGAACTGTCGCTAAAACCGCTTGACAGTGGCGAGGATAAAGAAGAAGAAGAAAAAGCCATTCAGGAGATACAGGCTCTATTCACAGGCAAAAAACTTCCGGGCAATATTACGGACAGACACGGTAATGATACCGCCACGCAATCTTTTCCGGTACCGGAACGGTTGAAAGAATACAAAGAGGCAATGGGCGACAGGCTTGTTACCGGCAGTGTTCCAAAGCATGAAAATCAATCGAAAGGGTTCAGGTTATGACTGTAACATAGTATCCAAAGTAAATCGTTATCCAAAGTTTATTGTCTGTATGTATTGTATATCAACAATATATTTATTCTATCCTAAATATGGCTTTGAGTAACGGCAGTCTACAGATTACCTGACAAGACTTTTCAACCATGTTTTCAACTGTGCATCTTTTTCCCCATGAGTCTTTAGGTGTGAATCTCTTGTTACGCAAGTTCATAATACTTGATTGCTATGATCCGAGCGACTTGGTTCACTTTCGCGGGGCGAATCGGCGAATCGGGATTTCAAAAGATCTTTGCTGACAGTGAATAACCGTATTTGACAAACGGAGTAAAAGGATAGAGAGAGGCTGCTTCCCCAACGGGAGGGCAGCCTCTCTCTGTTTTGTCACTGTTCCCCGCCATCCCCTGCCGTTCGTTCCCCGTCCGGCAGGAGGTTGCCGCGGAGCGAAAGGGGGTGGTACGGAAGCGCTGGGGATTGCCTGCATACGGGAAGCGGGTGTTTCGGAAGGCTCGTCTTACGCTCCGGGAGCGAGTCTTTACGTTCCGGAGGGGACGGGAGGTACCCGCCGACGCATCCCGATTCCCCCCTCATTCATTCTGGTTCTCCGCGCCCCGATTGCGTTTGTCCGCCTTCCGGTAATGATTGTAAATGTAGTAATAAGTAATGCAAATACTTTAATAAGTAATGCAAATATTAGAATAATGATTGCAAATACTTCAATAAGTAATGCAAATATTGGAAGAATGATTGCAAATACTCCAATAAGTAATGCAAATATTGGAATAATGATTGCAAATACTGCAATAAGTAATGCAAATATTGGAATAATGATTGCAAATATTGGAAGAAGGAACGCAAATATTGGAAGAAGGAACGCAAATATTCTAAGAAGTAATGCAAATATACAGGCAATATACCTACATGAAGCCTCCGCGGATCTACGCCGACGGAAGGTTTTTACCTCCCAACGACCGGCGGGGACTCCGGATGCAAGGGCAGTCAATCGGGACAAGAAGGCGGCGACCGGAGCGGCAGGGGCGGGGACAACTATTCGGAAGGGGGTTAACCGGAAACGACCGGCGGGGACTCCGCTCGCAAAAGGGGGCGAACGAGACAGGAAAGCGGCGAACAGAGCGTCTGAGGCGGGCGCCTCAGACCGGAGAATGAGGGAATGTTTATCAGCGAACCGTAAATCCATGCCGTTTACTTAAGCAACAACTATGAGCGTTAATGAGCGCCGCTAATGAGCGGAGCAACGTTCCTTAGCGTTGCGGAACGACGTTCACTACCGGATTATCCTCCGTACGCCGCAGGGCGTTTCCTTTCGGGAACCATGTACCGACGCAGGACAGGAACAGAGGCGGGTGGACAAGTTTGGACAAATATTTTGCCTGGAAATCCAAAATTTATTTTCGCGCTCTAAAATATGCTTGGAAGGAACTGGAGGCTATCAAGTATTATGAATTGGAGAGCTGTTGCACATATTAATACGCTTCGCACGTATCAAAAGAATCACCGTTCGGATAATTCGCTATTCACTAACTGCTGTTCACGAACCACTGTTCCCCGTTCGTTATTCACTGTTCACGAATAAGTTTTGCGCATCAGATTATTCTCAGTAATTTTGCGCAGCAAACTCAAAAACACATAAAAATTATACGTATGGCAGAAATTAAAATAGAAACCGGCACATTCGCGGTAAAAAAAGGCCTTGCCGAAATGCTTAAGGGCGGAGTGATTATGGACGTCGTCAATCCGGAACAGGCACGAATCGCCGAAGAAGCCGGCGCCGTCGCCGTGATGGCCCTGGAGCGCGTCCCTTCGGATATCCGCGCGCAGGGCGGCGTGGCACGCATGTCGGATCCCGAAATGATCATCGGGATCCAGCAAGCCGTATCCATCCCCGTTATGGCCAAAGCCCGCATCGGGCATATCGTCGAGGCGCGCGTCCTGGAAGCGCTGGAGATAGACTTTATAGACGAAAGCGAAGTGTTGACGCCTGCCGACGACGCCTATCATATCCTGAAGAGCGATTTTAAAGTGCCCTTTGTCTGCGGCGCACGCAACCTGGGCGAAGCGCTTCGCCGCATCGGTGAGGGCGCAGCCATGATACGTACCAAAGGCGAAGCCGGCACCGGCGACGTGGTAGAGGCCGTTCGCCACATTCGGCAGGTAAACCGGGACATACAGCGCGTTGTGAGCGCTTCCTCCATGGAACTGATGACGGTGGCCAAAGAGTTTGGAGCGCCTTACGAGCTGATTGTGCAGGTGAAGGAGCTGGGAAGGCTGCCTGTGGTAAATTTCGCAGCCGGCGGCGTGGCTACTCCGGCCGATGCCGCCCTGATGATGGAACTGGGCTGCGATGGCGTGTTCGTAGGTTCGGGCATCTTCAAATCGGACAATCCCGCCAAACGCGCCAAAGCCATCGTGGAAGCGGTAGCCCACTACAAAGACGCATTCCTCATAGCCGAGGTGTCCAAAGGCCTGGGCGAAGCCATGCGCGGCCAAAGCGTGGCCCGGATGGAAGACAGCGAAAAGATCGCCGGCCGCGGATGGTGAAGGGGAAGGGGATGAAAATCGGAATCCTGGCCCTGCAGGGAGCCGTCAGGGAGCATCGCAACCTTTTGCACCGCCTGGGGGTAGAAACGGTCGACGTGCTGGATCCCCAGGACTTGAACGGGATAAGTGGCCTGATCCTGCCCGGGGGAGAGAGCACCGCGATAGGCAAACTCCTGGTGCGCTACGGCCTGCTGGAACCCATAGCCGAGGCCGGGCGCAAAGGCTTGCCTGTTTTCGGCACCTGCACGGGGCTGATACTCCTCTCAAAACATATCAATCGTAGCGACCAGTACCGTTTGGGCCTGATGGACACGTATGTGGAGCGGAATGCTTTCGGGCGCCAGTTGGATAGTTTTGAAGCGGATATGCCGATTCCCGTATTGGGCGACAAACCTTTTCACACGGTCTTTATCCGCGCCCCCTATATAGAAAAGGCGGGCGAAGGCGTCGAGGTGTTGCTCCGCTACCGGGGAAAGATTCTTTTCGCCCGGCAAAACAGCCTGCTGGCCGCCGCTTTTCATCCCGAACTGACGGACGATACCCGCGTTCACGAATATTTTTTGCGACTCATCAATCAAGATTAAACAGAAACATGTGTATGGAAATTGCAAGCAAGTATAACCCCGCGGAAGTGGAGGACAAATGGTATCGTTACTGGCTGGACAAAGGCCTCTTCAAATCGACGCCCGACGGACGGGAGCCTTTTACGGTAGTGATCCCCCCTCCGAACGTAACCGGCGTACTCCACATGGGACATATGCTCAACAATACGATTCAGGATATCCTCGTGCGCCGCGCTCGCATGCAAGGGAAAAATGCCTGTTGGGTACCGGGTACCGACCACGCCTCCATCGCTACGGAAGCTAAGGTGGTGGCCAAGCTGGCCGCCGAAGGAATCGCCAAAGACGACCTCACGCGCGAAGACTTCCTTGCCCATGCCTGGGAATGGACGCATAAACATGGCGGTATCATCCTGGAACAGTTGAAAAAGCTCGGCGCCTCCTGCGACTGGGACCGTACCTGCTTCACGATGGACGAGCCGCGCTCGCGAAGCGTCATCAAAGTGTTCGCAGATTTATACAACAAAGGGCTTATCTATCGCGGTATCCGCATGGTGAACTGGGATCCCGCCGCCCGAACGGCCATCTCCGACGAGGAGGTGATCCACAGGGAGGAGCACGGCAAACTGTATTATATAAGGTATAAAGTCGAAGAAGAACCAAGATATAACGCCGAAGGGGAGGCCGAAGGGAATTACATCGTAGTGGCAACCACACGTCCGGAGACCATCTTCGGCGACGTGGCGGTATGCATCCATCCCAACGACCCGAAAACGACCCATGTAAAAGGAAAGAAAGTCGTCGTGCCGATCGTGAACCGCGTCGTGCCGGTTATCGAAGACGAATACGTGGACATGGAATTTGGTACGGGTTTCCTGAAAGTAACGCCGGCGCACGACGTGAACGACTATATGCTGGGCGAAAAACACGGGCTGGAAGCCATCGACGTTTTCAACGACGACGGGACGCTCAACGCCCACGGCCTGCACTATGAAGGCATGGACCGCTTCGCCGTGCGCAAACAGATAGCGAAAGACCTCGAAGCGCTCGGACAGATGGAAAAAACCGAAGCCTATACCAATAGCGTAGGCTATTCGGAACGAACGCATGTGCCCGTCGAACCCAAACTCTCCATGCAGTGGTTCCTGAAGATGGAACGCCTGGCCAAACCGGCGCTGGAAGCGGTGGAAAACGATACCGTGAGGTTCTATCCCGCGAAATTCAAGAATATGTACCGCCACTGGATGGAAAACGTAAAGGACTGGAACATCAGCCGCCAACTGTGGTGGGGGCATCGTATTCCCGCCTACTACCTGCCGGAAGGGGGATTCGTCGTGGCCGAAACAGCCGGCGAAGCCCTGCGGCTGGCCCGCGAGAAAACAGGGAACGAAGGCCTGCGACCGTCGGATTTGCGGCAGGACGGGGATTGTCTGGATACCTGGTTCTCCTCCTGGCTGTGGCCCATTTCCGTTTTCGACGGAATCAACGAGCCGGGCAATGCTGATATTTCCTATTACTATCCCACGAACGATTTGGTAACGGCGCCGGAAATTATCTTCTTCTGGGTGGCCCGCATGATTATATCGGGCTACGAATACCGGCAGGAAGCCTGCTTCAAGAACGTCTATTTTACCGGAATCGTGCGCGACAAGCAAGGACGCAAGATGTCGAAATCGCTGGGTAATTCGCCCGACCCCATCGGGTTAATAAATAAATACGGCGCCGACGGCGTGCGCATGGGCATGTTGCTCACTTCGCCCGCCGGCAACGACCTTCCTTTCGACGAGAACCTGTGCGAGCAGGGACGCAACTTCAACAACAAGATATGGAACGCCTTCCGCCTCGTAAAGGGATGGACGGCGGACGATTCGATACCCCAGCCCGAAGCCTCGGCCATCGCCGTAAAATGGTTCGCCGCCCGGCTAAACAGTACCGTGGCCGAAATGGACGATTTACACGGCAAATATCGCCTGAGCGAGGCCCTCATGTCGGCCTACAAACTGTTCTGGGATGAGTTTTCGGCCTGGTATCTCGAAATCGTCAAGCCGGGATACGGACAGCCGGTCGACCGGGCTACGTATCAGGCCACGCTCGGATTCTTCGATTCGCTGCTCCGCCTGTTGCATCCCTTTATGCCGTTCATTACGGAAGAGCTGTGGCAGGCCCTGGAGACACGCAAGGATGGCGAAAGCATCATGACAGCCCGGATGCCGCAACCCGCATCGGTAGAAGCATCTTACCTGAAAGCGTTTGAAACCGTGAAGGAAATCATCGGCGGCATACGCGCGATCCGCCTCCAAAAGAATATTCCCGCCAAAGAACCGCTCAACCTGCTCGTAGCCGGCGAGCACGACGGCGCGTTCAACCCGGTGATAGAAAAGGCAGGAATCGTCACCCTCAACCCTTCCGTGGAAGAAACCGCCTCCAGAAGCTCTTTCCTCGTAGGCACTACGGAATACACCATCCTACTGATTCATAAAATCAACGTGGAAGAAGAGCTGGCCAAACTGAACGAAGAACTCGTCTATCAGCAAGGATTCCTCCGCCTGGTGATGAAAAAGCTGGCCAATGCGAACTTCACAGGCAAAGCGCCGGCCAACGTCATCGACGCGGAGCGCAAAAAACAGGCCGACGCGGAAAGCAAGATAAAGAGCCTGGAAGAAGCTATCAAGGCATTAAAAGCATAATCCCCCCTGTATTATAGCGCACTTATTGAATCATTCGTATGAAAGGAACGTTCTGCCTGCTCATTATTTGTCTGCTTACAGCCTGTAGCTCCATTCGCTATATGGAGATTGAGACCTATAATCCGTCGGAGATTACGTACCCCGAACATATTCGCAAAATACTGATTGTAAATAATGCCCTTCCGCAGCCTTCCGACGCCGGATACAGGTTTGATCTCCTGGGTGTACCCCAGCAAAACAGCAAAGCCGAAACCGACAGCGCTCTGTTCGACGCTTGCCGTGCATTGGGAACCTCCATCGCCGAAGCCGACTTTTTCGACGATGTGTTCTTCTTTCACGAAGGAACGCGCAGGGACTCCTCTTTTGTAGAAGCCGTAAAGCTGACGCCGGAAGAAGTAAAATCCCTCTGCGAAGAAACCGGAGCCGATGCCGTCATCTCGCTCGACCGCCTGCTGTTCGACACCAAAAAAGAAGTGACGAACTTGGGAGAAGGTTATGTAACAGGCAGCATGTATATTGACATTACGGGAGTGTTCAGAGGCTATTTGCCCGGCAGGAACGGCCCCTCCATCACCGTTGAGGTATCGGACAGTATTTCTTTCTTTGAAGAAGCTTATAATATAGAAATGCTGGCGACCCAACTTCCGGCAACCGAGCATGCGTTACGGATAGCCGGCGACTATATCGGCAAAAAAGTATATCCGGCCTTTGTTCCCCACTGGAAGACGGAACTTCGCTGGTATTTTACCGCCTCGGGGGCACGCTGGAAAGAAGCCACGGCCTATGTGGCCGGTGAAAAATGGACGAATGCCGCCGAGCGATGGCAATATATTTACAATAGTTCGTCGCGATGGGCAGGCAAAGCTTTGTCGGCCTCCAATCTGGCGCTCGCCTCAGAAATTGCCGGAGATCTGGAAAAGGCGCTTGAATGGGCAAAAGTAGCCCACAACCTATTTGAAGAGAACAGAGGGAACGACCACCGGCATACCCGGATGCAACAATTATATATAGAGACATTGGAGAAGCGGATTCTGGACGACAAGAAACTAAATTTGCAATTTGGAGAAGAATAGTATCGCAGTTCGATAAATTATTTATACTTTTGCGGGGTCTTTTAAAGAAAAGAAGATAAAACCAACATGAGAGTGAATAACGCAAAGGTTCAGTCGATCATAGAAAATGCATTGGCATCGGTAATAAAAGAACTGACAAAGAACGAGTCAGGTAATTTTATCAGCGACCTGTACGTTCAAGCGGATGCAGAAAGCGGTGAATTTCACATCTTTGGTGAAGAAGAGAACTTGTTAGGAAAGATTGTTGTTTTTGAGTGGGTGAACAGTGAAGAAGCAACTTTCTACAAGAAAGTAAGCCCCACAATAAAAGCTGCGCTTACGTCTCTTACCGCCAGGAACCTATTTAATCACTCATGCTTTCTTCGGCCTTTTTCAATAAGCATGGTTGACGAGAGTTTTACAGTAATAGAAGAACTTCTCTTTATAGACGACAATACATTTCGATTGGATGACCCTTTGCTGAAAGATTTGGATGCCGAATTAGACAACTTTCTCAAAGCCCTCCTTTCAGACTTGCCGAAATAGCTCAGTTGGTAGAGCAATTCATTCGTAATGAATAGGTCGCCGGTTCGAGTCCGGCTTTCGGCTCACACACATACCTGGCCACTGATTTCAAGAGACTTTGTTGCAACGGCAGTCACGACAGGATGATTCTTTTCTGTCGTTGTATAAGAATTAACTTGACTTTGTAAGCATGGGGGCATACCAATCCCTATAGTTTATTTAGTCAGTCTTTATTAATTCATCATTTCATTGAATATCAATAAACTATATAAATTAATAAGGACTGACTATTTGGCTCTCGTACTGGTCGGTACAGGCCTCTCCGGAAAATATTTTGCCCCTACCACCGTCAGTTAAAACTGACGGCAACAAGGAAGAATTAGGCTAAAGCCCTGCAGTGCGAAAATAGATATAAAGACTGCCAGACGCCGTTTTCGCCATATTATCCGTACATTTACGCAGTCAATTTTTTAGTGTTTACCTTTAATGTATTACAACCATGACAACAGAACACACTGCAAACAAAAAGGGGAATCCGTGCCACCCCCTGCCCAACCGAAGCACGGTACGCCCGACCGGGACGGATGCCTCCGCCTATGTACATGCGCGGTGTAATTTTGTACGAGGCTAATTTGTCAACCTTTCTTTGCCCCTTGTAATCAGTAAAAAACAGTGGAAACAAATGATGATATAATAATC
>JAISMW010000057.1 GCA_031276545.1 Tannerellaceae bacterium
ATTAAGCTCCGAGCTTGCGTATCACGTCTTTGAAACAAGAAGTGGTCTTGATCTTGCCAAATGAAGGTATTCTTTTATGAGACACGCTTATAAATCGCAGATTTTTATCTAAGTTTGCCTCAAGTGATGCCGGAAGGTATTGTTTTAAATCGTAAAAAGCACTTTGAATTTTAGCGAAATTCGAGGTGCTTTTGTTTTATCTGGTGCAAATCTGGTGCAAGTTTTAAAATCAAAAACGCTAATAGTCTGACCTTTGGACTATTAGCGTTTCGCCTTGCTCTCCCTCTTGGACTTGAACCAAGGACCCTCTGATTAACAGTCAGATGCTCTAACCGACTGAGCTAAGGAAGAATTTCGACGCAAAAGTACGGGATGTTTTTTTAATATGCAATATATTTGCGGAAAAAATATGAGGATGAGTATACTTGGATTAGGAAATGCCCTGGTGGACATTCTTTTGAAACTGGATGACGAGCGTGCGCTCAAAGAAACCGGTATTGTGAAAGGGGCTATGGATATGATAGACGAACATCAAATGACGGTTATTCAGCGCACGCTGTCGCATTTGGAAAGAAGCCGTACACCGGGCGGTTCTGTGTGCAATTCCATGCGTGCGCTGGCTAAACTGGGAGCGCCTGCCGGTTTTATCGGCAAAATCGGCGACGATGCTTCGGGCGTCTATTATGAAGAGGCGTTGCGGAACGCAGGAGTTACACCTTATTTTACAAGGACGAAAGGTAATTCGGGATGCTGTACGGTTCTGATTTCGCCTGACGGCGAACGTACAATGGCTACCTTCCTGGGGCCGGCTCCCGACATAGAACCGGAGGATATTCGCGAAGATATCGTATCCCAGTATCATTATATGTATATAGAAGGATATTTGCTGGTGAACGAACCTTTGGTGCGCGATGCCATGAAAAAGGCCCGACAGGCGGGTGTAAAGATTGCCTTGGACCTGTCGAACTTCAACATTGTCCATGCGTTCAGGGATATGCTCGACGACATTATCCCTGCGTATGTGGATATACTCTTCTCGAACGAAAGCGAGGCGAAAGCCTTTACCGGCCTGGAACCCGAAGACGCTGTCCGGCAGATGGCGCAAAAGGTGGACAGGGCTGTGGTGACCTGCGGAAAAGACGGCGCCATCGTGTCGGGCCGGGGTGATACGTTGCGGGTAACGGCTGAAGGAGGAAAGCCGCTGGATACTACCGGGGCCGGCGATCATTTTGCTGCCGGATTTCTGTACGGACAGTCGGTGGGAGCCTCGCCGGAACAGTCGGCACGCATCGGTTCCCTGCTGGCAGGGTATGTAATCAATGTGATCGGGCCGCAGATTCCCGACGACCGGTGGGAACAAATAAAGTTAAAAGTAGATGCCATTCTGTCTGAAGCGGTTGATAATTGTCTACTTTTACGTCCTTTAATAAACAAATGATACTTTTATGCGTAAGTTGATGAACAGCAAAAGGAAAACAGGCTTCTTCGCCCTGTTGTTTTTCGTAGCCGGTATAACAGGCAGTCGGGCTCAAAATGAGAACCGTTTTGAAGTAAGCAAACAACTGGAAATCTTTAATGCCCTGGTCAAGGAAATGGAGATGTTTTACGTCGATACCATTGATGTGGAAGAAACGTTCCGCCGGGGTATTGATGCCATGCTGGACGGACTGGATCCTTATACCGAATACATTCCCGAACAGGAAATGGGCAAACTGCGCCTGATTACCACCGGCGAGTACGGAGGAATAGGAGCCTATATCCAGAAACGTGACGGGGAAGGAGTGATTATTACCGAACCGTTTGAAGATATGCCGGCAGCCCTGGCCGGATTGAGAGCCGGAGACCGTATCCTGGCCATCGACACGGTCAATGTGGAGCATACTTCGAGCGATCAGGTGAGCGAGCTGCTCAAAGGATTGCCCAACACCAAACTGAAAATTAAAATTCTGAGGCCGGGAGAAAAGAAGCCGCGCACGGCGGAGCTGACGCGCAAACAGATACATGTGAGTCAGGTTATATACTATGGCGTGCGTCATAACGGCGTCGGCTATATTTACCTGAGAGGATTTACCGACAAGAGTGCACAGGAAGTGAAAGCCGCTTTGGAAGATTTACGAAAGAATCATCATATACAGTCACTCATACTGGATTTGCGCAACAATGGAGGTGGCGTGCTGGAAAGCGCTGTGCAGATAGTGAATCTTTTTGTTCCCAAAGGAAAGGAAGTCGTGTCTACCAAGGGGAAGATACCCCAATGGGACAGGGTATACCGCACTTCGTCCGAACCTGTCGACACGGTGATGCCGCTGGCTGTTCTTATCAACGGCGCTTCGGCTTCGGCTGCCGAGATTGTATCCGGCGCTTTGCAGGATATGGACAGGGCTGTACTGGTAGGCCAGCGATCATACGGGAAAGGGCTGGTGCAGTCGACGCGGGATTTGCCTTATAGCGGCAGCCTGAAAGTGACCATCAGCAAGTACTATATCCCCAGCGGGCGATGCATTCAGCAGATAGACTATACCCACCGGAATGCCGACGGCAGCGCCGGAAATATTCCCGACAGCCTGACGTCTGTTTTCTATACCTCCAACGGACGTCCTGTGCGCGACGGAGGAGGCATACGCCCCGATTTTGAAGTAGCGGAAGGAAAAACGCCTACGCTGCTGTACTATTTGATGAATGATTATGTGCTGTTCGACTTCATTACCGATTATGTGCAGAAGCATAAAACCATCGCTCCTGTTGAAGAATTTACCTTGACCGACGAAGACTTTGAAGCCTTTAAGCAGTATGCCAAAACGAAGAATTTCAGTTATGACCGCCAAAGCGAAAAAGTGCTGAAAAGTCTAAAAGAGATAGCCCGGTTTGAAGGCTATCTGGAAGACGGTGATTCGATAACCCTGAAAGAACTGGAAGTAAAACTGACGCCGGATATCGAGCGGGACTTTGAACGCTTCAAAGACCCGGTAAAAAAAGTGATGGCTGCCGAAATTGTCAAGCGGTACTATTTCGAGAGAGGGGAACTGATTCAGAATTTGAAAGACGATGCCGTATTGACGAAATCCCTCGACGTACTGGCCTCTCCGGAATTGATGGAAAAGACCCTTCGGCAGAGCAGTGTGCCTCATCCGTAAAGCAGCAAACCCGCCAGCCCTGCCAGAGCGACGGTTAAGACGGGATGCACCTTGAATCTCCAGGTGAGCAGGAAGGCGGAGCCGAAAATAAGGAAACTTTTATAGTCGATAAAGTTCTCGCTGTTCATCAGAAGAAGAGCGGCGGAAGCTATCAGTCCTACTGTGGCGGGGCGTAATCCCAGAAAGGCGGCTTCCACGTATCTGTTTTTCCTAAAACGGGTGAAATAATACGAAACAGTCAGTATCAGTACAAATGAAGGAAGGCATACGGCCAGCGTGGCCAGGCAGGAACCCAGCACGGCCATTGCCGGCGGATAGCCGGCATTGAGCACCGCGGTATAGCCGATGTAGGTGGCGCTGTTGATGCCGATAGGCCCGGGCGTCATCTGCGAAATAGCCACGATATCGGTAAATTCTTGCATCGTAATCCAGCCATGTCTCTCTACCACTTCGTCCTGGATGAGTGAAAGCATGGCATATCCGCCTCCGAAATTGAAAAGTCCGATTTTTATATAGACCCCAAAGAGTTGCAGGAATATCATATCAGCCTTTTTTCATACATAAGCCATAGAGAAGCCCGCCCGCACCCGCAGCGATGATGACGTAGACGGGAGAAATCCCCCACAGCCAGATAATCAGAACCGCGGCGACGGATATGCAGGCGGTTTTCCAGGTAAGCCCCGCCGAACGGGCTGCCGTAAGACAGGGCACGGCAATCAAGGCGACTGCCGCCGGCCGGAGTCCTTTGAAGATTCTTTCCAGCCAGACATTGTCCTGTATATGCGTAAAAAAGAGAGCGATTAAAAGAATAATCAGGAAAGAAGGCAGGATGGTTCCCAGTACGCAAATCAGACTTCCGGGTATCTTCCTCAGCTTATATCCCAGGAAAATAGAAATATTAACGGCAAAAACACCGGGCATGGACTGCGATACGGTAAAGAGGTCGAAGAAGTCCTGTTTGCTTATCCATCCCCTTCCGACCACTTCCCGTTCGATGAGCGGGAGCATCGCATAGCCGCCTCCAATGGTAAATGCACCGATGCGTGTGAACGTAAGAAACAGTGTCCAGTACATTCCTATCTTCTGCGTACGCTACGCACCGGGGATGACGTTTCGGCTTTTGCGGAAGGAGTTGTCTTCTGCGGGGTCTCTTTCTTGACGGAAGAGGAAGCGACCTTAGCGGATCGTTTCGCAGCTTTTGCGGCTTTTTTTGCCTCTTTCGGGTCTGTCTGTGTGCTGTCGGGCTTCCAGTAGAGGGATTGTTGGAAGGTATCCAACTGGTTTTCTATCTCCTGTTGCGCCCATTTCAGCGAGTCGGGTTCCGGATAGTATTCGCGCAGGGTTTTGTTCATCAGGTTTTCCGTTTTGATAATCTCGCCTTCAAACATGCGGCGCCGGAAATAATCGTCAATGGTGAAGGTTTTTGCATTGTTCGCGTTGGAGGTCATAATCGGTGCATTGCTGACGTAGGGACGAATGTTCTCGTATGGCAGCCAGAATAGGGGCAAACGCTGTTCGCCCAAATCGCCGGTGACGGTGAGGATGGGGCAAAGCGCCAGCGTCTTTACGTCGAATACGGAATTGTTTTGGTCGAAATACCAGGCTTCCTTTACGTAATAGGCACGTACATCGGCGGAGGGAATATCGCTTTCGTTGATGACGAGGGCAGGCTCGGAACCGCCTATCCCGGGAATTTCTTCATAATAGATGTAAGCCCTGTCAAGTACGTCTTTTTTGAAGTCTATGATATGCTCGTCGTCAAAGACTTCATAGCCGTCGATGTATTCGTATGCGGCAAGTTTTCCTTCGCTCATCAACTGGAAGATGGAGGAAAAGAGGTTCATCGTGTTGTTCAGCGGGCGAACGGGATAGTAAAGGGGGGCATTCTGTTCCTTTGTCATATCAATCTCGCGATAGATTACGCGCATCCAGCGTGCACTGCCGATTTCCTGCGTCATACGTTCGTTCATATCCTGCGCCCTCACGGTCAGTTCCGGCAGGCCGGTATCTTTTTTCACAGTTTCCCGTTCGTCGGTGCGGGCGCGTGGCGACCTGCGCTCCGGCTGTTCGTCTGTATTCTGGGCATACAAAGAGCCTGAGAACACAAGGGAGCTTGCTAAAGCAAGTATGGAATACAAGCGTTTCATATCTTTTTTTATCTTAGTTTACAATTACTTGAATGGGAGGTATCGAGCGTTCGATACCGTCAGGCCCGCGGGCTACCACACGGTTCACCCAGAATTGCTTCCCGCGAGACATTCCCCGGATGACGTTTTTCTGCCGCTCGGAGAAGTTGCCTCCTTCCGTCGGTTCATTGATCATATTACCGAACGAGTCGGGATAGATAAGTTCGAAGCGCAGGACCGTGAATTGTATATTCAGTATATCATCGTCGATAGCCGCCAGGATACCGCCGGCTTCCATCAGGTTGCGTTTGGGGATTGTGCCTCCTCTAAACTTGCGCACATTGCCGTTTGCATCTTTATATTCGATATAGGGCATAGGGTCGGGAAGCATTTTGATGCGGAAAGGCGTCCGGGCCATTTCTATCCGCCGGCCGTCAGCCATTTGTGCCGCAACGGTCACGATGGCTTCCTGTCCGACGGAGCCTGCCGCGGGAAAAGCATCCCAGATGGATTCGCCTTTCCTGGTCAGCCTGCCGCTTGAGATGGAAGGGAATACATTGCCGCTCGGAATGCCGGGCACAGCAATACGGATGGGGTTTTCAATCCCGGCATAAAGCACATTCATCATCGTAGGCGCCACGGTTGCTCCCGGCTCGGTGACGAAGTATTCGCTCCTGAAGTCGCAGCGTAGCATGGTACCGTCGCTATTGGGCATCTCTATATAGCCTTCAACGGGAAAGGTACCGGTAGCAGATGTGGGGACAACCAGCTTCCCGTTGGCTTCCGCATCCAGCATACGCCCGTTCACATACACGGAAGGCCATTTGGTGGAGTCGATGGCCGAGAGGATAATGTAGGCTTCATAAGGGCTTCCCCTCATCACTATCTGGCTGACGGGCACCACCTGCGCTTCTACCTTGTTCACGCGGTAATCGCCTATGTCGACACTGCTCAGCAGATGGCTCATTACTTCCCCTTGGGCATAGCGAATGTCGCTCTGCAACTTGGTGAGCAAAGTAACGGCAGCCGATACCGGCATGTTTTCGAACAGCGACTCTTCCCAGTTGCGTGCGTTCAGGCCAGTCTGACGCGGCGGCGCGGTGCTGAGGCTTTCTTTCACAATCCGGTTCTTTTCCGGATCCTGCACCAGGTTTGCCATCAGGGTGCGATAGGAGTCGATGGCTTCGCGCAGTCTTTTGCCTTCGCCGTTCAGCGGGGCGAGCATAATGCGCGAGGCAGCTTCCAGGTCGTCTTTATGCTGAATATCGGTGACGTCTCCATTCTTTCCGTCGGCCACTTTTACGATGCGTTCTTTCAGTTCCTGCACATAGTTGTAAATGTCTTCCGACGCTTTACTCACCTGTACACCTTTATTATACCATTCCTTCACCTTGTCGGGATTTGCCTGGTAATAGGTTTCCAGTTCATGGCCGACAATCGCATTGCGCTGCGTGGAATTGTCTATAGAGTTATGCAGCCCGTCTTCCACCAGCACAAACCCGTCGAGTACCTCGGACGACACATTGAGCGCCATCATGGCGATAAACACCAGGTACATCAGGTTAATCATTTTCTGACGCGGCGAATTGGGATTGTTTACTACGGCCATCTCTTATTTTGCTTGATAGGGATTCTGCGGATACGGATTTTGCATGGACGGGATCCCCATATTTACCGTCATAGCCTGCAGGAGGCGACTGTAAACCTGGTTGAGTTGCGCCAGTTGCTGTGCCATTTTTTCTGTTTCCGAACGGAATATGGAACTGTCTACTATCGAGCCGTCGTAAAGTTCTTTGATGCGGTTCAGTCCGGCATTGATGTGTTCGATGGCGCTGATTTGTGAGCTGATGCTTCTCAGTTGCACCTCGTAGATGGTGTTCAGCCCGGAGATATTGCGGTTCAGCATTTCCATTTGCTGCACGTAGCCCTGCGAACTGCGGCTGATGCCGTCGGACACGTTCGAAAACGAATGGGTGATGGTGCTGAAACGTTCCATATCTTTTGCCGTGGCCGAAAGCTGTTCCAGGTATTTCTGCGTAGCTTCGGCCAGTTGGGGTATCTCGGCTATCCGGTCAGCCGCATCGAGGAGTTTCTGTATGCCGGCCGAGAGATGCTGCGAGTCGCCTTGCGGGATGTCTGCCGGAACGCCCAGTCCTCCTGCTCCCACGATGATGGTTCCGCCTCCACCTCCGGTGTGTACCCCCTGCGAGGCATTGCCGGCCGGCGCCGCAAACCCGCTGTTTTCCACAGTGACTTCCGGATGTACGGCGGAGGATACGGAGTTTTGTGTAAAGTCCGGACGGTCTAAGGGGTTCTTCGATTTCAGCACCGGAAATACATCTTCCCAGTGATAATCGTTGCTTGGTCTTTCGAAGCCAAACACAAAGAATACAAAGAACTCCGTTACCATTCCCACGGCCAGCATCGTATTCCCGTAGGGGAGATGCAGTATCTTGAACATGGCTCCCAGGATCACGATGGAGGCTCCCCAACTGTAGCAAAAGTTCAGCAGTCGTTTCCCATTATCGCTGGAGAGGTACATCTCCACTCTATTTTTATATCTTCTGTATTTTCCCATTTTATTTGCTGTTGTTATAGTCTGTAAATGTTGAGGCGGCGGTTACTTTTTCCCCTTTGCGCGGGAAAAGCCGATTTGCGTGCGCACACAGCGGAAGCCGATGTAGGAACGTGTTTCGTTCTGGTATTCAAACGTACGCATGTCCGAACGGATAAACTGGGCTACGTCTTTCCACGAACCGCCGCGCACCACTTTCTTTTTCATGGCGTAAGGATCTTCCTTCGCCGCATTGTAACGCAGGTCGGGGTTCATATCGTTCATCTGCCGGGGACCCGACTCCGAATAGACGGTTGCTGTCCATTCGGCCACATTGCCGGCCATATCGTACAGTCCGAATTCATTGGGAGCGAACGATCCCACGCGGGAGGAAATCAGATGTCCGTCTTCCGTATAGTTTCCTTTTCCGGGCTTGAAGTTACCCAGAAAGCAGTCTTTGCTTTGCAGTTCGTCGGTAGCCCAGGGGTATTTATACTCGTTTTTGCCGGTACGTGCAGCATATTCCCATTCGCCTTCGGTAGGCAGGCGAAACGGTTCGATGAGCTGTCCTGCCGGCAGATTGGACGACGACTTAAACAAATCCGTGCGCCATACGCAGAACGCGGCAGCCTGTTCCCAGGATACTCCCACCACGGGATAGTCGTCGTAACCGGGATGCTGGAAATACATCCGCATATAGGGTTCGTTATAGGCATTGTTGAAGTCGTTTATCCAGCACGTTTCGTCGGGATAGATATTGATGATATAGGTATGCAGAAAATCCCATTCGCTGCTTAGGGGGCGGATGATTGTTTCGCTGACAACGCGCCCCTCTTCGTCTATATAGGCCGTATCCTTGGAAATCATCACCACTTCATCCAGGTCGACGGCTATGTCGGTATTCCTTACGCGTTCGGCGGGATTGAGGCGGTGTTTGCGCAACGCGGCCGAAGTGTAATCGTATCGTTCGTACTTAAAGAGCATCTGCTTTTCGTCCAGTCGCCGCTCGCCGGTTATCGGATGGGTGTAATATACGCTTTCAATCGCCAGTTGTTCGTCTTCGTTCGCCCGTCTCCAGGGAATAGGGCGACTCCAGTCGAGATGCGGAGTCACCGGTTCTCCGTAGCGGTCTTCCGTAATTTTGAAAAGGTCGTTACCCCCGTATGCCGGGTCGGCCAGGCGTTCGCGGATAATCGAATCGCGCACCCAGTATACAAACTGGCGGTATTTGGCATTGGTTATTTCCGTTTCGTCCATCCAGAAAGCATCAAAAGAAACGCCCTTCGTCTCCGGCCTCATGCCCCATAGGGAGTCTTTGTCCGATGGCCCCATATCGAAGGCACCACGTTTAATCAGCACCATACCGTATGGTGAGGGTTCATTCACCGCAGCCAGTCTTGCACCGGTCACTTCCCCGCCGCCCAGCAACGACCGGCCACATGAGAGAAAGAACAAATGGAGCAGAATGCCCGTGAGCGCTAATAATACTTTTTTCATATCTTACAATATACGTACACTTTTATGTCTATAGTTTCCTGTCTTTGACTTGTTCAGCTTCACTTTATACCGTACCATCAGTTCGTGGCTTCCGCTGCTTGCTTTCAGCAGCGGCCCAGTGGGGAAATCGTATGCATATCCTATTTCCACATTTGCAAATGAGGCTCCCAGCATCACAACGCCCTCGTATCCCCGCCAGGAAAGTCCTCCGCTAAACATTTTATTGTATATCACCCGCGCAGTCACATCTATCTGGAAGCTTTGCAAATCTGTTTTCATGAACACGGAAGGTTGCAACTCCAATAACGGGTTCTTTAACTGAATATTGTATCCTCCGGTCAAATTATACGTCCGCCCGATATAGGTACTGATATTCTCCTCCAGTTCCGCTTGCGGCTCCAGGATGTGGGCAGAGGCGATACCGGCATAGAATTTCCTGTGCGTATAGTAGATACCGGCATTCATATCGAACGCCATTCCGTTCACCTCGGTTTGGGGGATAGCTTCATCCTCGCTGCCCGCTTCATCCCCCGAATTTTCCGCTTCTCCGAAATCCACCTTGCTCCCGTCAAAAGAGATGCTTGCCAGCCCTATCTGTGCACCGATGCTCAATGTCCCACCCAGCAGATTCCGTTTATAGGCAAACTGTCCGGATATCTGCGAGTGGCTGAAAAGCCCAATCGTTTCGGTAAACAGCGTAACACCCACCCCCGCATTCATCTTTCCCGATCGGAAGGGCATATCCAGATGGATAAAAGACGTTTGCGGCGCACCGGGCATACCAATCCACTGCTGACGGTGAAGTCCGAACACATTCAGGTCTTCACCCGCACCCGCATAGCCGGGATTATAGTATCCCATTGCCATAAAGTATTGGCTGAACTGCGCATCATATTGAGCCGGAGCGTTGCCGGCCCAAGCGGCCAAAATGACGACGGTGAACAATAATCGTTTCATACCAAAAGAACAACGCGTGCATAAACCGTAAATTGTACGAACGAAAGCTTTCTTCAAATGTTAAAGAAATGTTTTCCCGTATGTTTAAAAAAATCCTCACGTATGGAAGTAAATTTTCTCATGTAAGAAAATTTATTTTCGTACGTGAGAAAATAAAATTTCATACGTGAGAAAATTTACTTCCCCACTGCCCCGCAACACATTATCCCGTATAATACTGACAATCAGTAGCACATATCCCATTCGCGACACCACATCCCGCTCACCTGTTTAGGCGTATAAAAACCTTCTCCGCATCAATTATGATCATACTTTCACACAGGTTAAGAAACGCCTTGCGATTTCTCCTGCCCATACTACCAGGGATGTGGCGACGATGATGATTCCCCAGTCCTGCAATTTCAATGGTACGACATGGAACATTTCGCTGCCTGTGCTTACGATAAGCCATTGACCGAGAAGAATTACAGCCGCAATACCCAGGAACCCTCTGCACTTGCCCAATGAGGCAAAAGCCGACTTTCCGGACATGAACGCTTTGGCATTGGACATATTCCAAAATTGAAGCATCACAAAAACAGTGAAGAACAGTGACAGTTCGTAGGGCGTTAGTCCCTCGCCTCTGCTGAAATTAAAGAAATTTGCGAAGAAGTCTTCCAGTTTGAAATAGCTCAGCGACGTAATATCGGCATGTTTGAAATACTGTATCAGGCCGAACAGCAGGATCACAAAGAAGAAGCCAACGCCCAGGATGCTCATTGCCATCGGTTTGGTGATGATATGATCGGTAGTTTTGCGAGGTTTGTTTTTCATCACCTTTTCGTTCGGCGGCAAGGAAGCCAGGGCGAGGGCGGCAAAAGTATCCATAATCAGGTTCACCCACAGCATTTGCGTCACCGTCAGCGGCGACTCCGTCCCTAAGAAGGCACCGATCAGTACAATGATGCAAGCCGCCACGTTGATGGTCATCTGAAACAGTATGAAACGCTGAATATTCTGATACAAAGAACGTCCCCACATCACAGACCTTGAAATACTGCTGAACGAATTGTCCAAAATCGTAATATCGCTGGCTTCTTTGGCCACGGAAGTGCCGTCGCCCATGACAGGCCCACCTGCGCCACATTCAGAGCTGGTGCGTCATTTGTACCGTCGCCAGTGACGGCTACCACCTGATTCCTGGCTTGAAGCAACTCCACCAGCCGTTGCTTGTCCATCGGGCGGGCTCGGGATAGAATTTTCAAATCCAAAACTCTATCCGACAGCAGTTCGTCCGGCATTGCCGCAAATTCGGTTCCAGTAAGATGATGGGATTCGTCTTCGTTTCTGTCCCAAAGACCGATTTGGCGACCGATTTCTTTAGCCGTTCCGGGTGTGCCTCCCGTTACGATTTTCACTCCAATTCCAGCATCCAGGCAGTTTTTTACGGCATCTGGCACTTCGGCCCGAACGAGGTCGGAGATGGCTGCAATACCCAGAAATGTCAGTTCTGCATTGCGCAGTGTG
>JAISMW010000012.1 GCA_031276545.1 Tannerellaceae bacterium
GATGAATTCGAAAATTTGTATTCCGACAAGCCAAGTCGTCCTTCAATGCCCATACGGTTTATGGTTGGCGTATTGATGCTCAAATATTTATACAACCTTGGCGATGAGCGGATACCGGAGTATTGGGTTCGCGATGTCTACTTTCAATACTTTTATCACCATGAGCCGGCAGGACGTTTTAACCTTTCTGATGTGGAAAACAATTTATCGAAAGTATTGAGCAGGCGCAGAAAAAGTTGAAAACTATCAATCCAAAGAAAAAATAATCACTGCCGACCGACTATACAGCTAAACAAGATACCTATTCATCAGGATCCCTTCGTCAAATTACATATTTGTGGGTATTGACAGGGCATGGGCATTGTCGGATCTTTGCGCCTTTCCATTTATTAACAGATAAAAATTACAAACAAACAAGGCGTGTGTATATGAAAAAGACAGGCATATTTTATGGTTCTTCCTCCGGAACAACCGAAGACGTTGCGCAGCGGATCGCTGCCGGTTTAGGAATCGAAGCAGCGGATGTATATAATGTAGGCGATGCGCCGGTAAGCGCCGTAGCGCCTTACGAAGTGTTGATACTGGGTACCTCTACCTGGGGATCCGGCGATTTGCAGGACGACTGGGACGCTTTTCTTCCCAAACTGAAGAAAGCCGACTTGTCCGGCAAGACGATTGTGCTGTTCGGTACGGGTGATTCATCTTCCTTCAGCGATACCTTCTGCGACGGGATGGGGATTATTTACAAACAACTGAAGGATACGGGCGCCGTGTTTGCCGGGGCAGTGCCTCTCGACGGCTATTCGTTCGATTCTTCCGAGGCGGTGGCAGACGGCGTGTTTGCAGGACTGGCGCTCGACGAGCTGAACGAGAGCGACCTCACCGACGAGCGTATCGCCCGGTGGATCGAAGGCTTAAAAGCAGAAGTATTATAACTTGGTTTAATGTTCCGGTTCTCCGGATTCGGAACTCGGCGGCAGGGGCAATGTCCTTGCCGTCACTTCCGAACGGGAAGTAGTTTCCGGCCGGGCCTTCCGGTCTCCATACCAGAAGATGGTGGCAGCGCAGTCTACCGTTCCCGTTTTTTCTCCCCACCACTCCATATCTAAGTCAAAGCGATGCACGAAGGGCGCTCCGTCCAGCAGACGGAGCCGGAAGAAGGTATTGTATCCGTGCATGCTTTTTGTACCGGCCTGAGGCGCTCCTCCGAAAGGCGTTTGAAACGTGCGGACAGGCTGTTGCGGATGATTGTAATAGTATCCCAGGTTTGTTTCCGTTTGCCGGGTCTCCTCCCCATCTATGCGAATCCGGTCGCTTCCCTTTCCGTACCAGCCCGATGTATGGTTGTAGACGCTGAATACGTCGCCTTTGTACACACCCCTCCCGCCACTGATGGACGCAAAGTTCCATTCGTTCTTTTCGGAAGCGCTGAGGGGTATCCCGGTTTCTTCCTTCCATGAAGCGTGGAAATAGAGCATCCGTTCGTCCCATGGCAGGGGGGCTGCATAGATAGCGTAGCGGATATGAACGGGCTTCCTTCCTTCATTCACAAAAGCCAGCGAGGCCTTCTCCATATAGGGCATCAGCCAGCGGCTGACCACGCTTCCTTTCCCGTCGGACGACAGATACCGGCTTTCCACAGCCGGGGCGCTCATGCCTCCTCCGGAGAAATCGGCCAAGGGCGCCCGCAGCGTTTGCTTGCCGTCGAATGTGCCTTGCAACACCAGGTTACGCATGGATTGCGCGTATTCATCTCCCATGGGGGTCACCTGCACTTCCCATTCATAGACGGCATGTTCGCCCTGGGGCAGCCGTACCACAATCGGGGCGCCTTCTTCGAGCATCGCCTCGCCCCGGATGGCGCTCTTCTCAAGACGTTCCGGCCTGGGAGGATTTTGCAGCAAATGGTCTACGTCCGCTATTTTTTTCTTCAGGTGGGAAAGTTTTTTGAGCGAAAAGGTTTCCACGGAAGTATGCTCCGGATATTGGCGATAGTCTATCCGGAAGTGTCCGGAAGCCGCTGCCCCGCCGGTATGTTCGAACGTGATCCGGCAGCTCTTCTCGTAGGGAACAGGGAGGAACAGCGTGCTGCCTTCGGCAGCGCCGGAACGGGGGTTGGTATGATAGCAAAGCAGTCCGCCGCCTTCTTCGAGGATATCCGGAAGGGAAAGGCCGGAGACCGGCAGGCTCATCTCCGCATCCTCGGAGCCGTCGAAATAAAAATGCAGCAGTCCCTGCATTTTTCCCTGCGCCGTCAGGAGGCGGGTGATGACGCCCGGCCCCTGACGATCGAACAGCGCTTCTTCCATCCGTCCCGATACCGACAGCGCCTGATACGGTATGGCCGGATAGCGTGCGCCTTCTTCCACCGAGAGCATTTCATCAAGCAGTCTGTCCACAGTCACGTCTTTCTCCTTTCCCCCCGAACAGGACAAAAGACAGCAGAAGAATACCGCCGCCATGGCTGCCGGCAGATAAGAGGAAATGTATTTAACAGGAATCATTCGATTGGTAATCTTTCACAAATCTTGAAGTGACCCGGGTGGGACTCAAACCCACGACCTTCAGAACCGGAATCTGACGCTCTATTCACTAAGCTACCGGGCCAATGATTGCGCAAAAGTAAAGATTATATCCTTGCAAAACAAATCCTCTTTTGGAAGGGGTATATCTTTTTTTGCCGTACTTTGTTTTATTTTGAATTGTTTTTATCTACATTTGCGTCGAAGTTCGTTATTTACGACACTAAAACAAATCTGCAGCGAAAAACAGAAGATGCATGATAAAGTTCTAAATTGTGTAAAGACTATAATTAAACTAAAATAGATGATTTATGAAAACATTAAAATCGATTTTTTTACTCAGCCTCCTTATCGCAGGGGCTTCCTGCTTTGAAGCTAAAGGGCAGGTTACTATAGGTGCGGACATCGAACCGTTGAAGGGCGTTTTATTGGATATCAAATCAACAGCCGGTACAGGAGGTACAGCAACAACCGATGTCGGCGGCTTGGGATTGCCCCGTGTAGCATTAACAAGTTTAACATCCCTGGCTCCATTCCTCAACTCTACTGAGGAGGGTGTAACAAACGCAAAAGCAGACCGCACCGGTTTGACGGTCTACAATATAACGAATAATAGTACCTTCAAACCGGGTATTTATGTATGGAACGGAACCAAATGGACCGTAACGGGAGGTGGAGCCAGGTGGTTCTACATGCCTGCTATCAATATATCGGTAACGAGCCAGGTGACTGATGTAGATTTCGATTTGTATGATGCGTATAAAAAACAGTTTACCCGCTCAGGCAACACCACGTTTAAAAGCAACCCTAACTACGGTGGCGCTTATGTACCGTCTCCTGAAAGCGACAGAATCTATAACGCGAATGAATTGGATTACGTCATTACATATTATGATACGCAGGTTTTTAGTTCTGTGGCCGTTGACGATAATGGAAAGATGAAGTACTCGACAGTAGCAAACCCTGTCATCACCCCGAATACTTATTTCAATGTTGTTTTCATAGTGAGATAAAGCATACAGGCTTCGGCCTGTTTTTTCTTCGTGATTACTTATGGAGATTATCCCCTGGGGCGGGGATAATCTCCGTTTTTTTTTATTGCTGTCCAATCCGTATGCCGAACAGGGATTTTGTGGTGGTGGCGAAAAGGATGTTTCTGTCTTCGCCTCCGATGGTCAGCGAGATGGGACGTTCTTCCAGTACGATGCGTTTCAGCTCTTTTCCGGTACGGTCGTAGACGAATATCTCTCCGTCGGCGATGTAGAGATTGCCGTCTTTGTCCGTCACCTGGCTGTATTGTCCCTGGGGATAGAGGGTTTGCAGGTTCGCGAGCGTCCCGTCGGGCTGTACGTCGAGGCGGACGGTTGTTTTATTGTTCTCGTTGGCTACGAAGAGCGGTTCGGCCTGCCCCGGCGTCACGGACGAGAGCGCTGCCGAACGCCCCAGGTCGTAGGTTTCCGGTATGATTGTGACTCCGTCGGGCGCCACAAAGCTGTATTCGGGGAGGCTTACCGCTACACGGTCGAAATCGCCCCGCCAGCGGCTGGAGGGGTAGATGACCCTCTGCACATTCTTCACTTCTTTCGTGGGGACGCGCGGCAGGAGCCGGATCGTTTCGTCCGGATCGGCAGGGTCGATGGAATATGCCCAGGCTGCCCAGCCGCTATTGCCCCAGCCGCTGTACATCGGATTGTCGTCGGGCAGGCGCGGCACGGTTTCCTGTACTCCGTCGATTAGGTAGCCCGGTTGGGGGTCGTAGCGGAAGACTACCAGCAGCCGGTCTTCCGTGTCGGTGGCCAGCGTGAAGGGTTTCCACGGATAGTCGGCCAGCAGCGAGAGGGTATGGCTGCGGGCGTCCCATTTGTAAATCTTTTTCAGCCGGTTCTCTCCAAAGTATACATTCCCTTTGCTGTCTGACGTGGTGCCGGCGGCAAATTCAAATCCGTCGGCCAGCTTGTTGATCACGCCGGGGCGGTCGTCGTAGGGGCGGCGGCTCTGCTCTGTGCCGGAGATGTTCAGCCGGGCGAAATCCCAGGCATAGACCGGCAGCGCTTTGTTTACGTCGAATACCGGTATTTCGATGACGGGCAATACCTGCGTATAGTTGTGGACATTGCGGAACTCGATGTCGCGGCTGTTCCAGAGCCTGACGCCGAACTCCTGCGGAGCGCTTGCCCGGATGACGCGGTACATCCAGAGATTGGCAAACATCAGGCGGCTGGAGTTGGATATTTCCAGCATCCGGCAATCCTTTCCTTCGCGGCCTTCTTCTTCAAACTGGAAGGCATAGACTTTCCAGTTCGAAACGTCTTCGAAGCGGGCTTCATTGCGCACGTGGTGTTCGAGCGACATGGCGTAAATGCGTCCGGGCGTGGCGGTATGGCTTACGTACAACCCGGAGGCGGCGTAGGTATTGGCCGTCCAGATATCCTTGAGGGTTCCGCCGCCGTTTCGTCCTACCCAGAGGCTCCAGTACTGGTTGTCCCACGCCAGGTCGAGCCCTTGCACGGCGACGGGATTCGAGGGCGAACTGATGCGCGAGGCGGGGTCCGGACGCCGGGGCGCCCGGCCGGGCTGACCGTCATCGGGCGAGGGTTTCCGCATCGTTCCGTGTCCGCCTACGAATTTGACGTCGTTCATCAGCGACTGCTCTCCGGCAAGCCATTTGCAGCCTACGGCGCGGTAGTTGTATCCTCCGGTGCTGATTCCGACGCCGTTCAGGACGTCGTCTCCTCCTTCCGACGATTCTATCATGGGCACGGGAGCGCCGAATCCGCTGAAGGCCGGTTCGCTTTCTTTCAGGACGAACTGGGTGCCGAAGGGATGCAGTCCGATGAGCTTCGTGCCGGGCGCCATCTTGACGGTTCCGGTGATGCGGTACCATCCCTGGGGCACATAGATATGTTTGTGACGGGCTATGGCTTCGCGGAAGACGCCGGTATCGTCGGTTTCGCCGTCTCCTTTGGCTCCCAAATCGCGGATATTCACCCACGATTCCATGGGCGGCAAGGCCGGCACGTCATTGACCGCAGGCGGCGTAAATGCCGGCAGGGGGACGATGCGGCTGAGGGTTCCGTAGCGGGAAGTTGCCGAAAGGCTGTCCATCAGAAGGCCATACGTAAAGTCTTCCACCTGATATTGGCGGTCTTTTACCTCCACTTTCCTGCCGCTTTGGGCATACTGCACCAGGGTGGGGACATTCCGGCAATGCAGGTTGAGGAGGTTGAGCTGGGAGAACGAATTGCCTTCCACGCCCACCACAATGCCGGCTTTCGAGACATTTTCGAACCAGGAATTTTCCATGTGGAGGCGGTCGGCACGTCCTTCCTGCATTTCAAAGGCTACCGGCACGTTCTTCACCTGCATACGCACGATGGCGAAACCTGTCTCGCGGCTCAGGACGGCAGCCTTGCGCTGTCCTTCGAAATAGGTATCCACCATCATCATCGGCCAGCCGGGCGAGGTGCGGCCGGAGGTGATGCCGTAATCGCCGCCATAGAACTTGAGGTTCTCCACCTCGTTGCCCACGTCGTATATGCCGGCTTTTCCGTCGCCGGTGAAGAAGATGCAGTGACTGATGAAGCTGTGCTGCGCAAAATGGGAGCGGACGCCCACGGCCTGGGGGTTGCCTTTCTCTATCCGGAGGTTGATGTTGGACAGGGCGCTGTAAAACGTGCCGGCTCCGGCGTCCTGGGGCAGGCGGCCGGGCTGGGGCAGTCCGCCGGTAAACCAGATCATATAGTTCTGTTCGTCCTGAAACCCCGGCGTATGTTTCCCCAGGATGATTTCCGGACGGTTTTTCCCGTATCCAATCAGGCGCACGGCGGCGGGGATATGAATCGTTTTACTGATCAGGTATTTTCCTTCGGGGAGAAACAGGATGCCGAAGTTTTTCTTCGTCTTGACTTCGTTGATGGCGGCCTGGAGCGCTTCCGAGACGTCGGTTTTCCCGTCGGCTCTGACGGCGTAGTTCTCCGGCGTAAAATAAAAGGCTTCGGGGTCGTCGGGTCGCTGCGTGTAGACCGAAGCGTCGCCGGCGGCCTGCAATGCCTGTGTCGCGCCGGCGGCAAGGGCGAGCAGCAGGAGGATGAGGAGGGTGCGAAAAGGATGTTTCATGTTCTTTAGTCTGTTTAATGGATTAATCTTCTATAAAGTCGGTCATCAGCATCAGCCAGCGGCAGGAGGGATGTACCCATATCTCCTTCCAGTTGTAGCAGTTCTCTGCCGGCCAGTAGGGAGCGTCGCGGTTGAAGTGCGTCTGCACGCCTACGGGGAGTCCGCCCACCAGGTTGCCGCTCATCACGCTGTACTGCCCGGCGTAGCGGTATCCTTCGCCGTACATCAGGCTTTGCGCAAAGGGGTTCATGCCCAGGTGCCAGTTCAGAGCACGGTAAGCAATTTGCTTCAGTTCTTCGTCGCCGAGGTAGTTGGCCACGACCGCCAGTCCTTTGGCCTGGGTAAGCGTGGTTCCGCTATTGCCCCGGAAGCTGGTCCATACCGGGAAGCGTTTGAGGTAATACCGTTCGGTCAGCCCGACGCCGTTCCTTATCTGTTCGATCTCCGTTTCGTCGCGGGCTTTTGTCAGGTCGTAGATGCCGGCGGGAATCATGTAATAGGGGGCGTTGACGGCGGCGGCTTTCTTATAAAAGTCGGCATAGAGTTCCAGCGCCCTGTTCCATTCTTCCGCTTCGTTGGGGTAGAGCGTTGCCATCATGACCAGCCCCACCACGGCGTCCTGCTCATGGCTCCTGTGGGGATAGTGGAGGATGGTTTCTTTCGAGGAATCGCGGTAGAAAAAGCCTTTGCAGTCGACGCCGTCTTCCAGGTCTTCCTGCTGCTGGCAGCGGACGATGTAGTCGGCGTAGGACATGGCCACCGTTTCGTATGTTGGGTCATACGAGGCTTTATACAGAGCCAGGGCTGCGTTGAGGGCTGCGCCTGCCAGCTCCACGTTCATGCGCTGTTCGCTGAGCGCTGCCGTGGCGAAGTTGAAATCTTCGACGGCGCAGTCCAGGGCGTAGGCGGCCAGGTTGCTGTCGTGCGACATGTAAACGAAGGCGGCGGTTGCTTCCGTCGTAGCGGAGATGAGGTTGGCGTGCGGGCTGTTTTGCGCTTTGGCGGCAAAGTCGTCATCCGAGCCGATGATGTTGTCCGTCCACATGTCCTTGGTAGCCCATACGCTTCGGAAGCCGTCGCCGAAGCGGGTTTTCAGCATCCAGTCGAGACCCCATTCCGCTTCGTCCAGCAGGAGTTCCGAGAGTTCGGGGTCGGAGTCTTTGATCTTATCGGCCAGCAGCAGCATGGCATATACGGCCTCGGCCGTATTGACCAGTCCTTGCGAGAGGTCGCCCGCGTCGTGCCAGCCTCCGTGGATAGGCACCATCCGTCCGTCGTTGTGCACGCATACCCAGTCCTGGTGGCAGGCGTCGTGCACGCCTTCGATGGAGCATCCGCAGCTCTGCCCGTAAAAGTGGTTGACGGTTTTTATGATCGAGCTGCGGTAAACGGCGGCGAAGCTGCCGATGCGGAACGGTTTTGTTTGCAGCGCGCCGACCTTCAGCCGGTATTCGCCCGGCGTATTGATCCGGCTGAAGTCCATGACGTGGAAATGGCCGGTGGGCGTCGATTGGGGCACGACTTCGCCGAGCATCACCAGTTTGCCCGACGGGTATTCCCGGAGGCTGAAGGTCGTGACGGAGTCGTCGGGGGCCACGAAGGCCTCTTTGGGGAATCCCGTCACATAGCCGGCATGATTGTAGGCTATTTCGCCCGGCGCGACGTCCCATCCCTCGAAGTGGTCGGCGTCCACCTTTTCCAGGTAAAGCTCGTCGATGAAGTAGCGTGCCGTATCCGTGGCGCCGGGTTCGTTGCCCTGCAGGCGGTAGCGAATCTCCAGGCCTGTTACCTTTTCCCTTCCCAGGTGGGCGATTTCCCAACAGACCTTGTTCCATTGGTTGTTTTCGAGCACCTGGTAGTTCAGTCCGTTGCGTTCGTAGGCGTCGGGCACCTTGTCTTCGCCTTCGTTATGGAAAACCAGGCTGACGGATACGACCTTGAAGCCCTGCAAGTCGGGATAGATCCAGAACGACAGGCGGTTCCAGTCTGTCCAGTCTGCGCTGTCCACCGGATACACCGCGCTTGCCACGCCCCAGGGTCGGCCTTCCGGAGGCCTTTCGGTTCCTTTGGTGGGCGAGGTCAGGAGGAGGGAGTATTGTCCCTTGTAGGAATATTGTTCCGACAGGGAGAGGTAGCCGTATCCTTTGTGCGTCCAGCCGTCCATGCTTTCCATATCGGAGAGCAGGACGGAGTCGAGTACTTCTTTTTGAGACCAGGCGTATTCCAGCGAATGTTCGTAAGTCGCTTGGATAGGCATGGAGGGGATGTCTTCCGCGAGGAAGTTTTCGTTTTTCCGGAAGCAGGAAGAGAGGAGGAGCGTCAGGAGGCAGAAGGCTGCGGCCGGCGCGATTCGGATGTTTGATTTCATGGTTGATGTTTATTTGATTTTGATACTGAACAGTTTTGAACGTGCCGTGATAAAGAGCGTATCCTTGTCCGTCCCTCCGAAGCAGAGGCTCGACGGACGTTCCGGCACCTCAATCATCCCGATCGGCCGGCCTTCCCTGTCGAATATATAGACTTGCCCATCGGCCACATAGAGGTTGCCGTCGCTGTCGACGGCGGAGCCAAATTCGCCCCATTCCACGAAATATTCCAGCCCCGACAGGGTTCCGTCGGGAGCCACCTCCATGCGCACCATTCGTTTGTCGTATTCGTCGGAGGCATAGAAGGGCTTACCGGGGAAGGCTTCGAGGAGGGAGGAAGCGCGCGCCAGGTCGTACTGATCGGGGATGATGGTTTTGCCGTCGGGAGCCAGGAAGCAGTATTCGGGTTTGTACATCACCACGGTATTGAAATCGTGGAAATCGCGCCAGCGGTTTGAGGGGTAGAGCGCCTTGTGCACGTTCGGCACGGAACCCATCGGGACTTTGGGCAGCGCCCGGAGGGTTTCTTCCGGGCGGTCGGTGTCTACGGCGTATACCCTGGTTTCGTAGGCATTGTTGCCGTATCCGGCAAACGAGGTTCCGCGCGTATCGGGATACGAAACGGGCGCTTCCTGCTTTCCGTCGACCAGATAGCCCGGCTGCGCCCGGTAGCGGAACAACACCAGGAGGTTGTCTTGCGTGTCGACGCCCAGCGAGAGGGGTTCCCAGGGGAAATCGGACACCAGCGAGAGGCTGCCGGTTTCGACCGACCATTTGTAAATGCGGCGGAACCGCTGGTCGGAGAAGTAGACGTTCCCTTTGCTGTCTTTCGTGATGCCTTCGGCAAACTCAAATCCCCGCGCCAGCATCTGCACCTTGCCCGGTTCGGAAGCGGGGGGCGTGCGGCGGGGTTCCCTGCCCGTCACGGCGAGGCGCTGCAGTTCCCAGGGGCGCACCTCGACGTCGCGGTTGACGTCGTACAGCGGATTGTCGGTGGTATATTTAATCTGCGAATAGTTGTGCAGGTTCAGGAACTCGATATTCCGGCAGTTCTCCCATATCCGGATTGAATAAGGGTAGGGACGGTTGATGCGAATGACGCGAAACATATAGAGGTTGGCGAACGTTATGTCGTGGCAGTTGTCTATTTCCACGGGCTGACATTCCGTTCCCTCGAGGCTTTCCTCTTCCAGTTGGAAGCAGAGGATTTTCCAGTTGGATACGTTCCTGAAGCGCGCTTCGTTCCTCACGTGATGTTCGAGCGACATGGCGTAGATGCGTCCCGGCGTATCCGTATTGTTCACGTAGAGTCCGGAGGCGGCGTAGGAGGAGGCCGTCCATACGTCCTTGACGGTTCCGCCTCCTCCGTTGGTTATCCAGAGGCTCCAGTACTGGTTATCCCAGGCCAGGTCCATCCCCCGGGCGGCCACGGGGTCGGAGGGCGAACTGATGCGTGCGGCGGGATATGCGCTGCGTTCCGGCTGTCCGGCGCCGGCAGGACGGGGCTTGGACATGCCTCCGTGCCCGCCTACAAACTTTACGTCGTTCAGGTAGGAGGCTTCGCCGGCCATCCATTTCACGCCGACAGCCCGGTAGTTGTAGGCTCCGGTATTGATTCCGATGCCGTTCAGGATATTCGCTCCCCCTTCGGAGGATTCGAGCAGGGCTTTGGGAGCGCCGAATCCGCTGAAGGCCGGCGTACTCTCGGCCAGGCGAAGCTGCGTGCCGAAGGGATGGAGGCCTATCAGTCGGGTGGAAGGCTTCATCCGGAGGGTTTCGGATATGCGGTACCAGCCCTGCGGCACGTAGATGTTGTCGTACCGGTCGATGGCGTCCTGAAAGGCTTTGGTATCGTCCGTCTCGTCGTCGCCCGCGGCTCCCAGGCTGCGGATATTCACCCAGGAAGCCATGCCGGGGAGCGGCGGAATATCGTTGGCCGGAACCGGCGGAAGCTGCTTCAGCGGCTCCGCGTCCAGCCGGGTGGCGTAGGCGGGGCGGGCGGCGATGTTGTCCATCTGCAGTCCGTGGTCATATTCTTTGATGCGGTACGTCCGGTGGGGCACGGCCGTTTCGGTTTGGCTGCGCCTGTATTGTGCCAGGACGGGCACGTTGGAGCAGTAGACGTTGCGGAGGGTGATTTGGTTGTTGCTGTTCCGCTCGTTGCTGATGCGGATGGCCGGCCCCGAAACGTTCTCAAAGCGGCTGTTCTCCACGTAGAGGCGGTCGGCATAGTTGGGGTCGATGTCGAACACCGCCGGGACGTTCTTCACCTGGAGGTTCACCATGGCCAGACCCGATTCCTGACACCGGAGGGCCGCCCTGCGCTGTCCTTCAAAACAGGCATCCACCAGGACAACCGGCCATCCCGGCGAGGACTTGGTGGTATAAATCCCGTATTCGCCTCCGAAGAAGGCCACGTTCTCCATTTCGTTCCCCACGTCGTACAGTCCGGCCTTTCCGTTGCCGATGTATACGGCCACGTGGCTGATGAAGCAGTGCTGGGCATAGTGCGTGCGCAGGGCTACGGCGTGGGGATTGCCGTCTTCAATCCGCAGATTGATGTTCGACATGGCGCTGTAGAACGTGCCGGCTCCGGCGTCGCGCGGCGTCTGTCCGCCGTCCACCGCATTGCCCGTAAACCGGAACATATAGTTTGCCCGTCCCTTGTCGTCGGGCGTCTCCTGCTGATAGCCGGGCGAGTTTCTCGCCAGGATAAATTCCGGTCTCCGGCTTCCGTAGCCAATCAGGCGGATGGCGGGCGGCACATAGACGGTACGGCTTATCAGGTATTTTCCTTCGGGGATGAAGAGGATGCCGAAGTTCCGTTCCCGCTTCACCTGATTGATGGCCTCCTGCAAGGCTGCGGACACATCGGTTTTCCCGTCTGCCCGGATCGGGTAGTCGTCGGGCGTAAAATAAAAGGCTTCCGTATCGTCGGGTCGCTGCGTATAGACCGATTCAAGCCTTACCGCCTGCACCCGGAGGGATACGAAACCGCAGAGAAGTGCGACTGCAAAAAGTTTTACGATATTCATGGATAGTTGATTTATGTGTATTTAATTCTCTTTTCGGTAGTTTGCAAATGTATGGAAATAATGGAAATAATAGTGAATAACGAACAGCGGGATCGCCTTTCCGAACGTTTTCGGCAGAGCTGATCCACTTGTGGATCGCCTCCAAAATGTTTTTTCCAGAGCTGATCCACTTGTGGATCGCCTTCAAAATATTTTTTTTAGAGCCGATCCACTTGTGGATCGACGTTAAAATATTTTTTTTAGAGCTGATCCACTTGTGGATCGCCTTCAAAATATCTTTTTTAGAGCCGATCCACTTGTGGATCGCCTTCAAAATGTTTTTTTTAGAGCCGATCCACTTGTGGATCGCCTTCAAAATGTTTTTTCCAGAGCTGATCCACTTGTGGATCGCCTTCAAAATATTTTTTTTAGAGCCGATCCACTTGTGGATCGCCTTCAAAATATTTTTTTTAGAGCTGATCCACTTGTGGATCGACGTCGTTGAAATTGCACAGAGTCTTTGCATAAGTGAGGAACCTTGCCGGAAGTTTCCGGGAAGCCTTTACACGAATGAAAAATCTTCCCGGAAATATCGACGGAGCCTTTGCATAAGCGAGAAATCTTGCCGGACGTTAGAGCGGTATGACTGTGAAGGGGGCATAGTTATACCTCACCGTCCCTACGCCGGATACATCGGCCAGTGCGCCCACCCGGAAGTAATAGTTCCGGCTGTACTGGAAAAAGTCGGCATTCTCCTCCAGGTCAATGCGCAGCGTATAGGTGTCGCCGCCGTCTATCTCTTTCGCCGGACTGAAGGCCCGACGGAAGTTGTCGCCGCGGGTATCGAACTTGACCTGCTCGCCTACATAAATGTCCGTGAAGGCATAGAGCCTTACGGCGCTGAGCTTCACTTCCGGCTTCCCGGCCTGGAGGCTGAAGGAGGCTACGACCTGGTTTCCTTCCTTGCGGATGCTGACGTCTTTCACGCGGATATAGGGCGTCACCTGGAAGTCGTGCGGATTGTCGCCTTTCTTTATTTCGAGGTCGTCCACGGTGAAGGGATAGAAGTTGCCGTTGATAAACTCTATTTTGTAGTGTGCGGCAAAGACCATGTCGTTTCTAAATTCGCCGCTTTGCATGATGTACCATGTCTGGGCGGATTCCGAGGGCCATCCCAGTTCGTAGGCGCGGATAGCCGAGCCGTTCTGGATGTCGGTTTCCACCAGTTCGCCGGTTTCCGCGTCCTTTATGCCTCCGTGGAAGGAGGCGTTGGGGGCTTCGTAATTGTCTATCCGGAATATCTCGCAGGACGCCATGGAGACGGCAAGGGCGAGGGATATCCATACTGTGTTCACTATATTCTTCATCATATTTCAATTATTAAAGTTAGTGTCCCGGATTCTGCACCAGGTTGCTTGTGTTCCTTCCCGGTATGGAGAAATAATAGTCGTTGGGATTGAAGGTACGCCCGCCTGCCTGTTCGTCGTAATACAGGTTGACGCGCACGAACACGTACTTGGGCGATGCTTCCCTGAGGTCTATCATCGGCACCAGGGCGTGGCGCTTGCCGGCGGTAAAGAAGGAATGGTAGTCGCGGCGTCGCGCCATGTCCCAGTAGCGAAGTCCTTCGAAGGCCAGTTCGATGCGGCGTTCTTTGAGTACGTTCTCCAGGGTGAAGGGGATCTCGTCGGTATGCCCTGCCCGCTTGCGGAGGGCGTTGATATATCCGGCGGCGGCTTCGGCATCGCCGCTTCCGCTTTCGGCTACGGCTTCGGCATAGTTCAGATAGACTTCAGCCAGGCGCATATCGATCCAGGAAGTGGTGGAGCTTCTTTCCACTCCCGGCACATTTTTGTTTTCGGCCAGGTATTTCCGGATCGAGAATCCGGAGCAGGAGAAGTTGGCGTCGTCGCTGCGTCCCATGCCGAAGAATCCGGAGTATCCGCCGGCGCTTTCGGCGCCGTAGGTGTAGTAGGTGTTGCCGTCGAGACCGGTTTCGCTGCCGGCGGCATAGACGGTTACGTTGTCGCTCTTGCCTATGAGTCCTCCCTGCATCACGATTTTGGTTCCCTTGTAGGAAGCGCCGGGAACGATGATGCTGGCCAGGAGGCGGGCATCCTTGTTTCGGAACGGTTCGTAGGGGTCGCTGTATTTGATGAAGGGAATATCGGTGTCGAGGCTGTTCGGATTGGCCGTATAGAAGTCTTCGTTGCCGTCGGTGCGGGTGGCGATTTTCGCGCTCCTTCCCGTTCCGTCGTCGGTATAATCTTCATAGAGGTCTACGATATCCAGCGTGGGGCTGAAGCGTCCGAACTTGTGGAAGCCGGGGTTCTGCTGCGCCGGGCTGTAGCGGATGTCGTAGTCGTGCCCCTGGTTGGCCACCGTGGTACCGTCCAGATAGGCGCGGCTGAAGATAATCTCTTCGTTGGGCGTGAGGAAAAGGTACTGATAGTTGGTAGCCGCTTCTTCGGGCGACGACGGGTTGGGCATGTAGAGCGAGTGTCCGGAGCGGTCTATAATCTCTTTGGAGGCACTGATACATTCGTCGTAGAAGTAGCCGGCATCGGCGGCGGTCATCCCTCCGACTAACTGGAGGGTAACGGCTTCGCCGGTCAGAGGCGCTTTGTTCCAGTATCTGGCAATCGAGGCTGCATGGAGGGCAGCACGCGACTTCAATCCGTAGGCCGCCCATTTGCTTGCCCGGTAAATGCCGTCGGCCGAGGATACGGTTTCGGGCAAATAAGCAATCGCCAGGTCACATTCTTTGAGGACAAACATCCAGGTTTCCTTTTCCGTGCTCCGGGGGATAAACAGGGCTTCGTTGTCTGTGCCGGGCACATAGTCGTTGTCGAGCAGTCTGTCGATTAGCGGCATGCCTCCGTACCGTTTGACCAGGCCGAAATAGATATAGGCTCGCACGAAATGGGCTTCGCTGTTCAGGCGATTGAAGGTAGCTTCGTCTATCACGCCACCGTTTTTCGCCGTTTCGATGTTTTGCAAAAAGAGGCTCACGTCGCGGTTCCGCTGGTAGGCGTTTTCGAGGTACTGGTATCCTCCCGGGCCTACGGCATTGCCGCCGTCGCTTTTGATGCTTTCGTCGGTGTACATGGAGGTCATCACGGTTTCGCTGACGCCGCCACCCCATCCGCGCCGGTTGAAGCCGACGTCGGGACGGTAGTTAAAGTCTTCCATGGGGACGGCGTTGTACAAATCGGCGAGCAGGGTCTTCAGCCCTTCTTCACTGTTTAGCAACTGGTCGGCGCTGATTTTTTCCAGCGACTGAAGTTCGAGGTAGTCGTTGCAGCCGGAACTTAGCATCAGGAAGAGCGCAAAAAGAGTGGCTACCGTTGTTTTTATCATGTTATTCTTCATACTGTTTCCGCATTAAAAATTAATATTGATACCGGCATTAAACGCCTTCATAATAGGATAGGCCAGGTTGGCGTTCCAGGCGTTTTCCTGCCTTTCGGGGTCTGCATCCCTCAGCTCCCTTTTACAGAAGGTAAAGAGGTTGGTGCCGTTCAGGAATATCCGCACGCTTCCAACGCCCAGCGCCCTGAGCGTAGCGCGGGGGATGGTGTAGCCTATTTCCACATTCTTGATGCGCAGGTAGGTGGCCTGCGGACGCCATACATTGATGATATTCCCGTCGGCGGTATTGTCGCGGTTGCTGCGCAGGGCGGGATAATATCCGGCAATCCAGGTGGTGCCTGGGTCGTACGGGTCGTCGCCTACGTTGGCGGTATGCCAGCGGTCGAGGAATTTTTTGTGCAAAGTCGGGTACCGGCCGTATCCCCAGATGTCGTCCATGGAATACTGGATGGAATAGAGGGCTGCGCCCTGCATCAGCAGGTTCAAATCGACGCCCTTATAGCTTCCGGCCAGGGTAAAGCCGTATTGCAGGGGAGGATTGATACGCTTGTTCGTACTGCGGTCGCCCGACACATAGCCGGATTCCCCGTAAGCCCAGTTGTTGAAGAGCTGGTCTTCGCCAGTGATCCGTCCGTCTCCGTTGTTGTCCTGAATGCGGAAGCTTCCCGGCAATATGCGCGAGTTGCCCTGCGTACCGCCCATCAGCGGGGCCGTTTCGTACTGATCCATCGAGGTGTACTGTCCGTCGTAGGTATAGATGAGCGATCGTCCGGTGAGGCGGTTTTCGTTTCCGTTTCTCCAGCGATCCCACTGGCTGGTGAAGGGCGCGCGTTCGGTATGCAAACGCTTGGTGCGCGAGAAGGTCACGTTGCCTCCCACCGAGTAGCTGAAGTCCCGTCCGATTTTCCCTCTGTGGTTCAGCGCCAGTTCGAATCCCATATTCATATCCGAATTGATATTTTCCATGGGGAAGGTAGCGCCGAAAGTGTTGGGGACGGAAGATTGCCGGTCTTCCAGGATACCGGTATTTTTCCGCTGGAAATAGTCGAACGAACCGCCCAGTTTACCCTGCAGGAAGTCGAAGTCGATCCCGATGTTGGATATCTGGGAAGTGACCCACGACAACTGGTCGGTCACGACGCCCGGAGGATACATGCCGATGGTGAGCGAGCCGTCGTCGAACACATATCCGCGGTTGGTATCGCCCGTATAAGCGGCTACATACTGGAAGGGGCTGCCGGTATCCCGTCCGCTTTCGCCGTAGGAAGCGCGCAGCTTGAGGTTGTCGGCAAAGGGAAGGAGATTCCTGATAAACTCTTCTTCAGACAAACGCCACCCCACGCTGACAGACGGGAAGAGCGTCCAGCGTTTGCGGGGCGCATAGCGGTAGGAACCGTCATAGCGGATAACGGCTTCCAGCAAATATTTTTCGGCATAGTCATAGTTGACGCGGCCGATATAAGCCGCCAGTCTCCTGAACTCGCGAAGGCCGTCGTTGGAGGCCGTGGTAGAAGATCCCTGCCTCAGGATGTCGTGGGTAAAGATGTCGAGGTACTGCCGGTCTCCCCTCACCCAGTCGAACCGTTCCCTTGATGCTTCCATCAGCGCCGTGAGGTTGAGCGTATGCTCGCCGAAGTCGCGGGCATAGTTGGCCATAGCCCTCATATAGGCTTTCTGATAGAGGTCTATCCGGTTCCAATAGCGGTCGGAACCAAACGTTGCGACGAAATCGTCCGTGTAGTAATCATACAGGTTGTAGGACTTCTGCAACTCGGATTGATTGCCGTTGCGAATGTCGAAGGCTCCGATGAGGGAGACGTTCAGTCCTTCGAGGAAGGGCGCCTTGTAGGAGAGTTCCACCTGCGACTGTGCGTTCATATTGTCGGAACGTCGGTATCCGTCTACTTCGGGGTCGACCAGCGCTGCCGCGTTTTTGTTTTCCGGAGCGATGGCGGAATAATGCTTTTCATTAGCCATGGTGTGCCATCCGATACCCCGGTCGTTCACAGTAAGCGTTTTGTACGTCCAGAGGAAGTCTTCGCGGGGCTGCTGCCTTTTGTCCACCCGTCCGGCCACGTTGACGTTCATGGTGAGGTCGTCGGTGAGGTCGGCCGTTACGTTGGTTCTGAAGTTATACCTCCGGTAATACTGGACGTCGCTTTTCAGGAGTCCGTTGTCTTCCGTATAGTTCAGACTGGTGAAGTATCTCACCCTTTCGGATCCGCCTCTTACCGAAATATTGTGGTTCTGCTGCGGCACCATGTCGTACATAAACATATCGATCCAGTCGTTGTCCTGATATCCGGGCGCACCGGTACGGTACTTTTCGAGGAGGTCGTCGCCGTAGGTAGGCATACCTCCGATATTGCGCTGCATCTCGTTGGCCATGACGCGGTAGGTATAAGCATCTACGGTGAGTTCCATTCCGGTGGGCACTTTCATCCCGTACATTCCGGAATACGAGAAGCGGGCTTTGCTGGCTTCTCCCTTTTTGGTGGTCACGATGATGACGCCGTTGGCGGCATTCATTCCGTAAATAGCCGCCGAAGCGTCTTTCAGGATAGAGATGCTTTCGACGTCTTCCGAGTTGAGCTGCGCCAGTTCGGCCACCCCGTCCTGGTTCCGCGTGACTCCGTCTATCACGACGAGCGGTTCGCCGTATCCGCGGATACTTACCATGTTGTCGAATACGCCGGGTTCGCCGGTTTGCTGCCGAATCAGCAATCCCGGCATCTTTCCCTGAAGATTGGTCACGAGGTTTTCCGTTTTTGTAGTGGTAATCTCTTCCGCCCTTATGGCGGTAACGGCTCCCGACAGGGTTTCCTTCTTCTGCGTACCGTATCCTACCACCACGATTTCTTCCAGCGCCTGTGCGTCTTCCTTCAGGACGACGGCAAAGGTAGCGGCGGTATTCCCTACGGGGATTTCCTGCGTGGTGTATCCCACGTAGCTGACCACCAGCGTGGCGCCCTGTGCGACTTGCCGGATGGAGAATTTACCGTCTATATCCGTGATGGAACCGTTGGTGGTGCCTTTGATAAACACATTCACGCCGATAAGCGCTTCGCCGGCTTCGTCTTTCACCGTGCCGGAGATGGTGCGGGTCTGCTGTAAGGCCGACAGGGCTTTATAGGCAGGCTCCACCATGGGGCGAAGCTCTTTGCGCGAGATGAAGATCTGGCGGTCTTCGATGACGTACGTATTTTCTGTGGCTTCAAAAAGCTTGTCCAGAATCTTGTCGACCGTTTGATCCTTTACCTGCATATTAACCTTGCGGGTAATATCCAGTACATTGTCATAATAGAAGAAGATATATTCGCTGTTTTTCTCTATTTCGGCAAACACATCCTTTACGCTTTTATTCTGTATGGTCAGCGACAGCCGTGTGTTCTGCGAATAGGTTGCCGTGGCATAACCGATGCCTATTCCGATTAGCAGGAATAGAACCGTTAATCTCATAATTTTCATTGTTTTTCTTAAACCGGCTTCAGATAAGCCGACTGTCCGTGGATTTATCATACATTTGTAATGATTTTAAAATTGAATAACTCGTTTATTTTTAAAAATTTTGAATCGCGCCGGGCAATATAAATACGTAGGGGTTTTTATGATTGTCCGGCATTTTTACTGTACAGGCATTCTTTCTTATTCCATAGGCATACCGATTTTATTTGTTTGTAACCGTATACTGTTCTCCGTCGTAATGACAAATCACCGGCGCCGTACGGGAGATACCTTTCAGCACCAGTTGCAGGTCGTCTTTCAGGTCCAGCTTGCCGGAGCATTTCAGACGGGCAACCTGTGGGGAGCAGGTGATGTCTTTCCCGTAGTAGCGCGATAGGCGTTTCAATATCACATCCAGCGTTTCGCTTTCGTACTGATAGATGCCCGACGTCCAGGTGATGTAATTCTCTACATCCACGCTTTTCACTTCCGGCCGGGTTCCGCCTGCATAGAGGAACATCTCGCTGGGGGCAAGAATCGTGGCGACCTTTTCGGTTTCGGCATGAATTTTTACGGTTCCCGATACCAGGACGATATTCTGTATAGTGTCGTTCCCGTAGGCCATAATGTTGAACGAAGTACCCAGCACCTCTACATTGAGCTTTTTCGTTTTCACCACAAACGGGCAATCCGCATCGGGCGAGACCTCCAGGTATACCTCTCCGTCTACATATATTTCCCTTTGTTTTTTGTCGAACACAGCGGGATATACCACCCTCGTGCCTGCATTCACCCACATCCGGCTCCCCTCGGCAAACGTCAGCATGGAACGTTTTCCCAGGGGGACAATCAGTTGATTGAATACAACCGCTCCGTCGGAAGGCGTCTGCCTGTTTTTGAGACCCGTTTCCCGGTTGTTGATGGCGATACCTTCTTCCCGGTAGGCTATTTCGGCTTCTTTTCCTTCGAGCGATAAGGTCTCGTCGCCGGCCAGGACAAGCTGTATGTCGGCCGGCGGCGATTCCGGCGCTTTAATATGTTCGATTCCGGAGGTGTATCCCTCCGGCCGCTGTTTGATCCACTCGTAGACCGTAAACAGGCAAATCCACAAAACGGCTGCTCCGGATATTACGGAGAAATAGAGGCGGAAACGGTTCTTCTTTTTCCGCAGATTCTCCTTGTTCCTTATTTCTATGTCTTCCCACAGGCTGACTATTTCCGGCAGTTGTATGGGTTCGGGATGTATCTGCACCGAACGGATGAAATAGCAGGCCAGTTCGTAATCGTGCCTTTGCACGATACCCTCTCTCAATACCTTGTCCCAGTAGGCCTCCGATTCTTCGGTCGGCCGCATCACCGAAGCGATGAAGCGGCTGTCCTGAAGCAGCGCCTCCACACCCGGTTTGTCTGTACTTTCCGTCATTGCGCTCTGATTATTCTTTTTATACTCCATACCGGTTTCTCTTTTTCGGAAAACGTATGCTTCAATTTCTTCACAGCCCGCTGTATCAGATTTTGCACCGACTGGTAGTTCATATCCATCAGGATGCAAATATCCTTCAGTTCCATCTCTTCCACGTAGCGATAATATATGGCTTCCTTTTGTCTCGGCGTGAGCGCGTCCAGTATCCTTCGCATCTTTTCCTTCTGTTCTGCTTCCTCTTCATCGGCAATCGTACGGTCTTCCACGGTATGGTATTCCGTGCAGAAAACCGGCTCCTCCATATCCATGCGGCAGGAAGACCGGTCTTTTTGGAACACATTCAGAAGCGTATTCTTCAGGGAAAAGAACAGATAGAACTTCACGTACTCAATCTCGCGCAAGCTAGCTCGATGACTGTATATCTTCACGAAAACATCCTGTATGCAGTCTTTTACCAGTTCACGGTTAGGCGTAAACTGCATTCCGTACGAGAAAAGCGTCTTTACGTATTTCCTGTAAATACAGGCGTATGCCTTGTCGTCTCCGGAAAGGAATTTTTCCCACAACAACTGGTCTTCCACCGGGTCGACCGTATCGGTACACATCCTTATCTGTATTTCAAACATCACTGTAATTATCGAAACGTTTCAATAAAAACAGTTGATGATTGAAATTATACTCATATAAACAGGACTTTTTCCGGGCAGGATGTAAATTTATTTGCGGCCGCTTAATGCACCAGCGTCCGCAGATGCGGATTGATCGGCACCACGCAGGGTTTCGCCGTGACGGTTACGGCGCTACTCATCTGCGAAACGCAGGTGCCGTTGTAGTAGGTCACCCTGTAGTCACCGCCGGAAGTAGCGCTGTACGTGCTTTGCGTAGCTCCGGAGATTTCCACATTGTTCCGGTACCACTGGTAGGAGGTAGCCCCGGTGGCTGTGGCCGTCAGCGTAACGCCGCTCCCTTCGCCTTCGCATATCGCGGGATTGGCCGGCGAAATCGTGGCGGCAGCCGGCGCCTGCGTGGTATTTACAATCACGTAGGCTTCGATTACTTCTTTGCCGAGTACGGTTCCATCCACGGCTTCTATCCATACGTAATTGCGGATGGCGCCGGCCGAGGTGGATTTGGCCGTTATAAACATCCGCGCCGTATCGCCGGGAGCGAGGGCGGGCAAAGTCCAGGGCAGTTTGTGCGTAGCGCTGTTGTAGGCGCCCGGGCTTCCCTGAAGGGCGGAAGAAGAAAGATACTGCCAGCCCGAACCCAGGCTGTCGGTGAGCGTGATGTGGCTGAATGTTTGCGGGCTGCTGGTCTGGTGGCTGTTGTTTATCAGTTCAATGGTGAATATGCTTGTCCCGTCGATACAGGCATTGGTGGTATTGGCGGTCTTGTGCAACTCCAGGGTACCGAACGACTTGGTGTTGTTGGTCAGGTTGCAGTCGCTGTACGAGCCGCTGGCCGGGAAGTTCGTACCGTCGTCGAGGATGCGCACATAGAACTGGGTAGGCATCGGCGAGAGGCCGGTCAGCGTTTTGCTGACGGTGCGGGTTTGCCCCGGCGCCAGGTCGGCGCCCAGCGTTTCGCTTCCGATGACGTTTCCCGCCCCGACGGCGTTCCGGTAATACCGCACGGGTGTGCCTGCCGGCGCGGTGACCATTCCCATATTGCCGAAAGTCACGGTAAGCGTCACGGAAGTGGACGAATTAAACGTAATCGTCCCTCCAACCACATAGACGTCCGGCGAAAGGTCGATGGGGCAATACGTAGCATCGCTGATGTAGGGCACCTGCATCGGCCCTCCGTTGTAGAAATGTACGGTTTCAGGAACGCCCGCACAAGTTTGAGTGAAAGTAAGTATCTGGGATTCTATCCTGTCGGGTACGGTCAGATCCAGGTTGACAAACAGCGGGCTGTACATCTGCTGGTTCCATACATTGGGCGCCGAAGCCCATTTGGATTCTCCTCCTTCAAACATGTACGTATAGTTGCTTCCTCCCGTGACAACAATATCGGCGCTGCCGTCTCCGTTCACGTCGGCCACAACCGGCGTTTCGGTGGTGGTTCCCGAAGTACAGGCTACCGAATACAATACAACCGGAGACGAGCCGCTTCCATTGAATACGCGGAGCAGCGTTTGGTCGCGGTACACCAGTTCGACTACGCCGTCCAGGTTAAAGTCGAACAGCGTGATACCGGTGACGCCGGAACTGTCCGAATGCCCCAAAGTCCATTTCTGCGTAAAACCGCTACCGGTGTAGGAATACGCATACAGGTAATTGCTGCCGGATGTAATAAAGCAGATTTCGGGATATTTTTTCCCGTTTGTAACCACACCGTCTATATCTCCGATAAACGGATAGGAAGAATTACTGGCGCTTACGGATATGCTTCCGATAAGGGTTTGCGTCCTGGGCGTCCATACGGTATAGGTACCGGGGGAAGAACAAAACACAAGGTCTATATCCCCGTCCATATTGATGTCGCCCGACATATTCCACCCTTCCTGACCGTTGGAGAAATTAGGACAGCGGGCGTACCGGGTGAGGGTTCCGTTGGCATACTTCATCACGTCGCTGCCGCTTATGATTTCTGGCAGTCCGTCGCCGTCCACGTCGGCGGCATAGGATATGCTGATACTAAACCCCAGAATGGAGTTGTAAGGGAGGGTAGCCCTGATATTCCCGTCATAGTCTATTACCTTGTTTCCCGCCACAAATTCGACCGAACCGTCGCCGTCCAGGTCGGCCACAATGGGCGTCACGCCGCTGCCAGTCAGGGTACACGCCTTTTCCCAGACTCTGGCAAAGGTAATCGTAGCCGCCCCGGGGGCGCTCGACACTTCGTACAGGTATATTTGCTGGGTGGATGTTCCAGCTATGAATACTTCCGCTTTCCCGTCCTTGTCTCCATCCACTATCAAAAAGTAGGTGGGGTGTTCGCCTTCGAGCGTGGATCCGATATTGATAGCGCCTTTCGAGGCTCCGGTGCGCCCATCCATCACATTGACGCCGTTTTTATTCGGATTCATCACCAACACCTCTGTGACGCCGTCGCTGTCGAGGTCTCCCACAAGCGCCGTTGACTGAATTTCCGCCGTCCCACCGGCAGATGTCCATCCCGGCGCTATGCTAAAGCTGAAGGGCGGGCGCGTGGAGGCGCAGTCCTGCGTACCCAGGATAAGGTTGTTCTGCGCCAACCCCGCTGTACAAAAAAATATGGAGGAGAACAAAGACAGTAAGCCTTTCTTGTTGCCGTTTTTTATTGTTAACCGTAATTTCATGGCATTCGATATTTACTGGATGAATGAATAATGATATCTGTAAGAAACGGCCGGAGAGCCGGTCACCTCTTCTGCGTTTTCAAACACGATGTAGAACGACTGTCCGTCTATCTTCTCCACGATATAAGCGTACTGCCGTTCGGGAATAGAGGTTTGTCCTTCAAAAGAGAACCGCAGACGGTGTTTTCCCTGATAGGCATAGACGTACTGGAATACCTTTTTAGTTTCTCCATTATCGAAATAGAACAAACACTCCGATTCGTTCTTTATTTCAATTTTTTCCGGGCAGGTATAATACAAGTCTGCGGGGAGATGCCCTTGTAAGCGTTTGAACGGGCTGCTGTTCGTACCGGCATCTACATTTTCCAGCCTCCACACACCTTCCGGGATAGCGGGGTTACTCGACTGCCCTTTGCACACAGCGGTCAGGCAAATACATACGAATGAGAGAAAGAGAGCTTTGTGTTTCATTTTCATGTTCTTTTTAGTGTTTTATTCCGTTTTCAACCGGTTTACACAAATGAATCATACATAAACCCTGTCAAAATGGCTTACAAACATCTGATAAAAAAGTGATTTTTCCAAATAAAGAACGAAATTCGGAGAAATATACAGGATTCAATCGAGAGTTGAGAACGGCGGGAACCTTACCGCATCCTCAGCCCCTATACCTTCGCAGCTCGATGCGGAAGACGGTTCCTTTGCCTATCTCCGAGCTTTTTACGAAGATTCTTCCGCCGTGATAGGATTCGATGATGCGCTTCACCAGCGACAGCCCCAGCCCCCAGCCCCGCGCCTTTGTGGTGTAACCCGGACTGAAAATGGTGCCGAATTTTGACTTGGGAATGCCTTTCCCCGTATCGGATACATCTATCAGAATGTGCTTTTTCGTGACTTCCAGCCGGAAGTTCATCTCCCCCTGCCCCTGCATGGCATCTACGGCATTCTTTACCAGGTTTTCGATAACCCAGGCAAAAAGCGAATCGTTCATCAGCGCCAGAGCCGGCTCTTCGGGCAAATGACGGTGCAGCTTCACCTTCGAGGATATGCGGGTCTCCATATAATCCAGCGCCGAATGAATGGAACCGGCAATATTCACCGGCACAGGATCGGGGTTGGAACCTATTTTGGAAAAGCGTTCGGCTACGGTCTCCAGGCGTTTCACATCCTTCTGCATCTCGCCCAGTATGGAGGGATCCGTCTCCTTCGTATGCAAATACTCCATCCAGGCAATCAGGGAGGAAATAGGCGTACCCAGTTGATGCGCCGTCTCTTTGGACAGTCCCACCCATACCTTGTTCTGCTCGGCCCTTTTCGTGCTGCCCAGCGCCAGGAAGGCAATCAGGATGAAAACAAAGAACACCGAAAGCTGCACATACGGATAGACAAGAAGCCGCTTCAGAATCGTGGAATCATCATAATACAGATACTGGTAGGTGCCGTCTCCCATATCAATCGTGATAGGGTCGTGCTTGCTTTTGATATCCTTCAGCTTGCCGGCAAGGAACGCCTCCACATTCTTTTCGGGAAGCTGGATATTCCGATACTCGATAATACGGTCGTTTCCGTCGCAGAGGAACACCGGTATCGACGTATTCCCCTGAATGATACGGAGACTGAGCGACATATTCAGGCTGGTATCCTCGTTCACGATCACCCGTCCGGCCTCCGCCCATATTTCGATTTTCTCCCGTTCCTCTTCCGCCAGCTTCTTTATCAGCGAGTTCGAGACAACCACCGAAGCAATTGCAATCGCCATTGCTCCGAAAATAAAAAAGTACTTCAACTGTTGCCGGGCATCATAGATGTTCTTCATAATCCTCTCCTTAGGACTTTATAACGTAGTGAAAAACGGATTATTTCAGCCTCTACGCCAAAACCCGGCGCCCTTTGCATTTTACGGAGGAAGACCCTTATCCCTCCTGCGCCGACAAACTAAGCAAATGCACCTGTCTATCTAAGTAATTCAACAGGAGATCTTATATCTGTGACCTACATCACACTATTCTGTGATGTAGGTCACAATATTATATGACGTAGGTCACACTCTGCTGTGATGTAGGTCACAGATATAAGAGTACAGGAGAAACACATTAGTTCCTCTTGTGAACTTACTGAAATACAGCTCACAAAAGGAATAAATCTTCAGGCGGGAAAAGTCTCTCGACGGTTTGTTCCGAGAAAGGGGGGATGAGGGCGTTTCTACCGGATCAGACAATCAGTTCGGAAGGAAGCCGGTAGATGGATGTGTTCTTCGCCCCGACGCCTTCTTCCATCTGTTCCAGCAGCAGCCGCGAGGCCATATTGGCCATGCTCTGGACGGGCTGCAGGATGTAGGGAATGGCTACGGGCATGAAATCGAACACGTCGTTCCGGTCAAAACAGACCACTTGTACGTCTCGGGGTATCTGAAGCCGGCGCTTCTGCAACTGTTTCAGTCCGTTCAGCGCTATCGTATTGGTTGCGAACAGAAAGCCGTCTACCGTTTTTTCTTCCGACAGTATCGAGGCGATGGCTTCCTCTATGTCGCCGGCCACGTTCGTGTGGCTGATGTTCCGTATCAGGCGCTCATCAAAGCTGCCGGCCTCTTTCAGGGCATCGGTGTATCCGGCTTTGCGTTCCGCCATGTGGGGCAAAGTGTTGCCGTAAAGAAGCAGGGCGATACGCCGGCACTGCCGGTTTATGAGGTATCTGACGGCCTGATAGGTGGCATCGTAGTTGTCAATCAGTATGGCGCCGGTCGGTATGCCGGGATAATAGCGGTCTATGGTGACGAGGGGTATTTTGTCGGCGATCAGCCGGCTTACATACTTTTCTCCGTGTTCGGCCGGCACGATGATGAATCCGTCCATCTGCCGGCTTCTCATCAGGTTGATCATTTCGCCCATGGTACGGCTGCTTTCGTCCGTATTCATAATCACGACGGCGTATCCGGCTTTGCCCATCTCTTTCTGTATGTGATACGCCAGACTTCCAAAAAACGGATTGGCTATATCCGTTACCAGAAGGCCGACGGTTTGCGAATGGCCGCTTTGCAGATTGACGGCAAGGCGGTTGGGCAGGTAGTGCATTTCCCCGGCCACGTCATGAATCTTCCGGGACAGTTCTTTCCCCACGCGCCCTTCTTCTTTTCCGGCCAAAACGAGCGAAACGGTCGCAACCGAAACACCTACGGCTGCTGCAATATCTTTTATGGAAACTCTCTTCATCAATGTTTTTTTTGAAAAGCAAAGTTAGTGAAATATGATACGGATTCGTGGAACGGCAAAAAACTTCGGGTGGAATGGGCAAAAAGGAAGCGATGAATCAGTCAATCGGTTAATTAATCTCGAAAACATGCTCAATAACATAGTAAAAAAAGCTATAATTAAACATTTAACTTCCTATCTTTGCCGTCAAGTTAATATTAACGTATTTGAATGCAATACTATTTATTCACTACATAAAATAAACTATGCTAAGCAGACCATTACGGGGAATTGTTCCTCCTGTCATAACTCCGATGATAGACAACGATACGCTGGATATCGACGGACTGGCGAATCTCCTGGAACGTATGATTCAGGGAGGAGTATCGGGTGTATTCATTCTGGGGAGCAGCGGGGAAGCTCAGAACCTCAGCTACAGGGTACGGAAAGAACTGATTAAACACACCTGCCATTTCGTTCACAACAGGGTTCAGGTGCTGGTGGGCATCACCAATACCAGTTTTTCCGAAAGTCTGTCGCTGGCCGTTGTTGCGGCCGAACATGGAGCCGATGCCCTGGTGGCTGCTCCTCCCTATTATTATCTTCCCGGACAGGACGAACTGCTTCAGTATTATACCCACCTGGCCAAGCGTTTGCCGCTTCCCCTGTTTCTTTACAATATGCCGTCGAACGTGAAGGTCATGATTGAACCTCAAACGGCTCTGCTGCTTTCCGACAATAAAAACATTGTAGGCCTGAAAGACAGTTCGGCGAACGGGGTTTATTTTCAGAAGCTCCTGTATCTTTTTCGGGATAAGCCAGAGTTCAGCCTGCTGGTCGGCCCCGAAGAGATGCTGGCCGAAACCGTTCTGATGGGCGCCCACGGAGGGGTGAACGGCGGCGCCAATCTGTTTCCGGAGCTGTATGTATCGCTCTACAATGCAGCAGTCAGCCGGAATTTCGAAGAAATCTCCATTCTTCAGGCGCGCATCATGGAGGTCGGTTTTTCGCTGTACAACATCGGTAGGTTCGCATCCAGCTATATCAAAGGGATCAAAACCTCCCTCAACATATTAGGCGTATGCAGTGACTATATGGTAGAACCTTTCCACAAATTTCAGGAGAAAGAGCGGAACATTGTGTACGAAAAACTGATGGAACTGGGCATTAAGCCTCAGGAAAGCCCTGCCGTAAAATAATCTATTATAAAACAATGTATGCAAACTACATCTTTTTCGTTCCCGGCCACGCTCCTGTTTCTTTTTAGCAGTTTTAGCGGCGATGGCGGCCTGCCGCCGACGACGGCAGTAGAGCCTGCTGATTCTGTTTATGCCGGAGTGATAGAAAGTAATCTGATTTATCAAACGGAGCCCTATTCTTCCTGTCATGCTTCTACGATTGTAGAGACAGGCGATGGAATGTTGGCGGCATGGTTTGGCGGCAGTTTTGAAAAGCATCCGGATGTCTGTATTTACGGTGCATTTTATAAAGACAGGAAATGGAGTAAACCCTTTTTACTGGCAGACGGGATTGAAAACAAACTGATACGGAATCCTTGCTGGAATCCGGTGCTGTTCCGGCGGGATAACGGAGACATTATTCTTTATTATAAGATTGGGCCAAGTCCTTCCAAATGGTTTGGGGTATATAAAATCTCAACAGATGGAGGGAAGATATGGTCGAAAGAAAAACGCATTCCCAATAATCTGTTAGGTCCCATCAAAAACAAGGCAGTCAGAGCACCCGATGGCGGAATACTTTATCCTTCAAGCATTGAAGACGATTCGGGCTGGCGCATTCATATAGAACACTCCAGCCAGGATTTATCGGACTGGAAGAAGATAGAGATAGACAACGGGGAATTTAACGCCATCCAGCCCTCTGTTTTATTCTACGGAAACGGCCGCTTACAGCTTCTTTGCAGAAGCAAAAATAAAAGAATCGTTGAATCCTGGTCGACCGACGGAGGCAAGTCGTGGAGCAAAGTACAGGCAACCTCATTGCCTAACAATAATTCCGGCACCGATGCCGTAACATTATCCGATGGAGAAACACAATTGTTAATCTATAATCCGATTACCAAAGGGAGAAATAAATTAGCGTTAGCCTCATCCATTGATGGGAAAATATGGAAAGATCTCATTATTTTAGAGGATGAAGAAGAAGGAGAATTCAGTTACCCTGCCATTATAGAAGGTTCCGACGGGAAAGTGTATGTAACCTATACCTTCAACCGAAAGTCCATAAAATATGCCATTCTTGATATTGGAAAGAAATAATATCCTCAGAATATCCATTATGAATATGCGACGCCGTCTGCTGGAAATGATTCAAGGTGTTAATACAGACACAATGAAAAGATGAAAATAAAAAGCTTACCATTCACAGCATTTCTGTTTCTCTCACTGATTGCATCGGCAGTGGAAGTAGATATGTCTAAGGCATCCCTTCTGATTTCAACTTCCATTCAGTCTCCATTGAAAGAGACTATTATACACGTCCTGCAGGAAGAGATACAAAAACGGACGAACATAAAGATTCAACCGCTTGATGGCTGGAACCGTCAGGTTACATTAGCCCTGTCATTGTCTTCCGATGCGGAATTGTCTGGTAAACCTGTACCCTCGTCAGTCCGGAAGGTGTATGAAAAAGACGGCTTTACCTGTTTGTTTGAAAACGAAGAAGGAAAACAGACGCTCTGGCTGGTTGCCGCAGACGGCAGAGGGGCGCTCTTTGCCGGAGGCTATTTCCTGCGAACAGCCCGAATGTCTCGCGGTAAGATAATCTACGATACGGCAAATGATACCGCCACATCACCGGAATATGAACTTCGCGGTCATCAACTGGGGTACAGGAATACGGCTAATTCGTATGATGCCTGGAGCGTTGCACAATATGAACAGTATATACGCGACCTGGCCATTTTCGGCACGAATTGTATTGAGCAAATCCCGTTCGATACTCCTTCTTCCTTAATGAAAAAGCCCATACTTGAAATGGATAAGGAAATTAGTCTAATCTGCCAACGCTATGGTTTGGATTTCTGGGTATGGATACCGGTAAAAGTTGATCTGACGGACAACGAAGTTTTCAGGAAAGAAGTGCAGAAACATCATGACTATTATAAGAACTGCCCGAAACTGGACAACGTATTTATACCGGGAGGCGATCCGGGAAATAATCATCCCAGGGAAGTAATGCTTTTCCTGAAAGAGATAGCCGTCCTACTGCAAACGTATCATCCGGGAGCCGGGATATGGCTGTCGTTGCAGGGTTTCAGTGATGAACAGTCAGATTATTTCTATAATTATCTGGAAACGGAATCGCCGGATTGGTTTACCGGCGCTGTCAGCGGACCGGGCAGTCCGGAGATGTCGGATATGCGCTACCGTTTGCCAAAGAAATATAAGCACAGGCATTATCCGGATATAACCCATACTGTTCGTTGCCAGTATCCAACACCTCAGTGGGATCAGGCGTATGCTCTTACATTGGGGCGCGAACCGATTAATCCGGAACCGTTTCATTATGCGAAGATTCATAATACCTGTGCGCCGCTGACCGACGGTTTTATTACCTATTCCGACGGTGTACACGATGATATAAACAAGATTGTGTGGAGTTGCCTGGGATGGGATAGCGAACAGGAGGTCAATGCCATTATTGAACAGTATGTGCAATATTTTTTCGGTACAAAAACGGAAGATAAAGTAGCCGAGGCTATTTTTGCACTGGAACGTAACTGGCGGGGTCCACTGGAAGAAAACGGCGGCATTGAATCCACATTCTACAAATGGCAACAATTAGAGAGATCATATCCCGGATTGCAAACAAACTGGCGTTGGCAAATGCTTGTCCTGCGGGCTTATTACGATACCTATATAACCCGCCGTAAATTGTATGAACAGCGCCTGGAAAAAGAAGCCGGTCAAATACTGGCAGAAGCAGAAAAAGACGGTATAGAGCAAACCTTGCAAAAAGCGTTGGCTAAAGTAAATCAAGCCGACACTTACAATCCTGATGCCGCATTGAGACAGAAGATTGCGGAGTACTGTGAGATGCTTTTCCAATCGACAGGTCTGCAAACGAGTGTGGAAAAATATCAGGCCGGAGGTCCTGAGCGGGGATGTATCCTTGATTTTGTAGATTACCCTTTAAACAACCGCTGGTGGCTGGCAGACGAATTCGATAAAATACGCCGAATGACTTCCAGGGAAGAACAGCTTGCCCGTATAGATATTATCCGTACATGGGAAAATCCGGGTAAAGGCAGTTTCTATGATAACATTTCCAATATTGGCCGGAGTCCGCATGTACTCACTACCGTTTCTGATGCAAGGGATGTGGCCTGGTGGGATAAGGGCATGAGCCGTAAGCGTATGTCGACTCAATTATTCCAGAACTTTCCGAAGCTGGTGTATGAAAACCTGGATCCGCAAGGCCGGTATATTATTCGTATTAGCGGCTATGGAGATGCTTTACTGCGAGTGGAAGGGAAGCGTATCAGCCCAACGCTCTACAACAAAGCGCTGGAAGAGTTTAAAGAATTTCTGATAGATCGTAAATATGTAAGCGACGGTCGTCTGGAAATAACCTTCGATGAGCCGGAAGAATCTCATCTGAACTGGAGGCAATACTCAAAGATATGTGATATCTGGCTGATAAAAACGAAATGATACAGAATATGTTAAAAAAAACAGTTGCTTTAAGTTTATTAATAAAAAGATAATATCATGAAAAAGATTTATTTATTCTTATTCTTGCTGGTTCCCATCGTTTTTACCCAATGTGATATAGTAACAAACCACACTGTAGAAAGTAAGGATGAAACGCCAAAAGTAAAGAACGTTATCATCCTGATTGGCGATGGTATGGGAACCGCACAAGTGTATGCCGGACTAACCGGCAATAAAGGGAGCCTGCATGTGGAACGTTGTCATTTTGTGGGTTTTTCAAAGACCTATTCGGCAAATGCTTATATAACCGATTCGGCAGCCGGTGGTACAGCTATTGCCTGTGGTACAAAAACGAACAATGGGGCTATTGGAGTGGATGCCGACGGAAACCTTGTAAAATCCGTGTTGGAATATGCGGCAGAAAACGGTCTTGCCACAGGTGTGGTAGTCAGTTGTGATGTTACACATGCTACGCCGGCTTCTTTTGTGGCGCACCAGGCTAACCGAGGTATGGCAGAAGAAATTGCAGAAGATTATGTAAAGAGTGATCTGGATGTCTTTATAGGAGGCGGAAGGAAGAACTTCGAAGAACGTTCCGACAAACAGAATTTAACGGATAAATTAAAAGAAAAGGATTTTACCATCGCTTACAATCTGGAAGATGCCAAGAAGGTTACTTCCGGTAAACTGGTAGCATTGGTAGCGGATGAACATCCTGAAAAATATCCTGAAAGAGGAGAACTGTTGCCCGAAGGTGTTCAGACTGCCATCAATATACTAAAGCAAAATGACAAAGGTTTCTGCCTGATGGTGGAAGGTTCGCAGATAGACTGGGCTTGTCATTCGAATATAACGGAAGAAGCCGTTTCGGAAATGATAGATCTTGACAGAACGATTAAAATTGCCTTTGACTATGCCGATAAAGATCCCAATACATTGGTGATCATAACGGCCGATCATGAAACCGGAGGTATGACGCTTACCGGCGGTGATTTTACTACGGGAGAAGTGAAAGCCGAATGGGGTACAAAAGGACACTCTTCCGTAATGGTACCCGTATTTGCATACGGAGCCGGAGCTAAAGAATTCGCGGGGATTTATCAGAATACAGATATCCTGCCTAAAGTGCTGAAATTATACGGATTTGCTAAATAAAGTAAAAATCAGCAAAATTCATTAGTAAACTAATAAATCAGCAGAAAATATGAAAAAAAATCAGCAGAAGCGGATGGCGATAAAAAAATACATATATCGCATCATTCATGATCTTAAAACAATTGTGTTACTTTTAGTGTTGGGGTTAGGAACTGCCTATGCCACAAATTCAGACCAACAGCAGTCAAGAAATATTTCAGGAAAAGTAACAGATGCAAACGGGGAATCTATACCGGGGGTAAGCGTTTTACTGCAAGGAACCGCCACAGGAACTATAACCGATATAGATGGGAACTACACGATTTATGTGCCTGATAACAATTCAGTGTTGGTATTTTCATACATAAGTTATATACCGCAGGAAGTGGTTGTGGGAGACAGAACGGTTATTCCTATCACTTTGCGTGAAAATGTGGAACAGTTGGAAGAGGTGGTAGTAACGGCTCTGGGCATAAAACGTGAAAAAAAGGCGCTCGGATATTCAGTTTCGGAAGTAAAAGGAGATAATCTGACACAAACCAGTCAGGGGAGTGTTTTAAATGCTCTTGCCGGCAAAATATCCGGTGTTAAAATCAACCAGATGGATGGCACATCCGGTTCTTCAGTGAACATGATCATCCGTGGAGCGACCTCTCTTAATAATGATAATCAACCGTTATTTATTATTGATGGCGTTCCCGTAAAAAATCAACTGAACAATATCTTTCAGGGAGCTGACTTTGGAAATCCAATCAGCGATTTGAATCCTGACGATATAGAAAATGTGTCCGTTTTAAAAGGAGCCAGCGCAGCAGCTCTTTACGGTTCAAGGGCTGGAAACGGCGTCGTGCTTATTACTACCCGTTCCGGGCAGGGAGCAAAGAAAGGGATTGGCATTTCTGTCAGCTCAAGTAATGTAGCAGAAATACCCTATCATTATTTCCCTCTGCAAAGTACTTTCGGCTCAGGAAAATCAGGTGCTCATTTGCTGGAAGAAGAAGAGAATGAAAGTTGGGGAATGCAACTGGATACCGGCGAAACAGCCGTAGTCTGGAATTCAAACGGACAGGAGGTTCCTTTGGTTTCCTATCCCAACCGTTTCAAAGACTTTATCAGGACAGGCTTTACAACAACCAACAATGTGAGTATTGACGGTAATTACGACAAAGGATTTTTCCGTCTGTCTGCCGGTTCTATGCAGAATGAAGGAATCATACCGAATGTAGATTTATCAAGAACCACCATTTCCCTTAATACAGGTTACAATCTGACAAAGAAGCTGAAAATTACAGCTTTGTTCAATTGGGCTTCATCCGGTTCAGACAACCGTCCGAATGTGAATGGAGAAGATCGGAATGATATTGTCCGGAGTCTTACCGAAATAGGCGCCCAGGTAAACATTATGGATCTCAGGAATTATTGGATAAAAGGACAGGAAGGAATTAATCAGTTGAGATATAAAACAAAGCAAAATAACCCTTGGTTCGTAGCGTATGAAAACACGAATGCCTTTGACCGGGAAAGATTAACAACTAAAATACAGTTTGATTATGATATCACCGATGAATTACGCATAATGGGACGTTTTACAAGAGACGGGAATGTGGAAAATCGTGAATCAAAAAGGGCTTTCAGTTCTTATTCGGAACCTAATGGGGCTTACATAATCAATGATATCAACCGGAAAGAGACTAATTTTGAACTTAACCTTTCCTATAAGAATACTTTTTTTGAAAAATGGAGCCTGAATGCATTTGTTGCAGGTAACAGAATGTATTCTTATACCAAAGAGATTTATAATCATGCATCAAGATTAGTGGTTCCGGCACTTTATACGATATCGAATGGCGTACCGGGTGCTGTAACCTATAAGAGTGGCTGGTACGAGAAAGGGATTTACAGCGTATATGGAATGGCTTCTATAGGGTATTCGGATATGGTTTATCTTGATTTGACGGCACGTAATGACTGGTCGAGCACATTACCGGTTGAAAACAGGTCTTATTTTTATCCATCGGCCTCGGTGAGCATTCTGTTTTCCGAAGTTTTCAAATTACCTCAATGGATTTCATTTGCCAAGTTACGCGGCGGGATAGCGCAGGTCGGCAACGACACGGAGCCTTACAGTTTATATCCGTACTTTTCTACCGATTCTGATTGGGGAAGTTCTAAAAGAATGTATATGGATGGAGGACTTCTAAATTCTAATCTTGTACCGGAAAAATCCACATCGCAGGAAGCAGGCTTAGAACTTCGTTTTTTAGATAACAGAGTCAGTGTAGAGGCTACATATTATGTGGTAAAAAATAAAAACCAGATATTGGACATTACTGTTCCCGTTGAATCGGGAGCAACATCCAAAAAAATCAATGCCGGGGAAATTGAAAGTAAAGGATGGGAAATAAGCTTGAATACAACACCGGTTATATCCGGCAAGTTCCAGTGGGATATGGGATTTAACTTTACAGGAAACAAAACCAGGCTAAAAGAACTGGCCGAGGGAATGACTTATGTGGAATGGATGTCTACGGATGGTGCCTCTATAAGAACGTATGAAGGAGGGTTGATTGGAGATATTTTTTGCCAGCCAATGCTGACGGTTGCAGACAAGGATTCTCCCTATTACGGATATCCTTTGCTGAACTCCAGCGGGCAATATCAAACGGACAATAATCCGGATCATATCATTAAGATTGGGAATGCAAATCCTGATTTCAACCTGAGCTTCCTGCCCAACTTCCGGTATGCCAACTTTTCTCTGTATGCCAATATCGACTGGAATCATGGTGGAAAATTTTACTCCAAAACCAGGATGTTCATGCAGAACAATGGTATGAGAGAGGATACATTCTCCGGTATTTCCTACGACCCCACGAGGAGCATAGAAGAGCAGATAAAAGCAAATCCGCAAAGATTTTTTGGAGAATGGGTAGGCGGTCGAACCGCTGAGTATGGCGGTTTCCCATGGCCTGCCGGAACAGGCGAAGGACGCAGACAGGATGCTTCTTTTAATGTAGGCGTCAGGGAAGTGGTCGTAAACGGTCAGAAAACGTATGTGGAAAATTTGGGAGGCAGCACTACCCGTTGGCTGGATCCGTTCACGGCAAACCGGTATGCCAACAGGCCTTTCCCTTATAGAAATACCTATGATGCTACTTATATAAAATTACGGGAAGTAGCTTTAAGTTACCATCTTCCCAATAGCTTTCTCAAGAAACTTTATATACAGAATGCGGTTATCTCCGTGATTGCTACCAATATGTTTACATGGACAAAGGCCAAAGCGGATATAGAACCGGAAAGAGCCTACCGGCCAAGTGATGACGGTAAATGGAGTAATGGTTTCGAGTATTATAATACGCTGCCCTGGACAGGGACATTAGGCCTTAAGGTGAGCTTTGATATTTAATAATGAATGTTTTTAAAATTATGGTGATATGAAAACACTACAAAGAAATATATTAATGGTTTTTACAGGGATATTCCTCATGAGTTGTTGCATTTCATGCCTTGACCTGACGGAAATGAATGAAGATCCGAATAATGCCACAAAAGTATCTTCCAATTATATCTTGACGTATGTTCTTTCAAAAGCAGGAACCGCTTATAAATCATTGGGTAATTACAATGCTCAGTTGGGAGGGGGTATGCAGTATGTGCAGGTAGGAACTAATTTTCATGCGGAAAGAATGAACTTTTATGATTGGGATAAAGGCTCATGGGGAGGATATTACGAACAGTTGCGCAACGTAAATATCATAAACAGGTATGCGGTAGAAGACGGAAACCCTTTTTTCGAAGCGATTTCATTGACATTGAGAGCGTATATATTCGGATTCACTACAGATATTTTTGGAGATATACCGTATTCGGAAAGTTTGAAAGCCGACGGGCAAATATATTTCCCTAAATACGATGAACAGAAATATATTTATCAGGGAATCATGACCGATTTAAACAGAGCTGAAGAACTCTTCGCACAATCAAACATATCCGGTTTTACTGTCGAACAGACATCCGATATTCTTTATGGAGGGAATCCGGATAAATGGAGAAAGTTTACAAACTCTCTGAGGATGAGATATGCCATGCGTTTGTACAATAAAAAGGAAGACATGGATGCTCTGGGCATAAATATTGTCGGTATTTTCAATGATGCAGCCCGTAAAGCATTCACCGGTAATGAGGATGATGCCGGCATCGACTATATCGGTACTACGGCGGAAAACTCTCATCCGGGAGGAATACTTGCCAGTTCCAATCCTCCATTTGCAACAAAACCGTGTAAAACCATTGTCGATAAACTGAAAAGCCTCAATGACCCCCGTTTGCACCGCTGGGTAATGCCTGTGCTAATCAAATGGGATTATGAGGTAACAGAGGAAACGGAAAAAACCGTTACCAATATGTTTGGCGATGCATACACGGTAACATATCTGCCCACCACTAATTCAAACGTGGACACCTCCCTTTATGTAGGACTACCCGCAGGACTGGTTACGCTGGATGCCCTGAACTACAACAAGGGAGATTATGCAGAAACATTTCATACCGAACGAAGCCCCTTCATCTCTTTTATGCACGGGAGATACCGCGAAAATAAAGATCCTCTTCTTAAAATGGATTTGATGATGTACAGTGAAGTGGAATTTTTACTGGCAGAAGCGGCGCTCAAAGGTGACTTTTCCGTACCGGGAACCGCCGAAGAACATTATAAGAAAGGTATTGAGGCTTCCATGAAACGCTGGGGCGTGACAGATGGTCAAAATGGATTCAGCATGGAGGCATATTACACGAATCCCGAAGTCGACTACTCGGCAGCTACGAATAAACTGGAACGTATTATGGAGCAAAAATGGATTTCGGGATGGCTGAATGCCGAACCCTGGTTTGACTGGCGACGCACAGGTTATCCTGATCTGAAAACAGGCCCGGTTACAGCTTTCGGATCGGCTATCCCCCTCAGGTTTGAATACCCGACTCCCAATTCGGACGAAAAATATATGGTCAACTACAATGAAGCCGTATCACGTCTGGAATCTACCGTTTACGTGCCGACAGGGCAAACGAAAGATCATAGCTATTCTAAAATGTGGCTGTTGCAGGGAACTCTCAAACCCTGGTAGGACTGAAATGCTCTGATTATGACAAACGGTAAACTTAAAACAGACAACATCGACAACTGGTCTGACGAAGAAGTGGACGAACGGTTCCGCTCTTCCGTATGGTATTCCGGACTTCCATGCAAACCCGACGAAAGCATCAACAGGCGTCTGTTTGTCCGGCAAAATAGGATAAACAGGAAAGCCTGGAAGTTTGCTTTTGATTTTCTGAAGAAGGACCTGAAATCTCTTTCGCCGGGACGCTATGAACTGTCCGATGACGGTACGTATGCTGTAATATCGGAATACCGTACCAAAGAGCCTGACACGGCAAAATATGAAGTTCACCGGAAATATATTGATATACAATATGTCATTGAGGGGGAAGAATATATTGAAGTCATACCCGTATCTCAAATGAAAGAGAAACAAGATTATGATGCACAGGCCGACATCCTGTTCTTTGAAGACAGCGTGAAGGGAAAGCTGCTACATGCCGGCACGGCACATTTCTTTGTATTCTTTCCTGAAGATGCCCACAAGCCCTGTTTAAAAATCGTCACGGTTAAACAGGTAAAGAAGGTCGTGGTTAAAATTCCATTCCACGGAATCAATAATACTCTCCCCCTCCCCTCTTCAATAAATAAAGACAATGCAGAAAAGTAAATGGTATCCCTGGTTTGTCGTAGGCATTCTCTGGTTTATTGCGCTCCTTAATTATCTGGACCGGCAAATGCTTTCCACCATGCAGCCTTTTATGAAGGCGAGCATCGGGGAATTAAATTCAGCCACCAATTTCGGACGCCTGATGGCTATTTTCCTTTGGGTGTATGCCTTCATGAGTCCACTTTCCGGAATGATAGCCGACCGGCTGAACCGTAAGTGGCTCATCATTGGCAGCCTCTTCGTCTGGTCGGGAGTAACCTGGGCAATGGGCTATGCCCGCACGTTCGAGCAGCTCTATGCACTGCGTGCCCTGATGGGAATCAGCGAAGCCTTCTATATCCCCGCTGCACTGGCTTTAATAGCCGATTATCACGATGCCGGAACACGTTCCTTCGCCATCGGTATCCATACCACCGGCGTTTATCTCGGACAGGCGCTGGGCGGATTCGGCGCCGTCATTGCAGCCGTTTCATCCTGGCAATTCACGTTCCAGTCCTTCGGTTTCGTGGGAATAGCCTACAGTATCTTCCTCCTGTTTTTCCTGAAAGAAAAGAAAGGCTATACCGTGGATGCCACAAAATCCGTCAGCCTGAAAATGGAGTTGTCCGGTGCGGTCAGAGGCGTCGGCATGCTCTTGGGAAACCTCTCCTTTTGGATCATTCTGTTCTATTTCTCTGCTCCCAGTCTACCCGGATGGGCTACCAAGAGCTGGCTGCCCACCCTGTTTTCCCGCACATTGAATCTGCCGATGGAAGAGGCCGGACCGTTCTCCACCATGACGCTTGCCCTAGCCTCACTGGCAGGCGTACTGGCGGGCGGGGCGCTATCGGATGCCTGGGTTCGGAGAAACCTGAAAGGGCGGATCTACACAGGAGCCATCGGGCTGGCGCTTACCATTCCGGCACTGTTCCTGTTAGGTTTCGGAAGCACCGTGATACCGGTATTTGCCGGAGCGCTGTGCTTTGGTTTGGGATTCGGCATGTTTGACGTAAACAATATGCCCATCCTGTGCCAGTTCGTTTCGCCGCGTTACCGTGCTACGGGGTACGGTCTGATGAATATGGCCGGCATTTCCGCCGGAGCCTTCATCACCAACTTCCTCGGAAAATCCATTGATTCCGGCCATCTGGGGAGGGATTTCGCCATACTTACCACCTTGATTGTGATAACCCTCATCCTGCAGTTAACCTTATTAAAACCGAGAACAGCGAATATGGAAGCCCCCGGGCCATCACCGCTTCCGTAATAGTAGCGACACTCTTTAACGCGAGTTCGACGCCTAAGCGCTCCTCTGTAAAGCGCTCGTATCCATGATGTCAAGGTTCGGAGAAGGTTTTTGGAGGCAGAAATTATAAGCAATGAGTGCGGAAATCATATTTGAGATGAAGTTTACAAAGTTGCGATGACGCGTGTGCTCAATTTGACAGATGTATTCCGTCTATAAACAGCATCTCGAACAGGCTTTGGGGAATATATCTACTGTCGGCAATATTTTGCCGAACAGTTTATCGTGAAACCTTTTGTTTTTCAAAGATTCACGATCGTCCGTATTCGCCCGGGTAATCACAAAGTCAAGGATTTCTCTCCGATCATTGATGAGGTTATGAAGATGGCGCCCCTCCGAGACTTTCCGTCATTGGGACTTATCACAAAGAAGAGGCTGTCCTCCGCAAAGGAAGACAGCCTCTTCTTTGTGATAAGGCTCAACTTTCAACTAAAAAAAACTACCTATTCTTGATGAAACCGCCCCCTCATAATCCCAATTTGTGGGGATAGGGTATTCATTCGGGCGGGCGTACTTTAGCGGCTTCAAACAGTAAAACGTAACATTATGATTAAGTTATTATTCGATTTCGTTCAATTCCTGTATACGCTGGCCCCGCTGTTCGTGTCGCTGGCCGTGCTGACGCTGCTGGCTCTGTGGCTGGCCAAATCCATAAAGCATCATGCCGGAGTGTACTACACGGTGATGGCCATTCCCTTTGCCCTGGTGGCGATACCCTTCATCGGCCGGCTGTTCGGCTATGAAGGAGCCGGATTCGGCGGGATTCCCTTCGTGGGCAGTATCGTAAGGGATTATATTCATGTAGGGACGCTGGGTTTTCCTCTGCTGATTATCATCATGTACATGGGAGCGCTGAACCGCAAAAATCCCCATGTAAAAAAGCTTCTGAGCATCCGCAAGGAACTGTCCATCCTGTCGGGCTTCCCGATACTGGCACATTCGCTGATTCGGGTGACGAACAACTTCCCTCCAGCCCTCCGGTACTTCACCGACCACGAAGCCTATATGTCCTCCGGCCGGGCTGTCAGCGCCCTGGGAGCGGGGATATCGAGCTTCAGCCTCGTGCTGGGCATCCTGATGCTGGCGCTGTTCCTTCCGCTGTGGATTACGTCGTTCGACGCCGTCCACCGTCGCATGGGGAGCCTCCGATGGAAGAAATTCCAGCGATGCTCCTACGTGCTTTACGCCATGCTGTTTGTCCATGCCATGGGTCTGCAGGCCGGCGCCCTGCTGAACTCCGGTGAGCGGGAAAAGCCAAGGGTGGAAGCGTCGGTCGCGGCAGAGCAGACGCCCGGACAAGGCAAGCGTCACCCCGAAGCGCCCCGTCCGCAAGCCGGAGGCGGCCATCCTCAAAGCAAAGGCTTCGCCGACATCCCCGTCGGTCCGCAAACGAAACGCTACGTGCATATCGCCTCCCTCCTGCTGATTTTCGGTTCGTACGTGTACCTTAAACGAAACAGCCTGAGCGTTGAGCATTGAGAAAGCAAAAAGTCCCGGAGAGGACTTTTCAAGGATAAGAATAGAGAGTTTATACTGTGCGCAGTGTGAACTCTCCGTTTTTTTTATTCGCCATTCTGCAAGTTCTCCATTCAATGGTTAACTTTGGGCGTTAAAAAACTAAACAGTAAGAAATAATTCATTCGAACATACTATGGCCATCACAAGAATAGAAATAAACGATTTTCTGGTATTCAAAGGCGAGTTTGTCTGCGACTTCCACCCCGGCGTGAACGTCATTATCGGGAGCAATGGCACAGGGAAGACTACTTTGCTGAAATGTTTCAACGCGGCGCTGGCATCCGAAAAAGACATCAGCGCCTCAAGCAGTCTTCATCGGCAGGAGAAAGAAACCAGAACCGGAACCTTCCGTTTTATACCGGAGAGACACTTCTCCTGGCGCAAGACCGTTCCCCCGTCGTCGGGCGCACCGGCAACGTACCGTGTAGCAGTAACCGCCACCAATGTGGACAGCAAGTCTGTCACAACAACCGCAAAAACCCCACCGCCGGATAACCATCCCGACGGATGGTACATTCATAAACCCGAACAGGGGGGAAATATCGTAGTCAAGAGCCATATTTTTATTCCTGAATTTGATTTGCTGAAGGTTGTTCAGCACTTCAAAAGAGAAATCGACCTGTTAGTGAACGGACATTCCGACAGCGGCACCCAATGGTTCAATGAAAATGTTTTGTCGCAGGAGCAAAATAAAAACGGAAATCTGGACAGGCTCATCGAAGACTTAATTCTCCTGTACTGCCCCGATGCGGAATCAAGGTCGCTATTTATTCAACTGCTTAACCTTGCCAATACCGCGCGGACAGCGTTCTATACGGAAAAGAAAGCCATGGAAATCTGCGATAAAATCAGCAGCCTGCTCAATGAAAACGGATACGCCTTTTCCGGGATTACGTTCAGTCAGGACGCCCAATCGTTTGTCTTTTCCAATGGCGTATCAGCCACGTATGAAGCTTCCGGGATTCGCCGGTTCGGGTTGCTGTGGCTCCTGCTAAGATACCATTTACTGGAGCTGCACAACAGTTCGGTACTGTTCTGGGACGAACCCGAAAACAGCCTCAATCCCGAACTCATACCCGTACTCGCAGAGATACTCCTCGAACTTCAGCGCCGCGGCGTGCAGATATTCCTTGCCACGCACAGCGAAATACTGGCAACCTACCTGGATACGCTCCGCAGAGACAGCGACAGCGTGATGTTCTACTCGCTGTATAAAGCCGGCGGGCATATAAGAGCCGTCAGCAGCAGCAGATTTGATTTACTCACTCCGAACACGCTCACCGCCGAACAGGTTAAACTGTACGAAAAAGAAATCGGGAAAAGCTTAGGCAATGGCTAAGTATACGATAGAAGAAAGCAATATGGTCTTTATTGCCGATACATACGACACGTACTATATTGAACAGTCACCGGCATATTCCGGTATTGGAAACCGCATAAAGACGGTTGAGTTTATTCGCCGCAAAGACAACCGTCTGCTTTTTGTAGAAGCAAAATCTACGGTAGCCAGTCCCGGCTCGCCGGAATCCTTCCAGAGTCAAATATCGGATATATGCGACAAGTTTGTCCATTCATTAAGTTTACTGTCTGCCATAAAAATAGGCGCCGTATCGGAAATATTGCCTCTTTATTTGAATTATACAGGCAATGTATCACTGAAGTTTGTTTTGGTGATCCGTAACCACGAGGAAAAATGGTGCCGGCCGGTAAAACGGGCAATAGAACAGACTTTACCCGTACACATCTCAAAGATCTGGAAGCCCGAAGTTCTTGTCATCAATCAAAAAACGGCACAAAAACATAATATAGTTGAGAGTTAAAAAGAAAAGGCTGTCTTCCTTTGCGGGGACAGCCTCTTCTTTATATAGATACATTCTCAATGATAACTCTCAACTTTCAACTAATTTGTGGCGTCCGCTCGCCGGCAAATCGCTATTTTTACGTATGTTTGTCCGTCAATTTAAACTGAATAACAGAATATGAGCTATCTGATAAAACCTCCGGGATACAGCGCCCTGCTGAACCTTTCGCAAACGGAGCTGGGGATTAAGAAAATTAAGGATTTCTTTCAGCAGAATATCTCTTCCGAACTGCGCTTGCGGCGTGTGACGGCTCCTTTGTTTGTGCTGCAGGGAACGGGTATCAATGATGACCTGAACGGTGTCGAACGTGCGGTGTCGTTCCCGGTGAAAGACCTGAATGATACGAAGGCCGAAATTGTTCACTCGCTGGCAAAATGGAAACGTCTCACCCTGGCGGATTATGCGGTGGAGGAGGGTTACGGTATTTATACCGATATGAATGCTATCCGGGCCGACGAGGTACTGGGCAATTTCCACTCGCTGTATGTAGACCAGTGGGACTGGGAACGCGTGATGAAGGAGAGCGAACGGACGGTAGAGTTTCTGGAAGAGATCGTGAGACGTATTTATGCTGCCCTGATTCGCACGGAATATATGGTGTACGAAATGTTTCCGGAGATCAAACCCGTGCTGCCGCAGCAGATTGAATGTATACACGCGGAGGATTTGTTGCAGAGGTATCCTTCCTTCACTCCAAAGGAACGGGAGGATGCCATCACGAAAGAATATGGCGCCGTATTTATTACGGGCATCGGACATGTGCTGAGCAACGGCGAAAAGCACGACGGACGGGCGCCCGATTACGACGACTGGTCTACTCCCGCCGGGGGCAGGACAGGGCTGAACGGCGATTTGCTTGTATGGGACGCCGTACTGGGTCATGCGCTGGAGTTGTCGTCGATGGGTATTCGCGTGAACCGGGAAGCTCTGCTTCATCAACTGAAACTCTGCGGCGCGGAGAACCGAAAAGAACTGTACTTCCACAAACGTCTGCTGAACGGGGAACTGCCTCAGAGCATCGGCGGCGGTATCGGGCAAAGTCGCCTGTGCATGTTCTTTCTGCGCAAAGCGCATATCGGCGAAATACAGGCGAGCATCTGGCCGGAGGAAATGCGCCGGGAAGCCGGGGAAGCCGGTATGTATCTGATTTGAAATGCCGGGAGGAAAGAACAGGATGGATGTAAAGATGGAACCGGGCTGGAAAGCGCAATTGGCTGCCGAGTTTGAGAAGGATTATTTCAGAGAGTTGACCGATTTTGTAAGGCAGGAATACCGGCAGGGAACCGTGTATCCTCCGGGAAAGTGTATTTTCAGCGCCTTTGAACACTGTCCGTTCGACAGGGTAAAGGCGGTTATCCTGGGGCAGGATCCTTATCATGAACCGGGGCAGGCGCACGGGCTTTGTTTTTCAGTCAGGGAGGGAGTTCCTTTTCCTCCTTCATTGGTCAATATTTTTAAAGAAATAGAGAGCGACACGGGTACGCCGGCGCCGAAAAGCGGCGATCTGACCCGGTGGGCAGACCAGGGCGTTTTGCTGCTCAATGCCACGCTCACGGTACGGGCGCATCAGGCCGGTTCGCATCAGAACAGGGGATGGGAAACGTTTACGGACGCCGTTATCCACCGCCTTGCCGAGTCGCGCAATCATATTGTATATATTCTCTGGGGGGCTTATGCGCAGCGCAAAGGCGCCTTTATCGACAGGAGCAGCAATCTGGTACTGCAGTCGGCTCACCCTTCTCCTCTGTCTGCTTACCGGGGATTTTTCGGAAACAGGCATTTCAGCCAAGCGAACGATTATCTGATTGCCTGCGGGAAAACGCCTGTATGCTGGTAGGCTATATTTTTCAGTACCATTTTTGTCCTTCCCTGTAATTGCTTCGGCGGTCGTATTTCAGGTCTTTCAGGAGAGAGGAACTTACCGCGATGGAGAACGAGTAGAATTTATAGTTCCCCACGGGGTTGAAACTGGCCGTCATCGTGAAGCAATGCAGGTTGCGCGAGAGGTTGCAGGTGAGGTATGATATTTTTTTGGTATCGAAGTCATACGTGGCATTGAAGTTGAACTGCCAGTTTTTGGTCGGCTGCATATTTCCGCTGAAGCTGAGGGCGTGGGTTATCCGGTAGTCGTATTCCCGCTTATCGTAATTAAAGTCTCCGTATCCCAGGCTCAGGTTATAGTTGAAGGAAAGGCTCCAGGGGACGCCGTTTTTCCAGTAGCCGTCCGCATCGGTTTCTCCCGATGTATCTTCTTTTGCTTTTCTGAGGCGGCCGCCCCCCTGTTCGGGCACCAGGTCGCGGATTTCGCCAAATTCGTCGAGGGCGTCCACGGGGACGTCATCTTCGGGGGATTCTTCGGGGGATTCGTCCTCTACATCTTCCTTGATACCGAACAGGGCGCGTATCGGTTTGAATATGCCTTTTTTGAAGGAATCGTTTTTCAGGGTATAGGAGAAGCTCGTACCCGTAGAGCGCAAACGTCCCAGTCCTTTTCCCGACTGGATACGCATGATGTTCTGGCGGTAGAACGACTTCCTGCCGTCGGGGCTTTCGTTCACGCCATAGGTATAGGTATCGAATACGCCGTTCAGGTTGAGCGTATAGCTGCGGGAGAATTTCAGCCGGAGGCCTACGTTGAGGTCGCTCCATTTGAGGGAGTCGGCCATCAGGTTGTGGCTCATGCTGAAGGAGAGTTTGTCGATGAGGCTGCGTTTTGCATCGTCCGTAGAATCCCGGTCGCCCGTTTTTTTCGCTTCCAGGTTGTTGTCTATACTGAAGCTGATATTACCCTGCTGTCCTCTTCCCGGTACGCCGAACATGCCGTTGCTGAAGGGCGAATAGTTGACGGTACGCTCCATTCCCTGGTTGTCGATGTAGGCATATTCCTTGTAGAAGCCGTAGCTTTTGTTCGAGAAATCGGGCGTAAATCCGAGGCTTACCGACATATCCATCCGGTGGCGGATGAGGTATTTGCCGATGACCGGCAGCGCCGGCAGGGGCTGGAAGAAGCCGTATACGGTGGTGGAGGCCGAGACGGACGTATTGTAGTCGTACACCCGGTAGAAGCCGTAGGTCGTGTCGGAGGGGTGCAGATTGTTTGTCTGCCAGTCGTAGGCCTGTTCCGTTTTGCTGGAGTACCAGCGTTCGCGGTAGTTGAACGAAGGAGATATGTTGAGGTAGTTGAATACGCTGAACGTGGCGCTCACCGGTATCTGGTGCTGCATGGCGTTTTTCCAGTCCCTGATGATATTGGCCTTGGGGAAGAGGTATTCCTTGGTCGAAATATTGTTGCGCAGGGAACCGGAGTAGCTCATGGATATTTTTTCGTACCAGCGTTCGCTCCCTGCGGCCTGTTTCCGTTTGAAGGGGAAGATACGGCTCATGCTGATGGTGACGTCGGGGAGGGTTACGGAAAGCATCGTATCGCGTCCGGCCTGGTTGACGTTCATCGTGGCGGAGATGCTGAGCGGGTTGTTGGGAAACCGCTGGGTGATATTGATGCTCGAGCTTTTGGTATTCTGCGTCGAGGTGGGCATACTCATACTCTGGATGTTGTTTTTGTCGTATCCGGTAGTGGCAAAATTGATGCTGGCCGAGAAGGTACGGTAGGGGTTGGCCTTGGCGTCCTGCGAATGTGTCCAGTAGAGTTTGAAATCCTTCGTCAGGCTGTAGTCCGGCAGTCCGGCATCGCCCAGTTTGGTGCTCAGGTAGGAAGCGTTGAAACTTCCGTTGAATTTATATCGTTTCCTGTAGGTGGAGCGGGCATTGGCTCCCCAGGATCCTTTGGAATAAAATTCGCCCGTCAGGGCTAAATCAATATAGTCGCTCAGCGCCAGGTAATACCCTCCGTCGCGTATGTAGAAGCCGCGCGTGGATTCTTCGCCGAAGGTAGGGAAGAGGATGCCGGACGAATAGCTGCTTGAAAAGGGGAAATAGGCAAAAGGCAGCCCCAGCAGATAGAGGGGTACATCTTCGATGACGAGGTAGACCGGCCCCGTCACGATGTTTTTGTTGGGGCGTACCTTGGCTTTCGTCATCTGTATATAGAAGTGCGGGTGGTCGTGGTCGTCGCAGGTGGTATACTTTCCTCCGGCCATATTCAGGATATCGTCGCTCATTTTTTTCGTACGTGTCGCGGTTACGTATCCTTCGCCCTGCTGCGTGATGACGTCGGTGATGAATCCCTTTTTCGATTTGAAATTATAGCGCATGGTTTTGGATTCGTATTCCTGTCCTCCGTCCTTGAAGAGCGGATATCCGAACTCCACGCCCAGCGTATCGAGTCCGTATTGGGCAAACACCTGGCTGCTGTCGAGATTCATTTCTATCTGTTCCGATTCCAGTTGGATTTGCTCATACTTCACGTTTCCTTCTCCGAACAGGTAGGCCCGGTTGCCGGCCGTCATGATGATGGAATCGGATGCGGCGTAGGTCACCGTAGCCTCCAGGCCGTTTCGCGAGGCTGCGGTCGTATCTGCCGCAACCGTGTCTGCCGGGAGCGATATGGTATCTGCCGGAAGCGGTATAGCGTCGGCCTCCTGTGCCTGCAGGCACGTGCTTCCGGCAAGAAGAATCAACAGAATATAGAGAATCGTTTTGGGAAACATGCTGTTTTTTGTTGCATCCTGATGCGCAAATATAGAACAAAAATACGAAGTCGTCCGGCGTTTACCGGTCTAAAAAGAGTTTACACCAGTATTCAAAGCGCCGGCATGTATCTTCGCCGTACTGCGAAAGCCCCGTTTTGATCCGGTCGACGGTTTTTTCCCTTCCCGGATGGTTCTTGCTGAAAAATTTATCGGCAAAGCAGATGAGCTGTTCCTCGACCGACAGGGGGAGCATATCCCGGTGAGGGAGGGGCAGATTGCGTGCCGTGATTTCGTCCAGCGAGATACCGCAACCGGTATGCCGTTCGCACACCAGGGCATGACGCGGATAACCTTCTTTGCGCATCAGGTCGGCGCCCAGATAGCCGTGGCAGATATACTCGGCCTTTCCGTAGCAGCCAATACCCGGCGCGTCGCACAGGAAAACACCGATATCGTGCAGCATAGCCGCCTCTTCGATAAAGAGCAGGTCGAGGTGCATTTCCGGATGCAGCCGGGCTATCTGCAACGCTTTGCCGGCCACGTCTCTACTGTGTGATACCAGGATACGGTACGCCTCGGAATGAATATCGTAATAGTTGGACAAAATCTCCAGCGGATTCATTTTGAAGTGATATTATGTTTTTAGCAGGCGCAAATGTAATAAATATAGTGAACAACTGACCGTGAATAGCGCGAGGTGCAGGCTCCCTCCCTGTATGTCTCAGCCTCGCAGACTGCCCGGCCTACCGTATACTTCATGCCGGGAGATTATGAAGAAGCTATCCTCGAACTCCGGCGCCCTCCCTTCCTCCTCCTTCCGGGCCGGCAAGGGGCAAATATTTTTCCGTGAGGCTTGCCACCTGGGTGGCAAGGGTCAAATATTTTTCTGCGGGGCTTGCCACCTGGGTGGCAAGGGGTAAATATTTTTCTGTGGGGCTTGCCACCTGGGTTGCAAGGGTCAAATATTTTTCCGCGGGGCTTGCCATCTGGGTTGCAAGGGTCAAATATTTTTCTGTGTGGCTTGCCACCTGGGTTGCAAGGGGTAAATATTTTTCTGTGGGGCTTGCCACCTGGGTTGCAAGGGTCAAATATTTTTCTGTGAGACTTGCCATCTGGGTTGCAAGGGTCAAATATTTTTCTGTGTGGCTTGCCACCTGGGTTGCAAGGGTCAAATATTTTTCTGTGTGGCTTGCCACCTGGGTGGCAAGGGGTAAATATTTTTCCGTGAGGCTTGCCACCTGGGTTGCAAGGGGTAAATTTTTTTCTGTGAGGCTTGCCACCTGGGTGGCAAGGGTCAAATATTTTTCCGTGAGGCTTGCCACCTGGGTGGCAAGGGTCAAATATTTTTCTGTTGGGCTTGCCACCTGGGTGGCAAGGGTCAAATATTTTTCCGTGAGGCTTGCCACCTGGGTTGCAATGGGTAAATATTTTTCTGTGAGGCTTGCCATCTGGGTTGCAAGGGGTAAATATTTTTCTGTGGGGCTTGCTGCCGGGCAGCGGGAAGCATATATTTTTCCGCGATGCTTGCTTCCGGGCAGCAAGGGGTAAATATTTTTCTGTGGGGCTTGCCACCTGGGTTGCAAGGGGCAAATATTTTTCCGCGGGGCTTGCCACCTGGGTTGCAAGGGGCAAATATTTTTCCGTGAGGCTTGCCACCTGGGTTGCAAGGGTCAAATATTTTTTCGTGAGGCTTGCCATCTGGGTTGCAAGGGTCAAATATTTTTCCGTATGGCTTGCCACCTGGGTTGCAAGGGTCAAATTTTTTTCTGTGGGGCTTGCCACCTGGGTTGCAAGGGATAAATATTTTTCCGTAGAGCTTGCTGTCGGGAAGCGAGTGGAAAATATTTTTCTGTGGGGCTTGCTTCCGGGAAGCAAAGGGTAAATATTTTTCCGTTGGGCTTGCTTTCGGGAAGCGAGGGGTAAATATTTTTCCGTGTGGCTTGCTGCCTGGCAGCAAGGGGTAAATATTTTTCCGCTGGGCTTGCTTCCGGGCAGCAAGGAGAAAATATTTTTCCGCGTGGCTTGCTTCGGGGCAGCAAGTGATAAATATTTTTCGGTGGGGCTTGCTGCCGGGAAGCGAGGGGCAAATATTTTTCCGCGTGGCTTGCTTCCTGGCAGCAAGGGGTAAATATTTTTCCGTGATGCTTGCTTCCTGGCAGCAAGGGGTAAATATTTTTCCGCGTGGCTTGCTTCCTGGCAGCAAGGGGCAAATATTTTTCCGTGAGGCTTGCTTCCGGGCAGCAAGGGGAAAATATTTTTCCGTGTGGCTTGCTGCCGGGAAGCGAGCGACAAATATTTTTCTGTGGGGCTTGCAGCCGGGAATCGAGCGGAAAATATTTTTCCGTGTGGCTTGCTTCCGGGAAGCGAGCGGTAAATATTTTTCCGTGTGGTTTGCTTCCGGACAGCAAGGGGCAAATATTTTTCTGTGTGGCTTGCTTCCGGGCAGCAAGGGGCATATATTTTTCCATGGGGCTTGCTGCCGGGAAGCGAGCGGAAAATATTTTTCTGTGGGGCTTGCTGTCTGGCAGCAAGGGGTAAATATTTTTCCATGGGGCTTGCTTCTGGGAAGCGAGCGACAAATATTTTTCTGTGGGGCTTGCTTCCGGGCAGCAAGGGGTAAATATTTTTCCGCGTGGCTTGCTTCCGGGCAGCAAGGGGTAAATATTTTTCCGTGTGGCTTGCTGCCGGGAAGCGAGCGATAAATATTTTTCTGTGAGGCTTACTTCCGGGCAGCAAGGGGTAAATATTTTTCCGTGGGGCTTGCTGCCGGGCAGCAAGTGGTAAATATTTTTCCGTGTGGCTTGCTTCCGGGCAGCAAGTGGTAAATATTTTTCTGTGAGGCTTGCTTCCGGGCAGCGAGGGGTAAATATTTTTCCGCGTGGCTTGCTTCCGGGGTGGCAAAGAGAAAAATATTTTCCCGGAGGGAAAATGTAGAGGTGGTTTCAACGTCGCCGGAACAGGCGCTAAACTCTGCTGTTTATACGCTTTCCTTCCGATTGACGGAACCGGAGACGGTCGTTGCGCTTTGCTTTACCGGTTTTCGGCACTTTTGTTCTTTTGATTCGGATGATTCGGGGGATTGCCTTCATCATGCGAATCAACGTTTACCGCCACTCTTTCACAAGTGGAAAATGTCGTTCAGTTCCGTGATGGAAGTGATTACGGCATCGGCTGTTTCGTCGCCCCGGTAAGGGTTCCATCCGGATTTTTTTAGCCAGACGGTATGGCATCCGAGCGTGGATGAGGGGAGGATGTCTTTGTCGTACGAATCGCCTACGGCAACAAGTTCGCGGGGGGCAAAGCCTGTTTGATCGATGCCCAGTTGGAATATCCCCGGATCGGGTTTGCGGACGCCTGCTGCGGAGGATTCTACTACGGCATCGAAAAATTCGTTCAAAGAAAAGTCTTCCAGCACGGTTTGTATGTTCCCGTAGAAATTCGTGACCAGTACAAGCGGGTATCGCTCCGACAGGCTTTTCAGGATGGGACGGGCTACGCTAACGGATGACCGGGCAAAGGTATAGCACAGGTCGGCTATGCGGGCGGCGAGGTGCGGCGCTCTGTCGCCGGCGGCCAACTGCCGGCTGTCGTGCAGCCACTGCATCTGCAGTTCGGCTTTCAGGCGGAGTACGTGCCGGAAATTATGATGGGGCAACACCATGCGGTGTGTTGCCAGGGTGCGTTCGCCGTGGATGTATGCTTGGCGGAACAGGTCTTTGTCTACGGGTATCTGCAGGGTTTGGTAGGCTTCCCATATCACTTCCGACCAGTGCGTGCCGTTGCTGTCTATGGTGCCGCCGTAGTCCAGCAGGATGCCTTTTATTTGATCCGGGTCGAACATGTTTCGTCGGGGGTTTCGGATGCTAACTGTGCGGCAAAGGCGCTGCAGAAACGTTCATGCTTTACGGCCATATAGAGCAGCATGAGGTTCAGGACGGTGGCTTCGAAGATGAAATAAATCCACGGCATCCGGATGGACAGGCTGATGAAGAGGGCGATGACCCGCGTGTTGAACGACAGCATATTGGTGTATTTCATCAGGGGGAGGCTCTTTTCGCGGAATGATTTGCGGAACGGTTCCGGCGCCCGGTCGGCGTAGCGGGTGCGGAGAACGGCCAGCATCTGCTGGAGCCGGGGGGTCTGTTTTTCCTGCTCCCGCGTATAGCGGATGTAGAAAACGTGTCCCAGTTTGAGGAGAAAGTCGTTTTTCCAGCTCAGCCGGTCGAACTCTTTCCGGAGGGCTGCGGTGTTCGACAGCTCGCTGCCTGTTTTTCCTTTCAGGAAGTAGAGATGTACGTTCCGGTAATAATCCGCCATGGAGGCCTGCCGGGTATGGGTATAGCCGCTGACGGCGCCCAGGAGCCATATCCACAGTCCCCATTCGGGCGTCAGGCGCAGGCAGATGGCTGCATAAATCGTCACAAACCAGGCATCGCCGCAGAATCCGTCCAGCATACGTCCCAGCGGGGAGGTGTTGCCCGTCATGCGTGCCAGTTGTCCGTCGGCGCTGTCGTACGTGTTGGCCCAGACGAGCAGCATCATGCCGATGGCGTTGACCGCAAGGCTGCTGAAGTAGAAGCATACGCCGGCCGCCATGCCCAGGAAGATGGCCATGACGGTGACGGTGTTGGGAGAGACGCCCAATTTGCGAAACAAGAGCGCCCAGCGGTATCCGAGCGGCCGGTAGAAATGCAGGTCGATAAACTCTTCCGTGTCCAGGGATTTGAAGGTGGATTCTAAAGGTGGATTTGCTGTTCTGTCTTGCATAGTTCGTGTATTAATGAATAAATCCGTTGGGCGATATGACGGGCGGCTTCCCGGCGGCAGGGGGCGAAGCTTGGCCAGTCGTTGAAATCAATGATGCGGATAATGCCTTCTCCGGATACGATACAGTCGCCTCCGTAGATCTGGATATTCAATATTTCGGCAGCCCGGCTGCAAAGGGTACGGAGATGTGCCGGGTCGAAAGGTATTCTCCGTGCCTCGCCGTTTATCTGCTCCAGTCCGAATTTACTGTGATGCGCGGCGGAGGGATAGAACCAGTGAAAAAAACCGGTTCCCCTGACGCCGTAGAATTTCACCAGGTCGCCGGTCAGGTGTTCATTTATCACGGCGTTGCCGATCCCCCGTATGGCGTATTCTTCGAGGATGCTTTGCGCCTCTTCCCGGCTGCGCACGTAGGTTACGTCTTCGCGGTGGATCGCATGGAAGTCGCCCCGTTTGATCCAGCAATCATGAAAGCCGGCCTCGCGGAGCGCCGGCAGGGGGTCGGCGTTTGTTCGTACAATCAGGCTTCGGGGATGCGGTATGTCGTGGGCAAGCAGCAGACGGGTCATTTTTTCGCGGGTACAGTTCCGTATCCCGCCGGCCGGATTGATTACGATCCGTCCTTCGTCTTCATACTGCTGCAGCCTGCGTACCGACGGGCTGTCGCGTACCATATTGAAGATAAAGTCTTCCTCTATGCCCTGGTCGGCGAGGACAGATTCCGGATATTCGTTCACCGTGCATCCCAGCCTGCGCAGTTCTGCGGCTGTAAGGCCGAAGATAGCCGCATCGTTGCCTACATGATTGGGGGAAAACAGACTTCCCCGCCGGATACCGGCTATAACGGGTTGATTCATATGGACGGGATCTTATGGTTGAGTGTGCAGGAAGTATTCCGCTTTTTCTATGTCGCCCGCATGGTCTACATCCACAATCTTGCCGAAGGGATGGGCTTTCAGCCTGAAGCCTTCCGCTATCAGCCGGCGCTGATAGTTTCGCATACGCGCCCCGTTCTGTGCTACGGCATCCTCCAGCACCTTGAGCGCCGGACGTTTCAGGCAGTAGATGCCTCCCGACACATAGCGGCTTCCTTCTTCCTCCGCTTCGTCGGTAAAACTGCGGATGAAGAGGTTTTCGTCCACATTCACGTACAAGGGTTTTTCGTCGTCCACATATCCGGTGACAGCCATCAGGCCGTCGGCTTCTTCCGTCCGGAAGGCACGGATGTACTCACGGAATTCATCTTCCCTGAAAACCGTGTCTACCGTGGTCAGGCAGAACCGTTCTCCTTTCAGGCAGGGGCTTAGATGGAAAAAACTGTGCATCGAGCTAAGGGTAGACTTTACCACCAGATGCATCGGAACCGGCAGCTTCATGGCCTGCAGATACGCCCGTACTTCCTCCATCTCTTCATTTACAATGACGGAAACAGAGGTAGCGCGGTTACTCAGAAAAATGCGTATCAGTCGATCGATCAATGGAGCGCCATTCAGTTCTACCAGCGGTTTCGGACGCCTGATGCCTTCCTGTACCAAACGCGAGCCTTCGCCGGCGGCTATCACGGCAAAATCCATCAGTCCAGATAGTCCAGTGTGGGTTCGCCGATTATCCGGCGAAGCGTATTTTTCAAAATCGTATGCTGGATAAACAAATCATGCTCGGGGACGCTGTCCGGGGCGTGCATCGGGCTTTTAAAATAGAACGACAGCCACGACTGGATGCCGGAAAAGCCGCAACGCAGCGCCAAGTCGGAGAACAGCACCAGGTCGAGGCACAGCGGCGCCGCCAGAATGGAGTCGCGGCAGAGGAAGTCCACCTTCAACTGCATGGGATACCCCAGCCATCCGACGATGTCTATATTATCCCATCCTTCCTTATTGTCTTTACGTGGCGGGTAATAGTTGATGCGTACCTTGTGATAGATATTGCCGTACAGTTCGGGATACACGTCCGTCTGAAGGATGGTGTCGATGACCGACAGCTTGCTGACTTCCTTTGTCTTGAACGACCCCGGATCGTCCAGCACTTCGCCGTCGCGGTTGCCCAATATATTGGTGGAGAACCACCCGTCCAGTCCCAGCATACGCGTTTTAAGCATCGGCGCCAGTACGGTTTTCAGCAGGGTTTGTCCGGTTTTATAGTCTTTCCCGCAGACAGGAACCTTTTTAAGTGCGGCAAGCTCCCACATTGCCGGGATATCCACACAAAGGTTGGGAGCGCCCATGATGAAGGGAGCACCTTCGGATATGGCCGCATACGCATAGCACATGCTGGGGGAAATCACTTCCGTGCGGTCGTCGTCCAGCGCCTGTTCGAAAGCGGCGAGGCTTTCGTGTTCGGGACTCTGCGGGATATAAATCTCCGTACTTGCCGCCCACATCACAACAATTCGTTCGCACTGATGTTCGTCTTTGAAGCTGCGGATATCTTCCCGCAACCGTTCGGTGAGTTCCCGGCGCGAAGCCGCTGCTTTGACGTGTGTTCCATGCAGCCGTTTCACAAAATGCCGATCAAACACGGCAGGTATAGGCCGGATAGCTTCCAGTTCGTCTTTCACTACATCCAGGTCTTCCTTTTTCAGCACTTCGGCATGTTGGGCTGCCTCATAAATATTATCCTCAAAAATATCCCATCCGCCGAACACCAAATCGTCCAGCGTGGCCAGGGGTACCACATCTTTTATTTTAGGGAAACGGTTCTCGCTACGCTTTCCCAGACGGATGGTAGCCAACTGCGTGATGGAACCTATGGGTTTACCGAACCCTTTACGGACAGACAATGTGCCTGCAATAAACGTGGAAGCTACGGCGCCTCCCACTCCCACAACAAGAACGCCGAGCTTTCCTTCGGCCTCTTTTACTTCAACTGTTGTTACCATGAATTATGTTTTACGTAGATATAGTTGCAAAGGTATATTTTTTTCGTATCACGTTTTGGTTGCATACATTACTTTATTAGTCAAAAAGCTATTTTTCTTTTACTGTTACATTATATCCGCACAGTCAACTTTCAATTCTCAACTCTCAACTCTGTAAGTTTTCTGTTGCATTAACTGCAACAACTTTCATTTGCTGTTACAGTCCTGTTACACCTGAAAACCCTGTAAAATCAGGGATTTTGCAGGGCGGCGCATCACGGGTTTTTTCGGTTTTTTTAGCGATTTCCTCAAACCGCGCAGGGTTGCCGGCTTCGCAATACGCTTATAACCAATATGCTTTCGACATCCCTGCAAAAGGCTATACTTCCTGCCGCAAAAAACAAACCGTGCTGAAAATTAGGGGAAAGGGGAGAAGAAATGTGACATTAAAACCTTCGTTTAAATGTGGCAACAAATGTAGCACAAAAAAACAGCTTATCCAAATGAAATACAGGATTTTTCTATTCCCCCGCCAAGCTGTGACATTAAAACGAAGGTTTTACTGTAACACTTCTTCTCCCCTTTCCCCCTAATTTTCAGCACGGTTTGTTTTTTGCATCCGGAAACAGGATGTTCGGGGGAATGTGACAAGTATTCTGATTTTGAGATCGTTGAAGATCTTTCGACCCGGCAAGATTTGATGCATTTTCAGGAAATCTCCCGAAAACCCCGGAAATCCGCGTGACACATACCCCTGCCCCCCCTGATTTTACAGGGTTTTTAGATGTTACAGTTCATGTAGCAGATAAAGAAAAATGTTACATATAGAGTTGAGTGTTGAAATTCAATGCCGTTTACTTTAAGAAACAGCCATGAGCGTTAATGAGCGCTGCTTATAAACGCTAATAAGCGCCGATAAAAAGTTAAGATCAATGAATTACAGAAGGTTATAGCTGTTTCTTAAGTAAACGGCATTGAGTTGAAATTTGAAAATGACTTTGTTGCAACAGTAGTAAAAGACATGAAAAGTGGCTTATTGGATGTGTTTTTGTACTTGGAAAACAAAAAACAGAGGTCTGTCTCAAATGTCTAACCCTAAATAAATTTAAAGACACAGGGATGCCCGATGCTTGTAAAGCCGGTTGATTTTTATACAGCGACAGTAAAAAAATGATTCCGCTTTGACGGCCGTTGCAACAAAGTCGTTGAAAGTTATTGAAGAGCTGTTGGACATATCCCAATCATAAAAATCAAAAGAATCACAGTTCAGACAATTAAGATTCACTGTTCGTTAATTTCCATATCTTTGGCGTTTGAATAAAGATTAAAAGCGTTTTAAATGACACGAAAGAGAGTTTTTTTTAAATGCCGGTTGTGGCTGCTGTGGCTTTGCGCGCCGTATGCACATTCGCAGCTTGTGACGGGCATGAATTATATGGTTGAGCTGAGCGCTACGGGAGGGAAGGGCGATTACAGTCCTTTCTGGTTGACGTCGAACCGGTACGGGCTGTCTTCCGTCCGTAACGGAAACGGATATGTACGGGGCGGGATTTTCCGCCCTCAGGAAGGCGACAGGATGTTTTCGTATGCGTTCGGTCTGGACTGGGCGGTGACTCGCCGTTTTACGTCTTCCTTTGTGATTCATCAGGTATATCTGGATTTGAAATACGGCGTGCTGAATCTCGGCATCGGCAGCAAGGAGCGCGATACGGAACTGAAGAACCAATACCTCAGCACCGGAGGAATGACCTTTTCGAGGAATGCACGCCCGATACCGCAGGTGCGCATGGAGATTCCGGAGTATTGGGTCATACCCGGTTCGAAGGAGATGCTTGCCGCCCGGGGGCATGTGGCATACGGTCTGTTTACGGACGACAAATGGCAGAAGCATTTTACTCTTCAGAATCGTAAGTACACGGAGGATGTGTTGTTTCACTCCAAATCCGTTTTTCTAAGGATTGGCAACGAAGCGAAGCGTCCGCTGGTTTTCGAGGGAGGCATCGAGATGGCTTCGCAATTCAGGGGGAGGGTGTACAACCGTTATCCCGAACCGCTTGACATGCGAAGCGGCTGGATGGATTTCGTGAAAGTACTGATACCGTCCGGCAGCGATCCTACCGACGGCGAGAACCCGAATGTATACGGGAACCACGTGGGGAACTGGAATTTTTCTCTTTCATATACCTTCCCCCGGTGGAAGGTGCGTACATATTATGATCATTACTTCGACGATCATTCCATGCTGTTTTTCGAATATGCCTGGATAGACGCTCTGGCGGGTCTGGAGATTACGCTGCCCTCGAATCCCGCCGTGGCGAGTATCGTGTATGAGTATGTGGGAACCAAAGACCAGGCTGGCCCCATCTATCATGATCGTACACCGGGTATCCCCGACCAGATTAGCGCCCGCGACAATTATTACAATCACGGGCTGTATGCGTCGTGGCAGCATTGGGGGATGGGGATAGGGAATCCGCTGCTTGTTTCGCCGATATATAATACGGACGGGGCGATAGTTTTCCATGCGAACCGCATAAAAGCCCATCATCTGGGAGTGTCGGGGCGTCCGCTTCCGGAGGTGAATTACCGTGTGCTTCTGTCCCACACCCGCAGTTGGGGGACATACGATACGCCCTTTGTAGATATAAGAAGGAATACCGCCGTGCTGCTTGAAGCTGGTTTCACTCCCCGCGCCTTGCAAGGCTGGGAGTTCACGGCCTCGTTTGCCTTCGATCGCGGAGATTTAATCGGGCATAATACGGGCGGCATGATTCGTGTGCGCAAGAGCGGTCTACTTACTGAATAAACAGGCAGGACGCCTGTCTGATTTTAAATTTTATTCGTATGAAAAAGAAAAATATCCTGTATTGTTTGATTTTTATATGGCTTGCCTCCTCCTGCTACAAAGCTTCGATGAACGGGAAACTGGACGGGATGTGGCAACTGATGGAGATAGATAAGGCCGGCGGAGAATGTGTGGATACGAAGCAGGAGCGGCGATATTACAGCATACAGCTTCGTCTGCTGAGTTTAAGGAAAGCGGACGGCTATCAGTTTTTAGGCCGTTTTGTGTATACCGGCGATTCGCTGTGGATACATGACGTGAGGATTTATCAGGCGGAAGACAGGCCGGCTTCGAAAGAACAGCTTCTTCCCTTTGGCATAAGCGATCTGTCCGAACGTTTCAAAGTGGAAACAATAACGCATGAGCAAATGATTTTGAAATCGGAATATGCCACTCTCCGTTTCCGGAAGTTTTAAAGGTTCTGTTCGTCTTCGTCCCCCCGGAAGGTTTCTTTGAGGATGACGGATGCGCTATGGATATCGCCGGCTATGGGGGGATTCAGTTTCGCGAGAGAGAGCTCTATTTCGGTGATTGAGGGGAAATGATTTTTCAGGGATCGGAGGATTCTCCCGGCGGCATGTTCCAGAAGTTTTGAGGGCGTATTCATCTCTTTTTTAACGAGTGAGTATACGGTTGCATAGTTGATGGTGGCGTGTATGCCGTCTTCCGAGATGGCCTTTTCCAGGGGTGCGGTGAGCGTCAGATTCACCAGAAAATCGTTGCCCACACATCTTTCCTGCGGCGAAACGCCATGAAAGGCATAAAATTTCATATCTCTCAACATTATTTTACTTATCATATTTTAGGATAATTAAGAGGTAAAAGTACCAAAAGAGCCTTAGACTGCAAAAATATAATTTTATATTTGCACACTATCTCGAATATATACTATAATTTATATGAAAATTAAGTTTAAAGAAGAAGCACCTTCAAACGGCTTGCATAATATTTTGGCTGTAGGAACGACCGTGAGAGGTGATGTAATAACCGACGGCGATTTCCGCTTGAACGGCAGAGTGGAAGGCAATATCAATTGTGCTGCCAAAATAGTCATAGGCCCTAAAGGACATATTGACGGTGATATCGTGTCTGTGAATGCCGAAATATTAGGTACCGTTGTAGGGAGTATCCGTACAAGCGGTGCGTTAGTCTTGAAAGCCTCATCCATTGTTACCGGCGACATTTATGCGCAAACGCTCGAAATAGAGCCCAATGCGAAATTCAGCGGAGTCTGCAATATGTTGTCGGATATAAAGGAATAAGACGGGGGATGAAAAGCCGGGAGGAAGCCTGAAGGGGTTTCTTCTTACTTTCTTCCGCTGCTTTTTATCAAAGAGATTATTTTTTCATTTAATCTGTCTGCTACCAGCAATTCTTCGATTGTAATGTGCATGCGATAACGCCAGTAATGTGCAGCGTGAGCAGGTATGTTAATTCGTTCGGCATCATAGTTTTTTCGTCTCAGGGCGCTGTCTGTGGCAAGCCAATCCTGTAGGGGGATGATGGCCAGCATGGAAGGCGCCTTCAAATGGTTGCGGATGATGCGTTCGGCTATTTCCGGCGTACATTCGGGCGCTTCTCCGGGCAGTTGCAATACATGGTTGTAGTAGCGTTGCGTCTTATCCCGGTCTTCCTTCCACCAATTTCTGAGGGGAGACATATCGTGGGTGGACGTAGTGCAAACGGAAAGATACGGCAGGCGGTTCATATCCGTAAATTCCGTGTGGGGCTGTTTCGGCATGCGTTCTATTTCAAGACTGAGTATTTGCAGTTTGTTCATTACTTCGGGCACTGATTCCGGTATCATGCCCAGGTCTTCCCCGCAAATCAGCATCTGTGTGGACACAATCAGCGGCGTCAGCCGTTTGCAGGCTTGTTCTTTCCAGAAGCCGGAATGCCTCCGGTAAAAGAAATCCCAGTACAGATGGTCGAACGCATAGCGGTCTGCGCTGCTTAACTCGTGGTACAAAAACGATTGAGCAGCCGAGATACGCGGATGAAACTTCTCTTTTTGATAAGGGTCGCGCAGGAATAATACTTCGCAGGCGATATGAAGCAGTCCCTTTTTCTTGCGGAGCGAAGCGTCGTCTGTCTTTCCGGCAAACAGGGCCTCTGTTTTAGCTTGCGTGTTGCAAAACGGTTTCAGTACAAAATGGTGGGAAGACGACTGCGCCAGATAGGTATCCATCACCTCGTTTGCCCATTCGCCGAACAGTTCGGGGAGATATTGTTGGTGAATATGCGGTGTGGTGAAGCGTTTTTCGTTGAAACAGATGCCGTATTGTTCTATCTCGTCTTTGGATAACGGCAGGGCGGGATTGAAATGGCCGCACAATCCTTCGGTATAATCCGGCGGAATCTCCCAGATCCGGAAAAAGCCCAGAATGTGGTCGATCCGTAAACAATCGAAATAGTCGCTTAATTTGGCAAACCGCTTTTTCCACCAGGCAAAGCGGTTTTTCTCCATCATCTCCCAATTGTAAGTAGGAAACGTCCAGTTTTGCCCGATTGTAGAGAAGTCGTCGGGAGGAGCTCCGGCCTGTCCGTCCATGTTAAAGCAGGAGGGCTCCGTCCACACCTCCACGCTGTTTCGATTGACGCCGATGGGCAAATCTCCCTTCAGTACGATTCCATTCTTCCGGGCATACCCGGAAACGGCTTTACACTGTGTATGCAGGACAAACTGGAGGAAGAAAGAGAACGCTATTTTAGGGTAGGATTCGCTCTCTTTACGGCAAAGCTCCAGGGCTCTCGCCTTATTGTAGACGGCATCACTTCCCCACTTCGAGAAATCGGTTGTTTGATATGTATCACGGAAATAAGTATATACGGCATACGGGATCAGCCAGTCTTGATTTTGTGAAAAGAATTCCCTGAACGCTACGCTTTCAATGGTCTGCATTCCTTCCTGTTCGAAGAAGATGCGGCAGTATTCCATTTTACAGGCTACCACTGCTTCATAATCTATTTCCTCTTTCCGGTTCAGCTCTTCCTGTTTTTCGGCAAAGAAAGCGGCTTTCCAGGCATCTTTCAGGTTTCCCATCCACGGGAGACTGATATACATCGGATGCAGGGCGTAGATGGAGATGGCGTTGTAAGGATACGAATCCGTCCACGTATGCGTAGCCATTGTGTCATTCATCGGCAAAACCTGGATCATGCGCTGGCCGGTTTTCTTGATCCAGTCGATAAACAAACGCAAGTCTCCCAAATCGCCTGCGCCGAAACTGTTCGCAGAGCGTAAAGAAAAAACGGGAATGACCGATCCGGTCGCTCTCCAGGGCGGAAGATTGTCGCGAAAATAAAGCCCCGACACACAAACTGTTTCTCCTTTTTCCTGAGCGGGAAGATTTAACACACGGTTTTCGTCCGATTCCCAGTAAAGGGGTGCGCGGGTATCGCTGTCCAATACCAGGAATTTGTATTCTAACGGATACTGAATATCTTCGGCATCCAGGTTTATATGCCATTCGGGGAATGTATCGCAACTGAGAATCAAGGCCTTTTCCGGTTGCCAGAGGCCAAGGCACATCTGATTCCCCGTTATGGCCAGGCTTTGATTTCTTTCTACCCGGGGTGCGGATATTTTGACAATCAGTTTTTTTCCGCTTTTTATAGCTTGCCCGTACGTCTTGGGCGGATGTGCAAACAGACTTTGGGTAAAGGCGGAAGAATAAAAAATGATGTTGGCCGGACGTATCTGCCAATAATCGTATAATGTATAGGAGTGAAAAGATTTTTCCAGTGTGATACAATGGTTTTTTTCCCATTCCTCAAATACTTGTCGACCGTTTACTCTCAGGAAGTAACGATATTCTACGGTTTCCGTATCCGGCGCTATGTCTAATGCGAACAGCCAATTTCCGTCTCCAAGGTGTTCCATCTCTCCCGCAAGGGCTGTATCCCATGCTCCCAGTTCGGGGATTGAACCTGTGATGCATAACTTTTGTCCCCAAACGGTATGGAAATTTATATGGAAAGAAATTTTCATGTTTCTCTGCTTTTGTTGCAGGTCAGATCCACCTTTTATGTTGTCTTTATCCACATTTGGAGGCTCCGCAGTTTGCGCAAATGAGGCAACCTTCCTGGTAGGTTAAAGATTCCTGTCCGCAGTTCGAACATTTCTCTCCCTTGACGATTGTTCCGCTGGGGAGGTACTTCTTCAAAGCGCGTTCTACCCCGTTTTTCCATGTATTGATGGATTCATTATCCAGTTCCAGACCCTGCACCAGTTTAATAACCTGATCAATCGGCATGGCGTAGCGGAGTACGCCGGAGATTAGTTTGGCGTAGTTCCAAAATTCGGGGTCGAATTTGCCGTCCAAACCTTCGATGGTCATTTTGAATCCCCGCTTGTTTTTGAATTGGAAGTCGTAATGCTTGTTACCGTCGTCGTCGTAACTTTTGATGATGGTTCCTCTGGATACATTTTTGGGGAGCATCAGTCCTTCCTCGTCGTCGGCCAAACCGGTGAATATCTCATACGGGCGTCCTTTATATAAACCTACAAAGGCAATCCACTTTTCTCGGTTGTTCTGGAATTTCACTACATCGGCTTCTAATTCTCTCGGTCGTTTAGACACAATCTCCGGAGGTTCCATGCAAACGCAGTCGTCTTTCTTTTTCTCGGTCGGCACCAGAATACCCGAACGGCAGCCATCGCGATAGACCGTACAACCTTTGCATCCGCATTTCCACGCTTCGATATAGAGTTTATCCACCAATTCTTCCGATACATCTTTCGGCAAATTAATTGTCACGCTAATGGAATGGTCGACCCACTGCTGGATACGTCCTTGCATTTTTACTTTCTGGAGCCAATCCACATCATTGGAGGTGGCTTTATGGTAGGGTGAACTTGCCACCAAAGCATCTATTTCGTCCTGTGTGTATTTTTTGGATGCAGAATGTCCGTTGGCCAACATCCATGTCACGAACTTATGATGGAATACGATGTATTCTTCAAAGGCGTCTCCCGTTTCATCCACAAAGTCAATACGTGCAGACGTATCACTGGGATTCACTTTGCGGCGACGCTTATAAACCGGCAGGAAAACCGGCTCAATGCCGGAAGTTGTTTGGGTCATCATACTGGTTGTTCCCGTAGGGGCGATTGTCAGACAGGCGATGTTGCGCCGTCCGTAGGTGACCATGTCTTCATACAGTTCAGGGGAAGCTTCCCGTAACCGGTTGATAAACGGATTCTTTTCTTCCCGTTTGGCATCGTATATTTCAAAGGAGCCGCGTTCTTTCGCCATCACAACAGACGATCTGTAAGCCTCCAGTGCCAGTATTTTCTGGATATTTTCCGCACAGGCGGTTGCTTCTTCCGTTCCGTAGCGCAGGTTCAAAGCCGCCAGCATATCTCCTTCTGCCGTAATTCCTACTCCTGTACGGCGTCCTGCCAGGGTTTTTCTCTTTATTTTTTCCCACAGATGCCGCTCGGTTGTTCTTACTTCCAGGGATTCGGGGTCGGCGTCTATTTTCTCAAGTATCTTTTCTATCTTTTCCGATTCCAAGTCGATGATGTCGTCCATGATACGTTGTGCCAAGCCTACGTGTTTCTTGAACAGTTCGTAGTTGAAATACGCCTCTTTGGTAAACGGTTTGACAACGTAAGAATACAGATTGATAGCCAGCAGACGGCAACTATCGTAGGGACAAAGCGGGATTTCTCCGCAAGGGTTGGTTGAAACCGTCCGGAATCCCAAGTCGGCATACGAATCGGGAACAGATTCCCTTATAATAGTATCCCAGAAAAGAACACCCGGTTCTGCCGATTTCCAGGCATTATGGATAATTTTCTTCCATAAGGCAGCCGCTTCAATTTCCTTTACCGTTGTGGGATCCTGCGAATCTATGGGATATTGCTGTTTATAGGTTGTTCCTTTTACTACGGCGTTCATAAATTCATCGTCGATTTTTACGGACACATTGGCTCCGGTGACTTTTCCTTCCGTCATTTTTGCATCGATGAACGATTCCGAGTCGGGATGTTTAATGGATACGCTTAGCATCAAGGCACCTCGACGGCCATCTTGAGCCACCTCGCGGGTTGAATTGGAATACCGTTCCATGAAAGGAACCAGACCGGTAGAGGTAAGCGCGGAATTTTTTACAGGAGAACCTTTCGGCCGGATATGCGACAAATCATGCCCCACGCCTCCGCGACGTTTCATTAACTGTACCTGTTCTTCGTCAATTCGGATGATGGCACCGTAGGAATCCGCATTCCCGTCCAGACCGATAACAAAACAATTCGACAATGAAGCAATCTGAAAATCATTTCCAATTCCAGTCATGGGACTTCCCTGGGGAACGATATACCGGAAACGGTCAAATAGATTAAAAAGTTCCTTCTCCGATAAGGGGTTGGGATACTTTTTCTCGATACGTGCAATCTCTTTTGCCAAACGGTGATGCATGTCTTCCGGAGATTTCTCGTAGATATTCCCGAATGCATCTTTCAGTGCATATTTATTAACCCAGACTTTAGCTGCTAATTCATCACCGGTAAAGTAATCCAAAGATGCAGTAAATGCTTCGTCGAATGTATAAGTCGTTTGATTCACGATAGTTGTTTTTTAATTATGGTGCAAGTTTAGTGATAGTTTATTTCTTGTGCAAATTATTCGACAATAATTTCTGAGTTTCCTGAAAAGTTTTCCAAAATGAAATAATTTATATTTGATATTCAGTGCTTTGCAAAATCATTCTTTTTTAAAAATTTTCCAAAAAGAAAAGCATGATAAAAACAGAGTAATAAAAAAAGGATGCTTCTCCGAAACATCCTTTTCAATAAACAATGAAAACACCCATTAGTTTTTCAATTTAGACTCCATTTCTTCAACGTTTGTGCGGTACAATTTATTTGTTTCGATCTGATTCTTTACAGACATGATGGAGTGTAATACCGTCGCATGGTCTTTTTTTCCTATGACTTTTCCGATATGAGAAAGAGAACAGTCGGTGTACTTCCTCGAAAGGTACATGGCTATCTGACGAGCCTGAACAATTTCTCTTTTGCGGGTACTTGCCTGAAGGGCCAATGGCTCCAGATTAAAGTAGCTGCAAACAACTTCCTGAATGGTTTGTATGGAGACGGGTTTCTTTTCCACTCGTATAGCCTGGCCAACGACACGTTTTGCCAAAGCCAGATCAATATCGTGGTTGTTTATTACAGAATTGGCCATCAAAGAAACGATAATACCTCCCAGGTCTCGAACATTTTCCGTCACATTCTCGGCAATGTATTCAATAACTTCATCGGAAATGGAAATACCGTCGTGGCTGATTTTTTTCTTTAAGATCATCCTCCTGAGTTCTAGGTCGGGCCGGTCTATTGCGGCCGACAAGCCCCATTTCAGCCTGGATATCAACCTGTCTTCCATTCCTTGCATATCTACCGGCGCTTTGTCGCTGGTCAGTATGAGTTGCTTGTTTAACCGGTGAAGGTGGTTGAATATGTGGAAGAATGTATTTTGCGTTTTATCCATTCCAATCAGATCCTGTACATCGTCCAATATCAGCACGTCCAAGTTTTGATAAAAATATAGGAAGTCATTAGTTGCATTTTTCCGGATAGCATCTGTGAACTGGACACGGAACAAGTGAGATGACACATATAGAACTTTCTTTTCCGGGTGGATTTCCCGTATCCGGGTGCCGATTGCATGACATAAATGCGTCTTACCTACTCCTGAAGGTCCCCAGAAGAACAGAGGGTTAAATGTTGTTGTCCCCGGATTTAGCGCTACGGTTTCACCGGCTGTGCGTACCAGACGGTTACTCTTTCCCTCGAAATAATTCTCGAAATTATATTGAGGATTCAATTGAGAATCCAGATCCTGTACGACCGGCTGCGTAAAAGGAGCGGGCGACCTGTTCCCGTCTTTTGGCGTGACCTTTTTTACGGCGGTGGAAGGAGGCTCCGTAATGTAATCAACCGTGCCTCCGGTTGTATTATCTACCATCACGCGATAGTTCAAAATCGTACCGACTCCTATGACACGTTCTATGGTAACCTTGAGTACATTCACGTATTTCTCTTCCAGATATTCGTAAAAGAACTGGCTGGGCACCTGAATCGTAAATTTATTATTTTCATAAGATAATGGCGTAATGGGTTTGAACCATGTATTAAAAGCCGCGTCGGGGACGATATCTCTGATAACTCCTAAGCACTGATCCCACAATCCTTGATAATTCGTTTGCATACTAAAACTCTTATTTTTTGTCTCTACAAAGTTTGGAATTATATCCAAATAAAAAAACATGAGATTAATTTGGATTTTACGAAATTGAGTATTCTGTTTAATTCCAAGAGATTACAAAGAGTGTTCGAGTAGCAGGGTACGAGGAGATAAAAATCCTTATAACAAAGGCATTTCATGACCTCTTCCTATCCGGAGGGTGAAAAGCCATTCTTCTTTGAGGCATTTTTTACTCGTTTACAATAAAGGGGTTAAGGAGGGAAGAAATGAAATATTCACCGAAAGCCTAAAATGGAATGATTCTAAATAAGGAATGATGTCATGCTATCTGTTTTTTTAAAACAAAGAAAAATGGACGTAACGCTTGGGATGTTCCCGAAGATCCAACAAAAGCTTCGATGCATTTTCAGAGGTCTTGTTTAGATTGAAATATAGCGAGTTATCGTTTAATAACAGCCCTAAACTGCTGTCTTTGGAATTCATTTTATCGGTCGTAAGTTTTAAGTTTGCAAGGGTCTCATTCACGCTTTGGATGGTGGTTTGGAGGTCTAAACCTTTTAACTCTTCGCTGATTCCGGAGAAGTTGTGAGCTACCGTTTTCAGGTCGGAAACGATCACAGGGACGTCTTTATTTAGCAATTGGTTGAGTTGGCGGCTGGAGGCTTCCAGATTGGCGGTCGTTTTTTCGATATGCCCCAATGATTGCGACAAAGCCGGGTTGTTCATCAGCATTTGCAGTCCGGTCAATATGGAGTCTATTTTAGGCAGTAATCCTTCTATAGCCGGCATGATATTATTTTGTACCGAGCCCATCATGTCTTCCCCCATTCGTCCTTCCAGCGTTTCTCCCGAGTGCATATATTCATGGACATATTTGTTCAGATGGATGTGCAGTTCTGCTCCTCCCAAAAAACTTCTGACTATTTCCACATAGCTCCCTCTGTTGATTCTCATTTCATCCTCCAGGCTTATCTCTACCTTTATTTTATCGGTGGTACTGTAATCATAGCTGATACTTCTTACGAGTCCTATTCTGAAACCATCCACAAATACGGGGCTTGAAATCGTCACGTCCTTTACGTTATTGAATGACACGAAATACTGGTTCGATGGTTGAAACAGATTAATCCCTTTTAGATAGTTGATGCCGATGTACAGCAGCGTGAGACCGATAATGGTTATAATTCCTATTTTTGCTTCTTGGGTAAATTTCCTTTTCATCTTTTTAAATTTAATTTAATGCGTTTATTTCTTTATTTTTTTTCCGTCTTTGAAGACTACAATAAATGCGTCTTTAAAGTCCTTAAGTACTTTTTTATGTGTGCGCCTGATGGTTGTCCAGTCGGCAGACTCACCATATATATATTTGTAGAATCCGTTCTCTTCGTAAAAAGTCACATTTTTATATCCTTTTAGCTGTCTGGAGTTGGCCGGCAGTTTCTTTCGAGATGCAAGAATCTGAATTTTATAGACGACCTTTCCCCCGGTTGCCTCGTTGTTAGCGTTTGCAGCCGTTGTAGAAGGCGTGGTGGCTTCCGCAGGCGTAGCGGATGCGGTGTTTGTGTTTTTTTGTGAGGCCGGCTGGGTAGGGGGCGTTGTGTTTTGCCTTTTGCTGTATGCCTGTTTATATACGGCAAACGCGTCATAGATGGCTTTTGCCAGCTTGTTTTGCCCTTCTGTCGATTTCAGAAAGCGTTCTTCTGCCGGATTCGTAATAAAGCCCAATTCCACCAGCACACTGGGCATATTGGTTTTGCGGAGTACCAGCAACCCGGCCTGTTTCACACCCCGGTCTATCCGTTTGGCTCCTTTGAACGACTTTTGTATTTCGGAAGCCAGGCTGATACTTTGTTCCATGTGTTTATTTTGCATAAACTCAAAAATGATATACGACTCCGTAGAATTAGGGTCGAACCCTTCATAATTCTCCAAATAGTTTTCTTCCAAAAGAATGGCTGAGTTTTCCCGCATAGCCACGTCCAGATTTTCTTCACTGCGTGCCAGCCCGATTGTGAATGTTTCCGTACCGGAAATAGATTTTCCCTTTGCGATAGCGTTGGTATGAATGGAAATAAACAGGTTGGCTTTATTCCGATTCGCTATATTCGCCCGTTCGTTCAGTTCTACAAAGCGGTCTGTCTTGCGGGTGTAGATAACCTTTACATCGTGCTGTTTTTCCGATATCAGATTGCCTAATTTGAGTGCAACGGACAGATTGATTACTTTTTCATTGATTGTAGATCCCCGTGCCCCGGGATCCTTACCTCCATGTCCGGCATCAATTACGACGGTAAACATTTTATCTTCTGCCCGTAAACCGGGCATAAACAAAAGTAAAATTACTATCCATTGTATATGCAGTAAAGACGGTCTATTCACTTTGCCTATATTCGTAATTTCGAGGCAAATGTAAGGTTTTTTACTGATTAAGAAAGAAAAATGGGCACTTCATTTACGAAATACCCACTTTCCAAAAAATATGAAACACTGTTATCTCATTCGGAAACTACATCGAAAGGAATTTCTACGGAAATATCCTTATGCAGTCTGACCAGCGCTTTATAGCTTCCTACTTCTTTTACAGGGTCTTTGAGATAGATAATCTTGCGATCTATATCAATCCCGGCCTTTGATAGTGCTTCAGCGATCTGGATATTGGACACGGAACCGAAAATCGTACCCGATGAACTTGTTTTGGCTCCAATCGTGAGCGTGACACCTTCCAGCTTGACGGCTAATGCCTGCGCGTCTTCCTTGATTTTCTCCAATTTGTGGACGCGCTGTTTCAGATTTTCCGCCAATACTTTTTTGGCCGATTCGGAAGCTATCACTGCTTTTCCTTGCGGGATTAGAAAGTTGCGTCCGTAACCGTCTTTTACGGTTACGATATCGTCTTTGTAGCCTAAGTTTACTATATCTTCTTTCAAAATAATTTGCATATTCTGTCTCCTCTCTTCTTGATTATTTCATTAAATCGGTTACATAAGGAAGCAGCGCCAGGTGACGTGCCCGTTTGACGGCCTGAGCAATACGGCGCTGAAACTTCAGCGATGTACCTGTAAGCCTGCGGGGAAGGATCTTTCCCTGTTCGTTCAGGAATTTCTTCAGGAACTCGGGATCTTTGTAATCAATGTACTTGATTCCGTTCTTTTTGAAACGGCAATATTTTTTCTTCTTTACATCAACCGACGGGGGGGTTAAATATCTGATTTCCGATTGTGTTGCCATAATTAATTCTCCTTTACGGTTTCTTTTGTGGATGATTTCAAATTTCTTCTCTTGGCCGCATATTCGGCGGCAAATTTATCCTGGCGAAATGTCAGGAACCGGAGTACGCGTTCATCACGCCGGAAGTGCACTTCCAAGGTAGCGATGGTTTCGGGTTTGGCTTTAAATTCAATCATCTGATAAAAGCCTGTTGTTTTCTTGTCGATAGGATAGGCCAATTTGCGCAATCCCCAATTTTCTTCATTTACAATCTCTGCTTCTTCTGTTTTCAGCAGGGTTGTGAATTTTTCTACCGCTTCCTTCATCTGCACTTCAGACAAAACGGGAGTCAAAATGAAAACGGTTTCGTAATTGTTCATAAATCTCTGTTTCTCTGTTAATATTAATATTTGTTTAATTTGAGGCGCAAAGATAAGATGAAAGGTGTATATACACAAATATTCCTTCAAAAAAATCCCCTTCCACTGTAACCGGCGTTTCATTCCCCGAGGTTCGTGACTTCTTCCGTATCGCCGGAAGCCGCTTCGCCCGATGCGGCGCATCCATCCGCAAGGGTGGTTGCCCCGGCCGGAAGAATCGCCTCGTAGATCCTGTTTACCTGAGTGGCTATTTGCTCCCAGGTATAGGCCGCGAGGTCATACCGGCAAGACTGTCCGGGCTTCTTCAGTTCTTCGGACAGACGGAGGGAGAGGGATGCCGTGTTGCCTGCCTCAAAGTAATCCGTATCCTTCAGCCCCAACTGCCTGTTTCCGGGAATATCACTGGCCAGGATAGGAAGACGGTAGTTCATCGCCTCCAGCAGGACAAGGGGAAATCCTTCGTTGTATGATGCAATAACAAAAAGCCGGGCATGAGAATACAACTGTCTCAATTCCTCTCCGTCCACATATCCCGTCGTCAGTATCCGGGGCTGGTTTTGTATTTTTCGATAGAGATTTTTTGCGTATTGGGTAGAATGGTCGATGCCTCCGGCCAATACCAGTTGATAGCCGGGAAGGTGGCTTTGCAGAAACGCATCTATCAGATAATCCAGTCCCTTTTCCTGTGTGATGCGCCCCACCGTGAGGATATATCGCCCGGGAGTGAGTCCGAGAGTGGTGATATATCCGGTATTTGCTGTTCGCTCCCGGGGATGGACGCCATTCGGGATAAAGACAGATTTACGCTGTATGCTGTCCTTAAAAAGCGGTATCAGTGTTTGATTGACAAAGATAATCCGGTCGGCTCCTTCCGTAGCCAGACGTTCGCTTATTTTCAGTATGCAACGGGCAAAGGCGCTCCATTTCTCGTGCCTGTAATTTACGCTGTGGTAGGTCAGCACCACTTTCAGCCTGCACAGCTTCAGCAAGTGGATAAACATAGCCGGGCCGAAGTTGTGGATATGTACCACGGATGGTCTTTTTATCATACACAGTAGGGTACAAAGGAACGAATGAATAAAGGACTCAAAACCGGCAATGCGCGTAGAAGGTAAGTCCACAAACCGGATACCTGCATACGCCGCATCCCTTTTCTCCGGCAGATACGGTTTCCTTCGGAAGACCACTATTTCATACTTTCCGCTCAATTCCGGATACAAATATTCGCAATGTTTTTCCACTCCTCCCTGCACACCGGGGAATCCCCTTGTGCCGAATACGTAAATCGTTTTTTTCTTCATCAGGCTAAGGCTTTATTCCGTACGGAGTCATATACTTCCATCAGCTTCCGGTAATGTGATGTTCCGGAGAAATTTTCCAGGGCAAATTCCCGGGCTGCATCCGACATGGCATAATATGCCTCATCCGGGATGGAGATGGCTTTCCGCAGGGTGTGCTGCAAACTTTCCGGGCTGTTCACTTCAAAGACGTATCCGGTCTGTTCATTTTGAATCAGTTCCGGTATTCCTCCGATGCCGCTCCCGATAACCGGTGTACCGAGCATCATGGATTCGATAACCGACAGGGGATTGTTCTCATAGCATTCGGAAGGAACCACCACATACATGGCATTCCGTATGCAGTTGTACAGATCCTCTCCGCGCTGAAATCCGAGAAACGCTACATTCGGCAGATTCTGCCCTTCCAGCTCTTTCAGCAAAGGCCCCGTTCCTGCAATTTTCAGCGTGATATCCGGCAGCCTCTTCATGACTTGCATTAGTGTGGCAATTCCTTTCTCGGCCGAAATCCTGCCGAAAAACAAAAGATACTTTCCTCTCACCCGCTCTTTTTTCTCCTGTACGGGAGTGAAATTATACAGGCAGGTGGATTGGGCTTCAAATGAGGGATCAAAGGCGATGTGTTTACTGCGCGAAAAGTTGCTTACAAAAATAAATTGATGAATATACTCCGCAGGACGGATAAAATAGGCGCGGTAATAGTTGTCCATCGCAAGCAGCATACTGTTTAACCGGTCTTTGCGGTAGCAGCGGTGGACGATGCAGTGGTAATAACGCTTTGTGCGGCACCGCTCGCAGAAGCGGCCATCCCCGTCTATAAACGTATAGGCCGGACACACCAGGCGATAATCGTGCACACTCATCACGACGGGTATCCGGCGCTTTTTCAATACCGGCAGTATAGCCGCGGAAAAACTGTTAAACATCAAATGAATATGCGCTATATCCGGTTTTTCGGCCGTCAGAAGGGCATCCAGTTTCCGGGCAGCCTGCCTGTTGTGCAGGAATGCCGGAGCGTATTTGAACTTTGTCCACAAGCCGGACTCCGACAGTTCGGGATAATCCACAAAATACTTTTCGTAAGGGCTGTGGAAGTTCTTTTTGTTTTTAAGACTGAACGGTATGACGGTATGCCCTTCCTTGGCGAGTAAATCCATCGTATTGAAGAACACCGTTTCTGCTCCTCCTTTTATAAAGAAATACTTGTTGATTTGTACTATTTTCATTATACATCAATTGCTTTGAATATAGTATGAACGCAAGAATATTCCTTTTATTATGGATAACCGTGAATAGCGAACCGTTTATCGTTCATAGCAGCAACGGCGGCGGCTGTATATATGGCATAAGTAACAAACCTCTTATTGTTTCCTGTCCTCTTTCCTGCTTTCTGAAAAATCAGGAAGGGGCAATCACGTCATGATTTATGCTTTCTGAAAAATCAGAAAGGGCAAATCACGGCGTGATTCATGCTTTCTGAAAATCAGAAAGGGCGAACTACGACGTAATTCATGCTTTCTGAAAATCAGAAAGGGCAAATTACGGCGTGATTCATGCTTTCTGAAAATCAGAAAGGGCAAACTACGACATGATTCATGCTTTCTGAAAATCAGAAAGGGCAAACCATGACATGATTCATGCTTTCTGAAAATCAGAAAGGGCAAACCACGACGTGATTCATGCTTTCTGAAAATCAGAAAGGGCGATCCACGACATGATTCATGCTTTCTGAAAATCAGAAAGGGCAAACCACGACATGATTCATGCTTTCTGAAAATCAGAAAGGGCAAACCGTGACATGATTTATGCTTTCTGAAAATCAGAAAGGGTGAACTGCGACGTGATTCATGCTTTCTGAAAATCAGAAAGGGTGAACCACGGCGTGATTCACCCTTCCGGAAAACCTGGCGGGGGTAATCAGGCCGGGTTTTAAATCATCAGAAATGCAATTGGGGATGCAAACCTCATGTTCATCTCATTCTTTCTTCGACGGGACAACTTCGGCTCACATTTGATTTGCTTTTTTGGGGGAAGCAGCGACCCCGGGGGAGTTTAATTTAACCGGTAGCTTACAAAAGCCAGCCGTTTGCTGTCCGGCGCCCAGGAATTTACGTTGATGGTGCCTTGTCCGCCGAAGAGTTTTACTAATGTCTTTGGCTCGCCGCCGGTTGCCGGCATCAGGCGAAGTTCTACATTTTTGTTGGCTAAATGCTCGTTGGGTTTCAAATCGCCTTTGTTGTAGGTGATGAATATCACTTGCCTGCCATCCGGCGAGATGTGGGGGAACCAGGCATTGCGCGTTTCGTCGAAGGTCATCTGAGTTTGTTCCGAACCGTCCGCTTTCATTCGCCATACCTGCATCAGGCCGCTTCGTACGGAGTTGAACCAGATGTATTTCCCGTCGGGGGAATATTCCGGCCCGTCGTCCAAATCTTCGGCTGTGGTCAGGCGAACTTCGTGGCCTCCTTCGGCCGGTATGACATAAATATCGAAGTTGCCGCTACGTTCGGCGCAATAGGCCAGGGTGCGGCCGTCGGGGCTGATACCGTGCAGATAGCTTGGCCCCACGGGTGTGATTAAACGGGGAATGCCTCCCTCGACAGGCAGGGTATATACGCGCGAACGCCGGTCTTCCACGGGGCTGTTGCTGATGGCTATAAAGGTGCCGTCGAAGCTGACCACATGGTCGTTGTTGCAGTTAGCGGCAAAGCCTGTGTTGATCTGTTCCGGTTCGCCCGGTTTATCGGGGGATATTCGGTACAGTTTTCCTCCGCTGTTGTAGATAAGCCATTTTCCGTCGGGGGTCCAGTTGGGGGCTTCTATACGGGTGTTAAATTCTTTCACCGTTGTGCGGCTTCCCGTTGCCGTATCCAGTATTTCGAGGATACTGGTTACGGACGGTTGCTGCGGCCTGTTCTGCGGCAGCTTTTTATATTCCACATCTGTGGAACCTTCCAGTATACCCCGGCCGTCGCCGGCGCTCATAAAAAAGATTGAGAATAATAAAACAGCGCATGTTTTAAAAGAAAAGACTGATTTCATGGATTTAAAATTTATATGATATACCTAATGCCAATATTATCCGTCCGGATTCAAAGAAACGGTAGAAAAGGTAATGGTGTTACGGAATCAGTCCGTGGCTTCGGAATACTTTGCGGATGGCATTCATCGCAAAGTCCAGTTGTTCCATCGTATGGGTAGCCATCAGCGAAAAGCGTATCAGCGTGTCTGCAGGCGCCACTGCCGGAGATACCACCGGATTGACGAATATGCCGGCATCGAACAGTTCGCGCACGATGAGGAATGTAAGATCGTTGTCGCGGATGAACAGGGGGATAATCGGTGTGGAGGTATTCCCTGTTTCGCATCCCATATTCCGGAAGCCGGCCAGGGCATAGTTTGTAAGCTCCCACAAACGGTCGAGGCGTTCGGGTTCACTCAGCATAATATCAAGCGCTGCGTTTACGGCGGCCGTTGCCGAAGGCGTATTGCTTGCACTGAATATGTAGGGGCGGGAATGATGCCGAAGGAAGTTGATGGTTGCCTTGTCGGATGCAATAAAACCACCGATGGATGCCAGCGACTTGCTGAAGGTTCCCATAATCAGGTCTACATCCCGGGTGACGCCGAAGTGGTCGCAGGTGCCGCGTCCCTGCCGTCCCAGGACGCCGATACCGTGTGCTTCGTCTACCATCACGCTTGCATTGTATTTTTTGCTCAGATCAATGATGTCCGGAAGGTTGGCCACGTCGCCTTCCATACTGAACACGCCGTCGGTAACGATCAGCTTTATCCGGTCGGGTTCGCACTTTTGGAGCTGTTTCTCCAGCGAATCCATATCATTGTGTTTGTATTTCAATTTGGTGGAGAAGGAAAGGCGATGTCCTTCGATGATGGAGGCATGGTCCAGTTCATCCCATATAATGTAGTCTTCCCGTCCGGTAAGGCAGGATACGACGCCCAGATTGACCTGGAATCCGGTGGAATACATCATGGCTTCTTCTTTTCCTACAAAGTCGGCTAAACGTTTTTCCAACTGTACGTGCATATCCAGTGTGCCGTTCAGGTGGCGGGATCCGGCACAGCCTGATCCATATTTGCGGATGGCTTCGATGGCAGCTTCCTTTACTTTCGGGTGATTGAGTAAACCCAGGTAAGCATTCGAGCCGAACATCAAGACTTTCTTCCCGCTGATTTGTACTTCGGTATCCTGATCGCTTTCAATCATTCGCCCGTAAGGATAAATCCCGGCTTCCATGGCCTTTTGCGGGGCATCGTATTTCGATAGTTTGTTTTGTAATAATGTCATACTATTAAAGAAGATAAGATTTTTATCACTAAATTATCAATTAGTTCGGACTTATTGTTGTTATACCGACAAATCCAGACGCAAAAGTAATAAAAAATTCACTTATTACGGACTGCATGATCTAAAAGTTTCACAAAAGCATTACTTTTGCCCGCGGTGCTATTGAAAATCGGGAGAGATAATAAAGATGCAGAAAAGATATGATCAGCAATTTGATGTTCAGGCGATTATAAACCCTATATCGGGTTCGGGTTCCAAACGGAAGATTCCCAAAATGATAGAAGAAATGACTGCGGCAAAACGGTATTCCCTCAAGATATCGTTTACCGAACACAGAGGTCATGCCGGAGAACTTACAAGGCAAGCCATCGAACAGGGGGCGAAATATATACTTGCCGTAGGGGGAGACGGTACGGTGAATGAGGTGGCTACGGCCATGCTGCATTCCGATACGGTGCTGGGTATTATCCCTAAAGGATCGGGAAACGGACTGGCGCGGGAACTGCATATCCCGATGGATGCCAAACGGGCGATTGAGATGATCGACAAGGGAAATGTCAGCACGATTGACGCCTGTAAAGCCAACGACTGCATCTTTTTTACAACTTGTGGCGTTGGGTTCGACGCCGCGGTAAGTCACAAGTTTGCAAGAGAAAAACGAAGAGGCTCGCTTACGTATGTGAAAAGTACGGTAGAAGAATACCTCCGGTACAAACCGGAAGTATACGAGTTGTTCGTCGAAGACCTGTCCATCAAGGAAAAAGCCTTTCTGGTGGCCTGCGCCAATGCGTCGCAATACGGAAACAACGCCTATATAGCGCCTCATGCCAATATCCAGGACGGGAAAATGGATATTACCATCCTTTCGCCCTTTACACCGCTGGACATTCCTTCGCTGGCTTTCCAGTTATTTACGAAACAGATTAATAAACACAGCAAGATAAAGATGATACAGGCTGCGCAACTCACGATTGTCCGGCAAAAACGGGGGATGATGCACCTGGACGGCGAACCCGTCATGTCCGGCAAGCGGATTGATGTATCGGTGATTCCTAAAGCGCTCAAGGTGCTTACGCCGGAAACGGTTTCTTTTACGAAGGAGGTGAGGTATTTATTCAGTCAGGTCACCGATTTTTTCGACAGGAGACGTCCTTCTCTCTTCAAATCTCCCGACGAATAAAAACGGGATTTCAAATAACGAATTATTCGAAACCCCGTTTTCTCTTTCTTTCGACTAAGCGCGGAGACTAATACTTTTGTTTCAGTATAAAAGCTTCCAGCGCAGCTTTGTTCTCCAGCGCTTTTGCAAACCGGATGAAATGGTCGCTTGCGTTGTGAGCGTCGATGGCGCTTTGCGATTTCCAGTGTTCGATAAAAGTAAACCTCAACGGGTTATTCGTATCTTCAAATACATCGTAGGAGATATTCCCGGCTTCCTTGCGGGTCGCTTCCACTACGGCCTGAATGGCCGGGAGCAATTCTTCTTTAAACTCGGGAGACACGGTGATATTTGCCACAATCACCAGTTTATCCGCGCTGTTCACTTCTTCCTGCACTTCATGTTCTTTCGTTTCGCTTTCTTTTACACCCGGATTACAGGAGCACAGTAATAATACCGAACAAAGCACACTGTACAACAGGCCATTTTTGATTTCCTTCTTCATAACTGTTTTTTATTAATGATACAATAATTACAAACCGGAACAAAGGTAACGCATTTTTGCTAATTCAATCTACCGGTTCGAAAGATAAGGCCGGATACTCTCCGAACAGGAAACCAGTTGGTTGCCGTCGGGGTCGGAATAGATAAAGAAATATTCTATGCCGGGGATGGCGCGGGCGGTTTCCACGGCTTTCTCTATACCCATGACCATAAAGGCGGTGGCGTATCCGTCGGCCGTCATGCAATCGCCGGCAATTACCGTAGCGCTCAGTATGTTCTGCCTTGCGGGATATCCCGTGGCAGGGTTAATTGTATGCGCGTACTTTACGCCGTCTTTTACGTAAAAGTTGCGATAATCTCCGGATGTGGCGATACCGCAGGGTTTGCACATCTGTATGGTGTCTTCCAGGGACGTACTGCCGCCATCGGCATCGTCTTCCGGTTTGTTGATGCCTATGCGCCAGCATTCTCCCAGAGAATTGACGCCGCGCATGGCGACTTCGCCTCCTATTTCCACCATATAGTTTGTCACTCCCTCGCGTTCCAGCAGACGGGCTACCGCATCGCAGGCATACCCTTTCGCTATCGCCGAGAAATTGAGTATGATGCGCGGATCGTCTTTTACGACGGTCTTTCCTTCGAGGCGTATTTTATCATACCCCACAAAGGTCCTTATGCTGTCTATCATCCGGGGGCTTACGCTGTCCATCCGGCTGAAACCAAACCCCCAGAGGTTGATAAAGGGGGCTACGGTCGGGTCGAATGCTCCTCCGGAACAGGCGTATATTTCCTGTGCTTTCAGGAATACGTCCGTGAAAAATCCGTCCACCTCCACCGGCTCGTTTCGGTTTACTTTCGAGATGATGGAATGGGGATTAAACGGATTGAGCGAAAGATTGAACGCCTGCAGTTCGGCGTCAAGTTTCTCCGTCAGCAGTCGGGGCGCCTGGTATTTAATCCGGTACAGCGTATGAAATACCGAGCCGCTTTCTTCAAAATAATCTTTTTTCCCTGCGCAGCCGGCAAGCAGGACTGCGCAACTGACAGCCGCGAGGCGTAACAATAATTTATTCATGTCTATGCATTTTGTGATGTTTATAATGTAATCTTCACTCATTCCTGTTTGTTCTTCAGCATGATGCCTGTCAGCATCCGGCCGCTGAGTATCCCCAGCCGGCGGGCTGAGAAAAATTCGTCGTGCCGGGTGTACGTGCAGACGTCCGACACTTCAATGCGGGCGTCCGGTATACCGGCCTCCAGCAATTGCAGGCGATTGGCTTCTTTCAGGTCGATGTGCGCCTTGCCTGTCGAGGCATTTCTGCGGCAGATATGCTGCATCTCCAGGCCTGCCGAGATAAAGGATGCACATACCTCTTCGCCCACCTCGAAGGCTCCGCATCCGATGGACGGGCCGATGCCTGCCAACATCCGGCCGGGATTGCACCCCAGCTCTTCCGCCATCCGCCGTACCGTTTGTCCGGCAATCTGCAGAACGGTGCCCCGCCATCCGGCATGTACGGCGGCAATCTTCTTTTTATCCGGAGCGTAAAGCAGCAGGGAAACGCAGTCGGCCGTCGATACGGCAAGGCAGATACCCGGTTCTCCGGTAATCAGCGCATCCATATCTTCCGCAAAGGAGGACGGCGGTTCTTCAAGCAAACCGATCCGGTCGCCATGTACCTGGCGGGGCACGCACAGACGGGCGACGGGAATGCCTAATGCGCCGCACAGGGTCTCTCTGTTCCGGCGGACAGCCGCAGGGTCGTCGCCGGCATATTCACTCAGATTAAGGGATGCATAATTGCCCGTACTCACTCCTCCGTGTCGGGTGGTGATAAAATGCACGACGCGACCGTCTTCTTCAAAGATAGAAAACCGCCGCATCGTCAGGGCGCTGTTCCTGTCAGAAGTCTTCATCAGCGTCCCGGTCGGCCCCGTCCGGATCGTCCTCTTCTGCCGGGATATCCCAATCGTCTTCTTCGTCCGGGGGGAGAGAGCTGAGGTCTAAATTCTTGTGTACGATACGTTCCGGCTCGTGGAAGGTTTCCCTGTTCAGTTCTTTCCACAGAATGTCTTTCAGTGTGGTGAGACCCTGTCCGGTGACGGACGAGATAAAGACCGCCGGAATACCTTCGGGCAGGTCTTCCGACAGCGCGCCTGTCAGTTCTTCGTCCAGCATATCGCTCTTGGTAATGGCCAGTACGCGGTTTTTGGTCAGCAGTTCCGGATTGTACTGCACCAGTTCGCGATGCAGCACCTCGTATTCTTTCCGTATATCGTGCGTATCGGCAGGAATCATGAAAAGGAGGAGCGAATTGCGTTCGATATGCCGCAGGAAGCGCAGCCCCAGGCCTTTTCCTTCGCTTGCTCCTTCTATAATTCCGGGGATGTCGGCCATCACAAACGAGCGGTTGTCTCTGTAGCCTACGATACCCAGGTTGGGTTCCAGCGTGGTGAAGGGATAATCGGCAATCTTGGGCCTGGCGGCGGATATAGCCGACAGCAGCGTGGATTTCCCCGCATTGGGAAAGCCCACCAGCCCTACATCGGCCAGGAGCTTGAGTTGGAGTATTATTTTGCGCTCCTGAGCCGGCTCGCCGGGCTGGGCATAGCGGGGCGCCTGATTGGTGGACGTCCTGAAGTTCCAGTTGCCCAGTCCGCCCCGTCCGCCCTGGAGCAGGAGCTGTTGCTGCCCGTCGCCCGTTACATCGCAAATGTATTCGCCTGTTTCGGCATCGTACACTACGGTTCCGCAGGGCACTTCTATCACCCGGTCTTCTCCGTCCTTTCCCGAACTTCGCTTTGCCGTTCCGCCTCCTCCGGGGGTGGCGATGATGTGGCGCTCAAACTTCAGGTGGAGCAAGGTCCAGTAGTTGCGGTTTCCCCTGAGGTAGATACTGCCGCCCTTTCCTCCGTTGCCTCCGTCCGGGCCGCCTTTGGGGATGTACTTTTCCCTGCGGAAATGGGTGGAGCCTCTGCCACCTTTGCCCGAACGGCAATAAATCTTCACATAATCTACAAAATTCGACACAGTGTACAGGGATTAGCAGGTTGATGATACGGGAGGATTCTCCCGGCATTTTTTCTTCAGAACGGAATGGATTTGCTCAAAGATATGTTCTATCGAACCGCTACCTTTTACGGCATGATGCTTTCCTTCCTTTGTATAGTATGCTATCAGAGGCGCTGTTTGCAAATGATAGACCTTCAGCCTGGCCCGGATGGTTTCGCAGTTGTCGTCCGAACGTCCCAGCCTGTCGCCGCGCGCCATCAGGCGCTGCACGAGTTCTTCTTCCTCCACGTCCAGGTTTATCATCACGTCCACGTCGCTGTGGCGTCCGTTCAGCATCTTTTTCAGCGCTTCGGCCTGCGGGAGGGTACGGGGAAATCCGTCAAAGATGATGCCGCCGGTATCCGTCCTGCTTTCCAGCGTTTTGGCAAGCATGTCGATAACCAGTGCATCGGGAATCAACTGTCCCCTGTTGATGTATTCGCCGGCTATTTTCCCCAGGTCGGTTCCGTTCTTCATCTCGGCGCGCAGTAACTCGCCGGTAGAAATATGGTCTAACCCGAATTCTTTACTAATCAATTCGCTCTGCGTTCCTTTGCCGGAACCGGGGGCGCCAAAAATAACTACATTCAGCATAAATTTGATATTTGGTTAATACTGTAAAATCACTCTTCCACAAGCCTGTAAATATCCCTGTAAGCCCGGCCCAGTTCATCGTAATCCAGTCCGTAGCCCACAATAAAATCATTGGGGATTGTAAGCCCCACATAATCGGGTTTCACATCGTACTGCAAGGCGTCGGGCTTAAACAGCATGGTGGCCAGTTTTACGTCGCGGGCGCCTTCCCCTTTCAGCTTGTCCATCAGGTAACGCATGGTAAGGCCTGTATCAATAATATCCTCCAGCAGAATCAGGGAGCGCCCTTCGACGGACGGTTTAACCGGCATGATTTCGTGAACCGTACCGCCCGTACGGGTACCGCGATAGGAAGAATAGCGGGCGAAAGTCAGCTCATACGGACCGTTCAGGCGGTGCATTAAATCGGCGATAAACATAAACGCGCCGTTGAGTATCCCTACAAACAGCGGATTCCGTCCTTCCGCATCTATCCTTATCTGTTCAGCCATCCTGCCGATAGCAGCCTGTATATCCTGTTCGGGAATGAACAGTTCAAACTTTTTGTCTTTCAACTGAATTTCTTGCATAGCGACTTATTGAATTACGAGGTCACAAAGGTATAAGTTTTTCGGAACAGTGGTTAGTGCATAACGGATTGTCCGAACTGTGATTCTTTTGACCGGCATGATGGATGGATGCCCCCAATAACTTTCAACTCTCAACTGAAAAGAAGGCCGTTCCGGGAAAGTAGCGCTAAACACCGTCGGTGATCCGAAAGCCTCCGTCTGCTGATGCCTGTCCGTGTCAGTACACCCTCGTGCGCAGATGAGGGTTCACCGGTACGGAACAGGGGTTTACCGTGATGGTTATCGGCGTGCGCGAAGTAGACCGGCAGCCGACGGCAATGTGGCGAGACTCGGCATAATAGGTCACCACGGTGACGGAGTTGCAGTTGGCCGGCACCACGTCGGATCCCGAAAAGGTTATCGCCATCGTCTTGCCGCCCGGGCAAGCCCGTTGTCGACCATGCTGTAATTTAAAAATATATGATTATCGTATATGATACCTAAATTCATTTTTGTATGTGACCGAAGCCACTAACACCCGCTCAAACTGCTGCTCACCAAAGTATCTGCGATTGAATTTGTAGCAAAACTCATTCAAA